>JAKAKF010000125.1 GCA_021813595.1 bacterium
AAAATAAAAGGCGATTTTAAAAAAGGGGACGGAGTTTACGTATTGGACGAAAAAGGAACGGTTTTGTCTAAAGGCATATCCAATTTAGATTCGGACGATATTAAAAAAATAAAAGGGTTAAGCTCTGAAGAGATAGAAGCTAAATTCGGAAAAGACAACATTTCTTCCCTCGTCGTGCATAAGGACAAGATGGTCGCAAATATATAAAAGGAGTAAATATGACAGATAATGATAGAATTAATATAGATACAAATAAAAATAATAATAAAACCGTTTCTATCGAAGAAATCGCCAAAAAGGCGCGCGATGCCTCCGGCAAAATAGCGGAAGCCGGTTCCGCCGTGAAACTTAGCGTCTTATCCACGCTAAAAGATCTTTTGATAAAAGACAGGAAAGCAATAGAAGCCGAAAACGAGAAGGACGTAGAAAGCGCAAAGGCGGCGGGATTAAGCAAACCGATGATAGACAGGCTCTTTATTAGCGGCAAAGTATTTTCTTCGATGCTTAATTCTATCGACGACGTAATGAAGATTAAAGATCCGGTAGGCGAAATAGAAAATATGGCGGTAAGGCCTAATGGGCTAATGGTCGGCAGGATGAGAATACCGCTCGGCGTAATAGGAATAATTTACGAATCGAGACCTAACGTTACCATAGATGCCTCTATTTTGTGCCTTTTGTCCGGCAACGCGGTAATATTAAGGGGAGGTTCGGAAGCTATAAATTCCAATAAAATGCTTGCTTCGATAGTTTCTGAAAGCCTCAGGATTAATGGTCTTCCCCCGGAAACCGTGTCCATAATCCCTTATATCGACAGATCTGCTATAACCGAAATGATATCGCTCAGAAAATATATAGACCTTATAATACCGCGGGGCGGCGAAGGGCTTATTTCTTTCGTAACCGAAAATTCTAAAATTCCGGTTATAAAACACGACAAAGGAGTCTGCCATATATACGTCGATAAATACGCCGATATAAAAAAAACGATAGACGTTATAATTAACGCAAAAGTTCAGAGGCCTTCGGTTTGCAACGCCTTAGAAACGCTTTTAGTCCATTCCGATATTATGAACGATTTTATGCCTGCAATGCTTGACGAACTTAAAAGGAATGAGGTTGAAACAAGAGTTGACGGCGAGATAATGAATATTTTTAAAAGCAGGTATAATTTTATAATTCCGGCCGCCGATGCGGACTGGGATGCGGAATACCTCAATCTTACGCTGGCGGTTAAAACCGTTAAAAATATCGGCGAAGCCATAGAACACATAAGGCTTCACGGTTCCAACCATACCGAATCCATAATGACGGAAAACTATACGAGAGCGCTTGAATTCATAAAAAAAGTAAATTCATCCTGCGTACTTGTAAACGCTTCCACCAGATTTAACGACGGTTTCGAGCTTGGGCTGGGCGCGGAAATAGGCATATCTACTTCTAAGATTCACGCATACGGACCTATGGGGGCAAAAGAACTTACTACCACTAAATTCGTAGTATTCGGGAATTATCAGAAAAGAACTTAAGGTTAAGTCAGTTTAAGTAAAGGCGAAAAAATTTAAATTATGAAAATAGGAATTTTCGGAGGCACCTTTAATCCTATACATTACGGCCATTTAAGGGCGGCCGAAGAAATAGCGGAAAAATTTTTGGACCAGGTTATATTCGTTCCTACAAATATAACGTCCAATAAAAATATTAACGCCGAAGCTCATCCGCAAAAAAGACTCGAAATGGCGGAAATAGCTATAAAGGGCGAGCAAAAATTTAAAGTTTCGGATATAGAAATTAAAAGAGGCGGATTTTCATATTCTTACGATACGATAGTAGAGCTTAAAAAAAAATATAAAGACGACGATTTATATTTTATAGCAGGAGCAGATGCTTTCTTAGGATTAAAAAGCTGGAAGAATGCCGAAGCGATATTGAGAACGATAGATTTTATAGTAGCAGGCAGACCGAAATACGGTTTTAAAAATTTAGTAAAGCTAATCGATTTTTTACCCGATAATTTAAAAGAAGATGCCGAAGTTGATTTAAAAGAGGAAAAAATCGTTATAGACGAAAAAAGAGCGGTTTATTTTTTTAATACGACTAAACTCGATATTTCTTCTACCGTTATAAGAAATAATTTTAAAAATAATATTTCAAACCTCTTTTTGTTGCCAAACGGCGTTATTAATTATATAATAAAAAATAAACTATATGAATCAAAACAGAAAACCGCTAAAAAGAACAAATAAAGACGTAAGGGCCGTAATAAATTTTCTTTTGGAAAAAAAAGCCCGTGATATAATAGTTTTAGACGTTAGAAAAATTTCAAGCATTACCGATTTTATATTCGTGGCAAGCGGTTCTTCGGACAGACACCTTAACACGATAGCCGATAACCTGCTGTCTTCTTTCAAACAAAAACCTCTTGGACAGGAAGGAATTTCTACGCCGGGCGCAAGATGGATAGTCATCGATTACGGCGGTATTATGGTTCATTTAATCCACGACGACTTGAGAAATTATTATAATATAGAAGGCTTGTGGCCGGAGGCTAAAGAATTAATAGTGGAATCTTCGTTCGGCGAAACCTTAAACGTTAATTAAAAATATAAACGTTATAAAGTTATTTTTAAACGTAAACGAATAAGGGCTATGAGTGTATATGCGGCAAATAAACCGTAATAAATGATGTATATAAATATATAGAAAAAAGGCAGACGTCAAATATGTATATAATAACCGTCATAGTAGCGATTCTTATTTTAGTCGCATTTTTTGAATATCTTTATGCCCTTAATCCTCAGAGGATTCCTCTCCATTATGCCCCGGGGAAACTTTACGTTATCCATAATTATCTTATAATTTACATATTCGCCGCATTCCTGATAGGAATAGCGATTATTTTAATAATAAACGTTTTAAAAGATTCTATAGTTCAGATTAAAAATATATTTTATAAAAGAAAGCAGTATATAAAAACCGAGCTTGACAATTCCGTAAATAAAGCGTTTGAAGCATACATTAAAGGACAGTACGATAAGGGAATAGATTTAATAAAAAAGTATTCAATTAATTATCCGAATAATATAGGGGCGTATCTTCTGCTTGTAAAAATATATAAACATAAAGGAAAGATGAAGGAAGCGGAAAATGCCTTGAATAAAGCATTAGAAATAGAAAAAGAAAATGTTACCGCGCTAAATGAAGCAGGTAATCTTTATAAACTTAATAAAGAGTACGATAAAGCCGTTTTTTATTTCAATAAAGCGCTTGAATATTCATCAGACGATCTTTACGCCATATCCCAGTTAAAAGATATTTTTATAAAAAAAGAGGAATGGAAAAACGCATACAGAATGTCCAAACTTTTTCTTTCCCAGTCTAAAGATAAAGATATAAACAAAAAAGAAGAACAGGTTATGCTGGGGTTAAAATATGAATTCGGCAAATATCTTCTAGAAACCGAAAACGATACGGTAAGATCAATGAAGCGTTTCAATCAAGTGCTTAGTCAGGACAAAAATTTTGTGCCGGCTTATTTGTCTCTGGGTGATGCTTTAATAAAAAAAGAAAAAATAAACGAAGCTTTTGAATTATGGGAAAAGGCATTTCTTAAAACGTCTAATTTAGCTATCGCAATAAAAATAGAGGATGTTTCGATTAAGACCAATCACCCCGAAAATATAATAAGATTTTATCAGGAGCTTATTTACGACAATCCTGAAAGATGGGAATACAGGCTTTTTCTAGGAAAATTGTATATAAGGTTGGAGATGATAGACGACGCTATAGAAACTTTATCTTTAATTCCGGCTAATATTTTTAAGGATAACGCCTTAAATTTACTGCTCGCAGAATGTTATTTTAAAAGAGGAAAATATAACGACGCATCGGTAAACTTTAGAAAAGCCCTTAAAAATAACTATCCCGTTAAACTGCCTTTTGTATGTTCCAACTGCGGTTATACATCTTATAATTATTCGTCTATATGTCCTTCCTGCAATAAATGGAACACTTATAATATTAAAACTGCCGGCACGTTATATGAAGTCGCAGCCAAAGACGATGAAAAAAATATTTCCTCTCTGCTTAGATAAATTTTAAATTAAATTTTTCGGCAGCACATCGATATATAATATATAAAAATAAAATATTAAAAATTATGCAAAAATCAAAAAAAGCCGTTTTGATAATAATGGACGGCTTCGGCATATCCGAAAAGATTAAAGGAAATGCAATAATAAACGCCAAACCGGAATTTATCGAAAAACTTTTTAAGAACTATCCGTTCACGACTTTAAAAGCTCACGGATTAGACGTGGGATTGCCCGAAAATACTATGGGCAATTCCGAGGTCGGACATTCCAACATAGGCGCGGGTCGTGTAATAATGCAGGATTTAACGAAAATAGACCTGCTTATAAAAGAGGATAAACTTAAGGCTAACAACGTCTTATTGGAATTTATCGAAAAAATAAAAAAGGGAAATTCCACGGTTCATCTGATGGGTCTTCTTTCCGAAAGCGGCGTGCATTCAGAATTAAATCATTTATTATACCTGACGGATGTTTTTTATAAAAACGGAATAAAAAAAATTTATATTCATACTTTTTTGGACGGCAGGGATTCTCCGCCGCAAAGTTCGCCGGTTTTTCTTAACAAATTAATTGAGCATATAAAGCCTTATGCAGGTAAAGTATTTATTTCTACGCTTTGCGGAAGGTTTTATGCTATGGACAGGGATACACGCTGGGACAGGGTTGAAATCGCTTTTAATTTGCTGACTCAGGCAAAAGGAGAAAAAATTAGCAATCCGTTGGAAGCCGTAAAGAAATTTTACGGCAGGGGTATTACGGACGAATTTATGCCGGCGATAGTAATTGATAACGGCGCGGAAAACGACGGTAGAATTAAAGAAAACGATGGCGTTCTTTTCTTTAATTTCAGGGCAGACAGGGCAAAAGAGATTACTATGTCGCTTACTTTCGACGATTTTAATTATTTTTCCAGAGGGCAGTTTAAACCCGTCGAAAATTTTATTACTATGACTAAATACGACGATTCTTTTAAGAATAAATATATAATAGAACCTCAAAATTATTTAAATATTCTTGGAGAGGTTATATCGAATCTGGGTTTCAGTCAATTCAGGATAGCGGAAACCGAAAAATATGCTCACGTAACCTATTTTTTTAACTGCGGAAGGGAAGAACCTTTTAAAAACGAGGAAAGGATGCTTATACCTTCTCCGAGAGAATTTAAAACATATGATTTAATACCTGAAATGAGCGCGTTTAAAATTAAAGACGCCCTTATAGAAAAAATAAAATCCGGCAAATATGAATTAATTGTGTGTAATTTTGCAAATTGCGATATGGTAGGGCATACCGGCAATTACGATGCGGCTATAAAAGCAGTGCAGACCGTTAATTCGGTAATTAGTGAGATAATACCGGCAATTTTAAGCCTCGACGGCTGCGTGTGCGCTATAACGGCAGACCACGGCAATGCGGAAACTATGATAGACGATAACGGCGAACCTATGACTAATCATACTCTTAATCCCGTGCCGTTCGTTATAGTTTCAAACGATTGCAAGGAAATTCCGCCGTTAAAACCAGGGAGGCTTGCGGATATCGCACCGACGGTTTTAAAACTCATGGGATTAGAAGTGCCGGACGAAATGACCGGACGCGTTTTATGGGAATAATTTCGTTTATTTATCAGGGTCAGGCAGTAAGATTGGATGTTTTTTTATCCGCAAAATTTTCCGATAAAACAAGAACTTTCATTAAAAAGCTGATTTTAAGCGGAGCCGTAAAGGTTAACGGAGAAGCGGTAAACAAGCCCGCATATTTATTAAAAGCCGGTAATTCCGTTGTTTTTGACGAACCCGATCCGGTTAAGCCTGGCATAAAGATATTCGACAGAGATATTGAAATAATTTATGAAGACGAATATATTGCGGCGGTAAACAAGCCCGCAGGCATTTCGTCCCATCCGGGAAAAGGTAATTACGACAATACCCTCGTTAATATTTTAATGGGCAAGATTTCCGATCTGTCGGGTATTGGCGGAGTAGAAAGACCGGGGATAGTTCACCGGTTAGACAAAGATACTTCGGGGATTATGCTTATAGCCAAAAACGATTTTGCGCATAACGCTCTTGCGGAAAGTTTTAAAAACAGAGAAATTAAAAAAACTTATTTTGCGGCGGTTTACGGTATTATAGCTCAAAAAAGCGGATGCATGGAAGGATTTATAAAAAGGGACGCCAAAAGCAGGGTTAAGATGACAATGGATAAAAAAGAAACCGGAAAATACTGTCTTACCCGCTTTGAGAACATAAAACATATAAGAGGTGCGGCAACACTTCTTAAAGTTTTGCCTGAAACTGGAAGAACGCACCAGATAAGAGTTTCCCTTTTTGAAACGGGCTATCCTATTGTAGGTGATAAGCTATATAAAAGAAAAGATATAGAAAACAGATACAAAAGTTTAAATTTCGTCAAAAGACAGATGCTTCATGCTTATATGCTTGAATTCCCCCACCCTGCGAATAAAGAAAAAACGGTATTGAAAGCGGAATTTCCAGACGATATGCTATGGCTTTTGGATGATTCCGGCGATAAAGATGCAATATTATGATTTATAATATAGACAAAAACGAGTTGAATCTTGACGAATTTGGAATAAAATACGGTTTTATGGACGGTTCTATCGATTTTAATACGGCTTGTCCGGCAGCAGAATCGGCAAGAAAAGAGTTTTTAAACATCGTTTCCGAAGACTATTCGTATGAAGTAAAACAGAGCCACGGCATAAATATTAACGTTTTAGACGAAAAATTTAAAGAAAACGCAAAAAATCGCCGCAGTTTTTTTGGTAACGGCGATGCAGACGGAGTTTTTACCGGACAGAAAGGCATCGCTTTGTGCATAAGGACGGCAGACTGTGTTCCGGTAATTTTCGTAGGTTTTAAAGATAGAGGCAAAACCGTTGCCGCAGTTGGTGTCGTGCATTGCGGTTGGAAAGGAACTTACGGCGGGATAATAAAAAATGCCTTATATATAATGACGGAAAGGTTCAATATAAACGCCGGTTCGATTTTGGCAATTATAGGTCCTTCGATTTGCAAAAAATGCTATGAAGTTAAAGAAGATTTTTTAAATTTATTTTTAAACCAAAATAGTTTAAATATTAAATTTTTTAAACAAAACACTGATAACGATAAAATTTTTTTCGACTTAAAAGCATATATTAAAAATGAATTAATTTTAAACGGTTTAAGCGGCGAAAATGTTTACGATATAAATAAATGTACCCTTGAAAACGAAGATTTTTTTAGTTACAGACGCAATAAGACCGACAAAAGACAGGTTTCTTTTATCTCGATAGAAAATAAATAGCATAGTGGAGCTTTATAAATAAATGATTAAAATAGGATTGACCGGCTCTATAGGTTCAGGCAAGACCACTGTGCTTAATTTATTTAAAAATTACGGTTTTTTAACGGTAAACCTCGACGAAGAGGCAAAAAAAATTTATAAAAAAAACAGCTTGGAATATAAAAAAATTGTTGATTTTTTTGGAAATAAAATCTTAAATAAAGATTATGATATAGACCGCGGTGTTCTTGCCGGCATAATTTTTTCGGATATTTCAAAGAAAAAAGTTTTAGAAGATATAGTTTATCCTGCTTTGCGACAAAAGATAGACGTATTTCTTGCAGAAAACAGCGAGAGCGCCGCCGTCATAGAAGGAGCCGTTATTATAGAATCGGGATATTATCTGAATTTAGATAAAACCGCTTTAGTAACCTGCGATTTTTCAAAAAGGGTTATGCGGTCTTATAAAAAATTCGATATAGAAGATTTTACTAAAAGAGATAAAAATCAATTGAGCCAGAAAGAAAAAATTAAAAAATCGAATTTTATAATAAACAATAATTTCGGATTTAAATTTTTAATTCCCCAAATTGAATTTTTTGTACAATTTTTAAAAAATATATACGGAGATAAACTAAAGTCTATCCCAATAAATATGCCTGTTTCCAATAAACTATAATATTTAAAAATAAAATAATAAATAAAATTAAATAAGCCCCATAAAAATAACATAAATAATCGATATATTTGTTTTTTTGAATATAATTCAGAGGGGGAAAAGGAGACATCAGTTTATGGAAGAGAATAAAAATTGTGAAGATACAGGATATAAATTAATAGAAGAACTTATGGAGTTTGCCTCGCAAAAAAAAACGAAAGAAGAGATTATGCATTTTGTGAATATTGCATTCGAATATTCTTTTGGAGCAACTGCCATTATGTTTCTGCATAAAAAATACGATTCCGGAGAAAGCGTTAAAATATCGAGAGGTTATTCTAATCTTTTTATTAAAAAAATCAATGAGAATCCCCCTTTTAAAATTATCGAAACATTAACTCATTTAAAAGGAGGATTATTTATAGATTTCAAAAAAGAAAAGGAAAAATACAATGAATATAGCGGTTTATTCGAACATGAAAATGTTGCGGAACTTTATGCATATGAACTTAAGACGCCGTATTCCGACTCATATTTTGTTATAACATATTCCGTTAAAGGTTTTAAAAATTGCTGTTTTGATAAAGCTAAGGTTTTTGATACCTTTTTTGCCATTCTGGCATATATTTTAAACTCGGAGAGGTCTATTCAGGTTATGAGGGATTGTTCCCAAGTAGATTATGTGTCTGGACTGAATAATTTTAAGTATTTTCATGAAAAACTTTTTCAGGAAATGCAAAAAGCGGCAAAGGACGGCAGTAAGTTATCAGTTGGATTAATTTCTATAAATCAGTTAAACAAGTTAAATTCGGTCAGCGGACATACCGCAGGAGATAAAAATATTTCAATAATAGCAAATATTATCAAAAAAAATATAAGAGCTTTCGATATAGCATCGAGATACGGCAACAAGTTCATAATATTATTTCCTACGTTAGGAAAAGAAGAAGCCAAAACGGTAATCAAAAAAATATTTGATGAAACCGAAGATTCTTTTAAGAAAGACGGACAGGATATATTGTCGTTAAACGCCGGAGTTTCGGAATTTCCAGAGGACGGCAGTAACGAAAGAACTATTCTCGATATTGCCGAAGGACGCCGGATAGAAGCAAAAAGAGAAAAAAGATGGGCTGTTATATAAAAATAATTTTTAAAGGAGTTCTTTATGAACATTAAGGAGTTATCGGTAAAAAAAATTAACGAACTGCTGCAAATAGCCAAGGATTACAATATAGAAGGCGCATCGGGCATGCGTAAGCAGGATTTGATATACGCTCTGCTTCAAGCAGAAACGGAAAAGAATCAGCAGGCGGAAAAAAACGGATTGATTTCGGGTGAAGGAGTTTTAGAAATTCTACCGGATCAATACGGATTTTTAAGATCGCTTGAGGCAAATTATCTTCACGGACCGGATGATATTTATGTGTCTCCGTCGCAGATAAGAAAATTCGGCTTAAGAACCGGAGATACTATACGCGGAATCATCAGGCCGCCCAAAGACAGCGAGAGATTTTATGCGCTTTTAAAAGTAGAAAGCATAAACTTCGAGGATCCGGAAATTGCAAAAGAAAAGATATTATTCGATAATTTGACGCCTTTATATCCCGAAGAAAAAATAAATCTTGAATTCGACCCTAAGAATATGTCCACGAGGCTTATGGATTTATTAATTCCTATAGGAAAAGGACAGAGAGGGCTTATAGTCGCTCCTCCGAGAACCGGTAAGACTATGCTGCTTAAGGATATTGCGCATGCAATAAATACGAACCACAAAGAGATTTTTCTTATGGTGCTTTTAATAGACGAAAGACCTGAAGAAGTTACGGATATGCAGAGATCCGTTAACGGAGAAGTTATTAGCTCCACTTTTGACGAACCGCCGCAGAGGCATATTCAAATTGCGGAAATAGTTATAGAAAAAGCAAAAAGATTGGTAGAAACCGGAAAGGACGTAGTTATTCTGCTTGATTCTATTACAAGGCTTGCAAGGGCATATAACGTTACTATACCGTCTTCAGGAAAAGTCTTATCAGGAGGCGTCGATTCGAATGCACTGCATAAACCTAAAAGATTTTTCGGAGCGGCAAGAAATATAGAAGAAGGCGGAAGTTTGACTATTATAGCTACGGCTTTAATAGACACCGGTTCGAGGATGGATGAAGTAATTTTTGAAGAATTTAAGGGAACCGGCAATCTTGAAGTCAATTTGGACAGAAAACTTTCGGAAAAAAGAATTTTCCCGGCAATAGATATAAATAAATCCGGAACGAGAAAAGAAGAGCTCCTTGTCGATAAAGACCATTTAAAAAAGGTATGGATATTGAGAAAACTCCTGTCAACTATGGATACTCCCGAAGCAATGGAGTTTTTACTCGACAAAATAAAAAATACGAAATCCAACGCCGACTTTTTAAACTTAATGAATCAATGATACGCTACGGGGATGGAATTCAATTCCGTCCCCGTCACAAAATAGAAAGTTTTGACAGAATTGAATTTCGGCACTATCGCAAAATGGATATAAATATGCATAATAAATATAACGATATCCCGATAAATGCCGTCGATATTTTAGATAATATAAGCGACGGCGTTATCGTTATAGACGAAAATTATAAAATAGTTTATGCAAATAAGCGTTTTATAGACGATTCCGGTATATCGTCTTCTGAAATAATTGGAGGATACTGTTATAAGGTGAGTCATTTTAGGGATGAACCTTGCGATCCTCTGCTTGAATCCTGCTCTATCGAAGAAGTTATTAAAAAAGGCAAGACCGTAAAAGTTATACACGGACATTACGGAAGACACGGTAAGGAAATTGCCGTAGAGATAAATTCTGCACCTTATACGAACGAAAAAACCGGAAAAAGATATGCCGTAGAGGTTTTGAGATGCCTCGGAAACGGTTCTAACGCCCACTTAAAATTCAATCTTTCCCAGCGTTTGTCCGAAGTCGGACTTCTTGCTGAAGGCGTCGCTCATGAGATAAATAATCCATTAAATAACATTCTTGCATCTATAGACATGATAAAAATATGCGCCGGCAATTCCGAACTTATTCAAAATAAGGATATTGCAAATATAATGAAAGAAGGCGGATGCGATATCAAGAAATATTTTGAATTAATGAAGGATGAAATTGAGAGATGCAAAGATATTACAAAAAAACTCCTTACTTTATCCCGTCCGGTTTCCAATTCCAGCGATATAGTTAGCGTAAACAATTCAATAGAAGAAACGCTTGCGCTTATTTCTTTCACCGCGGGGAAAAAGAATATTATGATAAAAAAGAACCTTGCCGGCGATATCCCGCTTATAAGCTTTTCCGAAGCCGGACTCAGGCAGGTTTTATTAAATATTGCTTTAAATGCCGTCCAAGCCGTCCGCGAAGAAACCGGAATAGTATATTTTATAACAAAAAAAATAAAAGATTATATTTATATAATAATAGTCGACAACGGTTGCGGTATCGCGCAGGAAGATATTAAAAAAATTTTCGACCCGTTTTTTTCTAAAAGAAAAAACTCTGCAAGCACAGGGCTCGGCCTGTCTATATCTATGAGCATTGTTAAATCTCTGGGCGGGTCCATAGAGGTCAGGTCAAAACTCGATTACGGAACTAAATTTACTATAAAAATTCCAATTAATAAAAATTTTTCGGAAAACAAAGAAATTTAATATGGACAACCACTCAGTTTCTATACTTATTGTCGACGACGATATCAATTACAGAAAAATTCTATCCGATTTTTTAAAAAACGAAGGTTATGACGTGGATTCGGTAAATTCGGCTGAAGAAGCTATAGACAGATTGGAAAAAGATTTTTTTAATATTATTATATCTGATTTAAAACTTCCAGGAAAAACGGGTATAGAACTGTTAAAAACCGTAAAGTCAAGGTCGGAAGACATAGAGATTATAATTCTTACCGCATTCGGCAGCGTCGATTCGGCGGTATCGGCTTTGAAAATCGGGGCATGCGACTATTTAGTAAAACCTTTAAGCCTAGAAGAGCTCAGTATAACCTTAAAAAAACTGGTAGAAAAATTACAGCTTAAAAATTACGCCTCATATTTTAAGAGAGAAATCTTTAAAAAATTTTTTATAGGAAAATCTAAAGCCGCCGCTAAGGTTATCGACGATATTACCGTAGCGGCAAAATCTAATTTAAACGTTTTGATATCGGGAGAATCCGGAACCGGCAAAGAACTCAGCGCAAACATGCTGCACAGGCTTTCTTCTAGAAGAGATGAGCCGTTTATAATAGTAGATTCCTGCAATTTGTCCGAGAATCTTTTCGAATCCGAGCTGTTCGGACACGAAAGAGGTTCTTTTACCGGTGCCGATGTCCTTAAAAAGGGACTTCTCGAATATGCGGACAAAGGAACGCTGTTTATAGACGAGATAGGCGAAGTAAGCGGTATAATACAGGCTAAACTTTTAAGGATAATAGATACTAAAAGTTTCAGGAGGGTAGGTTCGTCTAAAAATATTTTTATAGATACTAGAATTATAACGGCAACGAATAAAAATTTAAAAAAGATGGTAGAAGACGGGAAATTCAGGGGTGACCTGTTTTACAGGATAAGCGGTTTCACTATAGAGCTTCCGCCTTTAAGGGAAAGAAAAGAAGATATTCCTTATTTAGCGCACTATTTTATGACCAAAGAAAATAAAGTTCAGTATTCTAAACCAATTTCGCAGTCGGCATTAAATAAGCTAATGGATTACGCCTGGCCGGGAAACGTAAGGGAACTGAAAAACGTAATAGAAAGGTCTATAGTTTTATCCGAAGATAAAGAAGAAATTACGGACGACGCTATTCAGCTTGAAATTGCAGGGGGCAAAAATTTAAACTGCAGAGACGAATTTGAAATGTTCGAAAAAAAAATACCTATTAAAGAAATAGAAGAAAAGTACATAAGCTATCTTCTTTCCAAAGGGCATACGAGAGCTGAAATAGCCGATATTATAGGCGAAAGCGAAAGGTCGGTTTATAGAAAGCTTTCAGGTATAAAAAATTAACTAATTAAGTTTATTTATTGTTTTAAAAGATAATTGTAACATATTTTTTTTTATTGGATTAAAATAAATAAAATAGCTGTTTTATTTAAAATAATTTGTTATATCCGAAGGGGGGAGTGTGCCTGTATGAATTTATCTATAATTAAGAAGACTTCTATTAAAACCAAACTTATTTCGTTGATTATAATCGCGGCAATAGTGGTTTTGTTTGCGCTTACTTATTATGCTTTATATTTTCAAAATAAGATGTCCGTAAAAACTACGTCTTTCGATGCAGTAGTTACGGCAAAAACAATGCTTTCGAGTTTGAACGCCATGATGCTTAACGGCACTATCTCAAATAAATCCGACAGACGCCAGTTATTCAAAATATACAGAAAAATCAAGGGGATTAAGTCTTTCAAGTTAGTAAGAGGCAATTCCGTAAACAAAGAATTTGGACAGGGTTTAAAGCAAGAGATGCCTGCTACCAATTTCGACAAGGAAATACTTTCTTCAAAGAAAGAAATAATAAGAGTTTACGAAAAAAACGGCCAGAAATATTTGAAAATCGGCGTACCTTTTATTGCAAAAAAGATGTCGAGAGGCATAGACTGCCTTATGTGCCATACCGTTAAATCCGGAACGGTTCTTGGGGGAGTAGAACTGGTATATTCGCTTAAAAATACCGTTAACTCTTCTCATGTTTTTATGCGTAACGTGGTTATATTCTCTATTATATTAATATTTATTGCCATATTATTGATGTATTTAATGCTCAAGCAAACCTTTATAAAACCTATTACCGATTTTTATAACAGAGTCAGGGATATATCCAAGGGGGAAGGCGATTTAAGCAAATTGATACCTATGGACTGCTTCGATAAGCCGAAAATTATTGCAAACCGACACAGGCAATGCATGCTAAACGAATCTGAACTGGAACCGAGATGTTGGGATAAACAGATAGAAAGATTCGGAGAAAAAGGGGAGCATATATGTAAAAAGTGCAAGGTTTATAAAAATTCCGTTTACGACGAAATTACGGCGGTAGTTAACGAATTTAATAAATTTATTATAGATATAAGGGAAATAGTGCAGTCTATTACCGAAGAAGCTATGACAATAGTAGACGTAAGCACAACTATAGAGGGGCACGTAGATGAAATAAGTGCTAAAGCCCAGGAGCAGGCGGAGCTTGCAACCCATGTTGCGGCGGCTTCGGAAGAAATGTCGCAGACCATTAAGGAAATTGCAAAAAATACCCAGAATGTAAGTTCCGTTGCAAAAGAAGCATCCGACAGCGCAAAGAGCGGTTTCGATATAGTAGAAAAATCAATATCCGGCATTAAAAATGTTGCCGTGCTTACTCAGCAACTTGGCAGTTTGATAAACGGATTAGAGCAGAGTTCCTTTGAAATAGGGGAAATAATATCGGTTATTAACGATATAGCCGACCAGACTAATCTGCTTGCTCTTAATGCCGCTATAGAGGCTGCCCGCGCCGGAGAATCCGGCAGGGGATTTGCCGTAGTAGCGGACGAAGTACGAAAATTAGCCGAAAGAACCGTGAAGGCCACAAAAGAAATAGCAGCGAAAGTCCAGACGATGCAGCAAAGCACTCAAAATACTAAAACTTCTATGGATAAGACTTTAAGCGAAGTAGATTTATCGGTCGGTTATGCTTCAAAAGCCGGAGAATCGCTTGACAGCATAGAAAAAAATATTGTGGTTTTAACGGACCAGATAAGTTCCATAGCCGCCGCTTCGGAAGAGCAGACTGCGGCTACCAACGAGATTTCCCAAAATATAGAGACTG
>JAKAKF010000055.1 GCA_021813595.1 bacterium
TTCCTGCAGGTTTTCTTCAGAAAAATAATAAAAAAATGTTTTTGACGGCAGGCGGATATTTTCACCGTGTAAGTTCGGTTGAGAACTTTATAATATCCGTTTATAACGGAAAACCGGTTTATCTTAAGGATGTAGCAAAAATTAAATATTCATATAAGCCGTTAAATTTTTTATCGGAAATAGGATTCGGAAATAACTACGGAAAAATTAATGCAAACGACAGGGTTATTACAGATTCCAAGGGTATTTATCCTGCCGTAACCATAGCAGTCGCAAAAAGAAGAGGGAAGAACGCGGTTGCGGTCGTAAACAGCGTTCTTGCGAAATTTCATAAAATAGCCCAAACAAGCCTTCCCTCCGGCGTTCATTATACTATAACCAGAAACGACGGAAAAAAAGCAAACAATGCCGTAAATAAATTGCTGTTTCATCTTATAATAAGCATAGCTATAGTAATAGTACTTCTTTTAATAATATTAGGCTGGCGAGAAGCATTCATAGTTGCTTTTACCATTCCGCTGATGCTGTTTCTTACCCTAGGCATAGCTTATATTTTCCATCAGACATTAAACAGGATTACCCTGTTCGCATTAATTCTTTCCCTGGGGCTTTTAGTCGATAACGCCATAGTAGTCATCGACAACATAGAAAGGGTTTTTTCAAAAGAAAGAAATATACTTCCCGCTTATGCGGTGGACGCCGTAAACGAAATAGGCAATCCTAATTTTTTTGCTACTCTTGCGGTTATATCATCCTTTATTCCAATGCTGTTCGTAACTGGAATGATGGGCCCTTATATGAGGCCTATCCCTTTTAACGTTCCGATAGCAATGCTCGTTTCTTTATTTGTAGCGCTCACCGTAGTTCCGTGGTTTTACCTTAAACTTATGGCAAACGAAAGAGGAATGGCGCTGATTCGCAAAAAAGAATTAAAAGAACACGGCAAAGACGTCAAAAAAGGCCTTTATGCCAAGATATTAATGCCTCTGCTTTTAAATAAGAAGAAAAGATATATATTTATGTCGGTCGTAGTAATTTTATTTATTTTGGCTATGTCCCTTCCGGTTTTAAAAATAGTAAAATTTAAAATGCTTCCCGTCGCAAATACCAACACGTTTTTGATTACGATAAACAAACGCCCCGGTTCTACTTTCCAGGATACCAATATCGCCACTATGCAGATAGTAAATTATTTAAAGCGTATAAAACAGGTAAAAAACTACGTGGTTACAGTAGGAACGCCGTCGGTTATCGATTTTTCCGGACTTTTGAGAGGTGCTAATTTTAGAAACGCAAGCTGGTTCTCGGAAATAAGGGTTAACCTGATAGATAAAGACAAAAGAAACACGTCTTCCCATCAGCTTGTTTTAAACATTCTTCCCGAAGTGCATAAAATCGGAAAAGAATATAACGCTACGGTAAAGGTTCTCGAAAGCCCGCCCGGACCTCCGGTAAAATCGACGATAGTAGCCGAAATTTACGGTAAAAATTACAACGAGCAGGAAAAACTATCAAAAATAGTAGAAGCTAGGATGAAAACAACGAGGGGGGTTACCGACGTAAATTCCTCATATAAGCGCCGGATAAGAAAGGCAGCGGTCATCGTTAGAAGAAGAAAGGCGGCGATTCTTGGAATAAGCACCGAAATGATTGCTCAGTCGCTTTATCTTTTAAACAACGGAATGAGCGTTGGAACTATTCATAAAAAAGGACACCTTAACCAGGAAGATATTTTTTTAAGGATGCCGAGTTCATTCAGAACGGGAGTAAGCGGCTTATCTAGCATCTGGATATATGCGCCTTCGGCAGGCAGATTAGTACCCTTAAATTCTGTGATAAAAATAAAGCGCGGCTATCTGCACAATATGATTTATGAAAGAGATTTAAAGCCTTTAGTTTACGTTTACGGCAAAGTGGTAAAAAGAAGCCCTATGTATGCCAACTTAGATCTTTTTCTGCATTTTTTGAAACATCCTCTTCCTGCGGGATATCATATAAGGTGGGGCGGAGAATGGAATCTTACGCTTAAGGTATTCGCACAGCTCGGCGCGGCAATGGGCATAGCAATCCTTCTTATCTACATACTTTTGGTAGGCTATACCGGTTCTTTTATTATCCCTTTAATACTTATGGGGGCGATTCCTCTTGAAATGATAGGCATAATGCCCGGGTTTGCCATAATAAGGGTTTATTTTACCGCCACTTCCATGATAGGGGCGATTGCCTTGTCAGGCATAGTTATAAGAAATTCTTTACTTTTGCTGGAATTTATTAACGACAGAAAAAAAGAAGGGAATAATATTATAGATTCCTTAGTAGAAGCAGGGGCGATGAGGGCAAGACCTATTATAATAACGGCTCTTGCAGTTATATTCGGTTCGGCGATACTCGTAACCGATCCCGTATGGAACGGTCTGGCATGGGCGCTCATTTTCGGCATGTTAGCCTCTACTACGTTAACGCTAGTCGTAATTCCCGTGCTATATTATATGGTAGAAGGAAGAAGATGGCACAAAGAAGACGTTCACGATAATTTATAAACAATTAATTAAAGAGGTAGATTATGCCAATAAAATTCGATCGCAAAAACGGCTCGTTAGCCGAAATACATATTGATTTAGGCGGCAAAAATACGTTCGATATAACCGGAATGAACGAACTAATAAAAATTTTCGAAGGAAATATCGAAAAAGAAATAGAACTTAAAGCTATTTTGATAAAGAGCTCGAATCCGGATTATTTTGCGACAGGACCTGAAATCAGGGAAATTGCCGGACTCGACAGGGACGGCGCAAGATATTATGTTACCGTTCTGAACGTTATGTGCAGGCATATCGCAGAGTCGCC
>JAKAKF010000168.1 GCA_021813595.1 bacterium
CGGCTCTATGTTCATGCTGATAAGGTATTATTTTATTGTGCCACTGAAGAAGCCTGTTGTTTCCGTGATGGCAAACGCTGTCTGTTTCTACTGAGATTGCTATAGGAAACGCGACATGACTAAACATATATGTATGGTTTGGATATATGGAAAGATGAATATTGATTATATTTTTCTTCATCGCTTCTTCCATTTTCCATGAATTCGGAAACTGCGGCAGGTGGTCGCCGTTCCATATAATGCCCTTAACAGGATAGGGTTTTTCATACATCATCGCATTTATTATGCACGGTACCGAACTGTCTCCCCATGATATTAATTTGTCCGTTATCTGCGGTCTTTTAAAACCCGGCAGATCGTTCAAATCGTGTCCATAATTCAGAGGAGGACGGCAGTTATGCAGCCAGTTCCAGCCGCCGCCTTTTACGCCTATAGATCCGGTAAGAGCCAACAATGCCGCTATCGACCTGTTGACGTTGTTCGAGTTATATATCTGCGCAGTACCGAGATTTCCCGTTACGGATGCCGGTCTTGCCGAGCCGAATCTTCTTGCGGCTTCTATAATCATTTCCTTGGGAACGTATGTAAGTTTTTCGGCTCTTTCAGGCGTCCATTGGGCGCATTCTTTTGCATACTCTTCAAAACCTTCAACCCATTTATCGACAAATTCTTTGTTGTAAAGTTTTTCTTTTATTATGATATTGCCCATAGCTAAAAACAATATAGCGTCCGAACCCGAACGAATTCTCATGCCTATATCGCATTTTGAAAGCGTTGCGTTAAAACGCGGATCGACGCCTATTAAAAATGCTCCGTTATCTCTTGCATCGAGAAGGTGGGTCATCGTAATAGTTTCCTGCGCCGCCATATTCGTGCCTACTACAAGAATACATTTGGAGTTTTTCCAATCCTGAGAAGGATTCATAAGCCTGCCGAGTCCTTTTGCGCCGAAAACGTAGTTCATAGAAACGCCGGGGCTTTCGCAGCAGATAGGCCCCTGTCCGTAAACGTTGGGCGTGCCGAATATCCTGCCGAATCTTGCGCCGCCTTCTTTATTGCCGAACGAAGACCTTCCAGTCCTGAAAACAGTCAATGCCTCAGGGCCGTATTCGTCATGAAGTTTTATTAATCTTTCGGCCGCAAAATCAAGCGCATCATCCCATGAAACCCTTTTAAAATCGTCTGTTAAAGATTTCCTTATCATCGGATGATGTACTCTTAGCGGGTCGTACCACCATTGAATCTGGCCGACGCCCTTAGAACAAAGACCGCCTCTGTTCTGGGGATGTTCCGGATCTCCCATGACATCGACTATTTTACCGTCTTTCAGGAATATTTTTAAACCGCATCCGCTTTCGCACATATTAGTGCATGTGGAATAGCGTACGGTGTCATATTCCTTGGTAGATTCCTGCGGACGATGATCGGGCTTTATTTTTATAAGCCTGTTATCTTTTACGCGCATGAACTTTTCGTTTTTTAACTCCTCAAAATCCATTTTTTTACCTCCGTTTTAATTAAAGTATATTTATTTTATAACCGGCACTCTTCTAACTTTGCGTTTCCAGGTTTAACTCCGCAAGGCAATATACTGTTTAATATTTCTCCGCAACCTTCAATATCGAGCATAAAACCGATAAATTCTATTAAGCCTATTACCGGCGCAAATATATCAAGGTCGGACAATTTCATGCCGTCGTCAATATTTTTTTCGCACATGGAACAAACCGTGACTATATAGTCTGAATTTGTTTCGTCGGCTTTTTTATTTATCAGCTTGAAAAAATTATCGGCTATATTTGCGTTTTCAATTCTTTTAGAATGTATCGGGGTCATATTTTGCAATTTTTCGCCTCCGCAACAATCATTGAAAATATTAACTTCGGCACCCATAATATTAAATATTTTTTTTAAAGATTCTATTTTAGCTTCGTTTTTATAACATCCGACATAAAGAAGTATGGAGTTCCCTTTTATTTTTGACGGAACGGTTTTTAGCAGTTTGTCTTCGGTAGCGGCATCTGCAATTATATCGATAATATGAATTGCTCCCGTCTTTGAAGGATCCGACTCTTTAAGCATCGCATTAAACGGACTAAGACTATAATCCGCCTGTTTTCTAAACATGGAATCGGAATTTATAAGTTTAACGGATTCGTTTATCTGATTTACGCATACCGAACAGCCGGAATATAAAAAATTTTCGCCGCCATTCTGACATAAACCTAAATTTCTCAGGGGCATTACCGCTTTATTAAAAAAATCCGGCTTATAGTGCGATGGCGGCGCGCCGCAGCAGTTCCATTCGGAAACCGGCTTAATATCTATATCTAATGCTCTAAAAATGTTTTCTATTTTTGTTTTAGGGTCGTAAGAATTTGCGCAGCCCGGAAAATAAATAATATGATTTTTCAACATTAAA
The DNA here is from genome assembly GCA_021813595.1 of bacterium. The sequence continues at coordinate 2,423 of JAKAKF010000168.1, forward strand.
CCTATATTTTATTTTTAAAAGTGTACTTAAAAAAAATAGATTAGACAATTGCTGTATTTTTTACATCCTTTTTAGTTTATTACAAAAAAAAAATTAAATCAATATTTTTTTTAAAAAAATATAACATTGTTTTTAAATTGAAGATAAATAAATATAAAATATAAGCGCCTTGCATGTTTATCTATTTAATATTTTATAAACCTTTAAAGAGGATTGATTTATTAGGAAGGTTAATTGCGCTTTTATTTAAAGGTGGTGCCGAGAGGCGGAATCGAACCGTCGACACGAGGATTTTCAGTCCTCTGCTCTACCGACTGAGCTATCTCGGCATTAAACATGATAAGTTTTATTATATTATCATAAAACTTATTTAAATACA
>JAKAKF010000177.1 GCA_021813595.1 bacterium
GTTGAAAGACGATTATGCCGCCGATGCTTTTGCGGGAGTGGTAGTTACCGTAAGAGACATCACCAAAGAAAAAGAAGTCGATATGATGAAGACCGATTTCATATCCACCGTATCCCACGAATTAAGGACGCCGCTTACTTCCATACTCGGCTTTGCGAACATCATAAGCAAGAAATTTAAAGACTCCGTATATCCAGCCCTTAACCTGGAAGATAAAAAAATCAAGAAAACCGCAGACCAGATTGAAAGCAACTTAGGCATAATAATATCCGAAGGCCAAAGGCTTACTTCCCTCATAAACGACGTACTGGACATAGCCAAAATGGAAGCCGGCAAAATAGAATGGAAAGACGAACGCTTTACCGCACGGTATGCCGTAGAGCATGCCGTATCGGCAACCTCTTCGCTTTTTCAGGAAAAAAAGCTCGGAATAGTAATAGACATAGAAGAAGGTATTCCGGATATATACGCCGACAAGGACAGATTTATCCAAGTTATTATAAATCTTTTATCCAACGCCGTAAAGTTTACTTCCTACGGGGATGTAACCGTCGGCGCGAAATCTTTTCGGGATTCCGTACTTATAAGCGTTTCGGATAAAGGTACGGGCATAAGCAAAGAAAATCTTACCAAGATATTCGAAAAGTTCAAGCAGGTAGGCGATACCTTGACCGACAAGCCTAAAGGCACGGGTCTCGGGCTTCCCATATGCAAACAGATAGTAGAGCATTACGGAGGGAAAATATGGGCTGAAAGCACGGAAGGCAAAGGAAGCACGTTTTATTTTACCGCTCCGCTCTATGCCGAAAAAGCAGGTGCAGCGCATATAAAAGATTTTATAGAACAGCTTAAGAACTCCGCTCCTCCCGCATTAGACTACGGCGGAGCTTCCAAAAACATACTGATAGTGGACGACGACGAAAGCATCAGAAAACTTTTGAAGCAGGAGCTCGAATACGCCGGTTATATTGCCGAAGAAGCCGCCGAAGGATTAGATGCTTTAAATAAAATAAAACATAAAAAATACGACCTTATTATCTTGGACGTTATGATGCCCGGTTTAAGCGGATTCGACGTAGCAAGGGTTTTAAAAAACAATCCCGATACCGCGGATATCCCAATCATAATTTTATCCGTAGTCGAAGACAAAGAGACGGGATTTAAAATAGGAGTGGAAAGATATCTCATTAAAGGGGTGGAATACCCGCAGTTATTGAACGAGGTCGAGGGGCTTTTGAATAAGGGCGGCTCTAAATAGTTTTCCGCGTTTAATTTAGCCCAAAATTGCCGATAGAAATCTCTAAAATGGCTTTAAAGTTATATGAATACTGGATTCCTGCTTTCGCAATATTGACGTCCGTGTCTATCAAAGCATGTCTTTGATACGGACGCCAATTGACACCTGTTAGGTGAAAACCTAAAAACCTGCAAAGTCATTCCTGCGAAAGCAGATATAAACATATATTTTTCTGCATGTATTGAAAAAGCATTGCGTTTAGCATAAAACCTTTGGTTTTATGAACGCTAAACTTCATATCTTTTTCATCAGAAAAATATGCCGTTTATGCAGATTTAAAATTTTCTATCGGCAATTTTGGGGTTTAGCTTGACATAAGCTATCGTATATTATATATTATAAAAATAAAATTGTTTAAGGAGAAGTAATGCCCAAAGTTCTTATCGCCGACGACGAACCTCATATAAGGCTGCTTTTGGAACAGACGCTTGAAGACCTCGAAGACGAGGGGTTAGAGATTTTTATTGCCGAAAACGGTGCGGAAGCCCTCGATTCTATTAAGGAAAATAAGCCGGACATGGTTTTTCTCGACGTAATGATGCCTAAAATGAACGGCTTCGAAGTATGCTCGGAAGTAAAAAACAACCTAAAAATCTCCGGTATATATATAGTTCTTCTTACCGCAAAAGGGCAGGAAATAGATAAATTAAAAGGAATGGAATCCGGAGCCGATATGTATATGACAAAACCTTTTAATCCCGACGACATACTAAAGAAAGTCCGCGAAATTTTATAAATATTTATCCCGTTCTGCCAATTTTGTTCTCGTTCTGCCAACTTTTTTGTATTATTGACAGCCTGTTTACAAAAGAATAGACGTAATTAATCCTGTTTTTCATGATGGCACGTAAATTGCTTGTATCTTAATTAAGATTAAATAATTTACAGGAGCTTTTATAATGAATGAACAGACTGCTTCCGGTTTAAATCGCGCTTCAGGCATGTCGAACGCTAACGGCGTCCTGCAGACTCTTTTAGAGAATCCCCTTGTAGGAATAATTTTAGTCAGGCACAGAAAAATAGTCCATGTCAACAAAAAAATGGCTGAAATTTCAGGATACAGTTCCGACGAATTAATAGGAAGTTCTACGAGAATACTTTACCGTTCGGATGAAGATTTCAAAGAAATAGGAAGAATTATATATTCCGACCTCGCCAAAGGCAGAGAAGCAAGGTTCGAGATGCTTACTAAAAGAAAAGACGGTTCGGAGTTCTGGTGCCTTCTGTCCGGAAAATCCGTAAATCCCGAAGAGACGGATAACTCCGATTCCGTATGGATATTTCAGGACATAGACGAATTGAAAAGACAGAAGGAGATGCTCGAATCCAATACTTACAGGGCTATTTTGGATAATTCGCTGGTCGGCATAGTGCTTCTGCAGAAAAGGCATATAGCCTCGGCAAATAAAAAAATGGCCGAATTGTTCGGATACGATGCGCCGGAAGAAATGCTCGGCTATACTACTAGAATACTTTACCGCTCGGATGCC
>JAKAKF010000267.1 GCA_021813595.1 bacterium
GACGTAAACGGCGTCATAGAGGTTTCTTTTAATACCGCCAATCTGACCAATAAATTCAAAGGCTATTATTTTTTTATTTTATTTCTGATTTTTATTCTGCCCATTTCAGGTGGAGTTTTCGTTACTTTTATTTTAAGGCGTTCCATAAAGCACGGGATAGAAAGCATAAATAAAGAAGTAGAGAATATAAAAACCGTAAAAGATTTAAAGTCTTTAGACACCAAGCTCATAGACCTTAAGTTCGAGGAATTTAACCAGATTTATAAAGGCGTCGTCGGCCTTTCCGCAAGGCTGAGGGATATAGCGGTCGATAAAGACGTCCTCGAATTTGAAATAAAACTATTAGAAAGGTTTATTATTACTTCCGAAGTAGTTAAAGACTGGAAGGAGCATGTATTCAACCTGCTGATAGAAATGAACAATATCATAAAAGTTTATAATGTTTTTTCGATATTCATACAGGACGAAAATTTAATCGAAATAGAAGTATTCTGGAAAGGAGAGCCGACCGAAAAAACTAAAAAATTATTCGACAAACTCATTTACCAGAGCATATACCACAACGGACTGAACAGTTTTTTTGTGCAGGGCATAGGAAACCACGAGATATTTCATAACATAGCCGATAAAAATTCAAAACTGCCGGACCTTTCCGAAGAAGATTTATCGGTTCAGACAAAAAAGGTGATTCTGGATACCCCCCATATCGGAGGTATTGTAGGTATCGGGATTCAGGCGGAGGAGTCCATAGATACGGTCAGGGAGCTCGTGATAAGCTCCGTTTTGACTACCCTTTTGAACGTCATAGGCTCCATAAAAGCCATATATAAATATACCAAAGAACTTGAATATTACGCCACGAGAGACGGGCTTACCAGCCTGTATAACCAGCGGGTATTTATGGAGTTTTTGCATTACGAAGTCGAAAGGTCCAAGAGAAACGGCAATACTTTCGGCCTGGTTTTTATCGATTTCGATAATTTTAAGCTGATTAACGATATGTACGGGCATAATTTCGGGGACAAGTTTCTTAAAGCGATTGCCGATATACTCGAAAAAGAAAAAAGGAGCGAGGATATTTTAGCCCGCTACGGCGGAGACGAATTCGTTATGATTCTTCCGGGGGCAAAAGAAGAACAGGCATATATGATTTCCAACAAAATCAGGGAAAGCATAAAAAAGTTTTCGCTGTTAGATTCTAACACGCAAAAATCGGTAGGAGCTACGGTTTCGATAGGCATAGCGGTCTATCCTTATTCGGCGTTGGACGAAAAGGACCTGTTTTTACTTGCGGACAACATGATGTATAAAGCCAAACAAATGGGAAAGGATACCGTTTACGTCGCAAAAGAAGATGATGCTATTTCCATGTATAAGGAAGTTTCCGAAAAGAGCAAAATGGTCCTGAACGCTTTAGAGCAGGATATAATACTTCCGTATTTCCAGCCTATAATAGATTTGAAGACGGGCGGCGTTATCGCGCACGAGCTTTTAATGCGCATAAAATTAGATTCTATCAAAGGCGGACTGCCGAGCGTTATCTCTGCAGGAGAGTTCATAGAAATAGCAGAGAATATAGGCGTTGCCCATAAGCTTGATTTAATGCTGTTGGAGAAGGCTTTTCAGAAAATCAAGGAAGAAGGATATAATAACGATATGTTTATCAATCTTTCTCCTAAATCTTTAATAATAACCGATTACGTAAAAACCGTAAAGCATCTGTCGTTAAAATACAATATAGACACTTCAAAAATAGTTTTTGAGCTGACCGAAAGGGAAACCGTAAAAAATATAACCCTTCTCGAAAAGTTCGTGGTTAATCTTAAATATGAGGGCTTCAGGTTTGCCGTCGATGATTTCGGCTCCGGTTTCAGTTCGTTTTTATATATAAAGAGGTTCCCTATCGATTTTCTTAAAATAGACGGCGAATTTATAAGGGGAATTTTCGAGGATAAAATGGACAGGGCGGTAGTGGTTAGTTCTATTTCTATCGCTAAAGAAATGGGCATTAAGACCATCGCCGAATTTATAGAGTCGGAAGAAGTTTTATCCGAATTAAAGAAGCTGAGCGTGGATTACGCGCAGGGATTTTTTATAGGAATACCGGCGGAAAATTTCTCTAAGAAATAATAGAAATTATGCACTTGACAAAGCGAGATTGCTTCGCTTCGCTGGACTCCGTCCGCTTCGCTCGCAATGACTGCATATTCCGTCATTGCGAGCGAAGCGAAGCAATCTCGCGGTTATTACGACAAGATACCGGGCATTGCTTTGTCAAGTGCATAATTTCGAAAGCAATATCGAAGTATATCGCTTTCCGCTTTTATATTTACGATAAATCGAGCAGTTCGGAGGCCTCTTCCTTGGTGGGAATTCCGACGTAAGAAAGTTTTCCGTTTATAACCGTCGAAGGAACGCTTCTTATGTAAAGTTCGATAGACATGCGCCTGCCTTCGGGTTCGGAAACGTCCAGCGGCCTGTAATTAAAATCTTTCCGTTCTTCATAGAGCCTTTTCCATGCGTTATCCGCCGGAACGCACTCCTCGCACCATTTAGAAACCAGGAGAACGACGTCGCGTTTTTTGTTGTCCATATAAAAAATATATCAGAAAAAGTTTATAATTACTTTTTTACCGGCTTACTGGCTCGAACATCTCATGCATTGAATCTGCTCTTTGATTATTTTTTCCCTGTATTTTTCGACGGCTTCTTTTCCGGTCAGCAAACTGTTTAATTCGCTTATATCGGATGCTTTAACTTTGCTTACCCATGCGT
>JAKAKF010000176.1 GCA_021813595.1 bacterium
TGCTTCTTTATCTATGAAGCCTAATACCGTTAACCAGCTTACCAGAAACAAAATATACGCTATGGCATACCGCGAATGGGACTATATGGATATGCTGAATTTCGATAAGTTGAATAAAAAATAAGTTTATATTAGAATTTATTTATTACCGCATGCGTAATTTTTTTCATCAGGATTCTTCCGTAAAGAGATTCTATTAATCCAAATTTCCATTTGCCTCTTTGTTTATATACGTCAAAAATAGTAGAGCCTTTTCCGTATTTATAATTAATGGCTATTTGGGCTTTATTTGAGCCGATGGACTTGACTTTCCATATAGAATACTTAAGAACCGTATTGGGCTTGAATGTTTTAAGAAAACCGCCCCAATATGCCTTTGCAATATAACCGCCTTCAGACATATTGCCGTATATCTTTTTTTCCCCGATTTTTACGTGATTTTTTTTAAAAGATTTTTCTATGCTGTCTGCTATATATTTTTTGGAGTTATCAGTAAGCAGACCCCATAATTTATCGTAATTATGTTCTTTTAAGTTTAAAAAAAAAGAAAATGGCGGAGTTAAAACGTCTCCGGCATTTTCTTTTGCATACGAGCTATTAGCATTGAATAATAAACCCGCTGAAAATAATAATAAGCAAACGACAAATAAAATTTTTGACATACTTAAATTAAATTTATTATAAATTTAATTAAAACTATATATTATAATTAATACTGCATAATTTATTTTTTGTCAAGAAAGATTTTTCTCCCATAAATCCGTCATAATTTGAAAAAAATATATTTAGATGTTAAAATCGATATATCTGATGAAAAATTAATTTTTAAAAATTCAATAGCGGAAGCATTAAAAAAATGAGCAGATTAAACGATATTCTTGAAAAAAATAAGATGACCGAAAAAGGGTTTGCCGGTATTTATAACCTTTTTTCATCGTGCAATATAGAACTTTTGAATAAATTGACTAATTTTTCGGAAACGGATTTGCAGGGAATAGCAAAAATTAAAGACTGCGTAGACGATATTGCGCTGGAAATTGCCTCCGATTTTTACGACTATTTAATGACCATAGAGGAAACGCGTAAAATTATTCTTTCAAGGCCTGACCTGCTCGAACAGCTGAAACTTACCCAATCCCATTACATAAGCCAGTTATTCGGTTTAACATACGACAAAAAATATTTTATAAACAGGGTCATAGTAGGTTTTGCGCATTATATTTATAAGATATCGCCGTCAGTTTATATCGGCAGTTACGGGTATTACAATACCTTAATAACTTCCGCCGTTATAAATTGCTGTAAAAAAAATGGGATAAGCGCGGAGGAATCGGTCTCGATATTAAATTCCGTTCAAAAACTGCTGTCGATAGACATTACTCTTGCAATAGAGTCGTATTACCGGAAGTCGATAGACGACGTTTACAGGATGGAGCAGGATTCGCTCGGCAGGCTGATAGTCCTTGCAGAATACAGAGACGAAGATACGGGCAGGCATATTTCCAGAATGTCCCATTATGCCCGTATTATAGCAAAAGAACTTGGAATAGATAAAGTTTTCCAGGAAGAAATACTAAATGCGGCGCCTATGCACGACATAGGAAAAGTCGGAATACCGGACAACATTCTTTTAAAACCGGGACGCCTTACTAAAGATGAATTTGAAATTATGAAAACCCATGCCGAAATAGGTTATAATATTTTAAAAGATTCGGATTCCGTTACGCTTAAAGAAGGGGCGGTTATAGCTTTATCGCATCATGAAAACTTTGACGGCAGCGGTTATCCAAAAGGATTAGCCGGCGATAAAATTCCTATTGCCGGCAGAATTTGCAAAATAGCCGACGTTTTCGACGCGCTAATAAACAAAAGAATCTATAAACCGGCCTATACGCTTGAAGAAACTATCGCAATTATGAAAGACGAAATGCAGCCTGGCAAATCTTTCGATGCCGACTGCTTTAACGCTTTCTTAAAAGGCATGGACGAGATATTAGACGTCAGGCAAAAGATAGATTCTGGGAATATCGCCGAAATTAGCTGAGCTTTGAACTTGAGTTCCTGCGTTTATAATATATTAAAAGTATCTCCCTTTCGAACTCTTCGCTAATCCGCTCTAACGGACCCCAATCCGCATTTCCCGACGATTTTAATGCTTCGCCCAATTCGGCTATAGCTTTGTCGTATCTGTAATGCAAATCGTATAGAATATGATTTACGGGAACGTTTAAGGATAACATGGCATTCGTTATAGGGCAATTTTTACCGCCGGCAAGATTTTTATAATCTATTAAATATGGGTCATGCCTGATAATTTTTTTTATATCACGATAAGAAACTATCTTTATAGCATATAATCCAAGAAAACTCATAGGATGCTTTATGCGGCTAAAAGTTTTATCTATCAAAAAATCTTTAAGTTTATCCGGCGGCATAGGTTTTGCTATCGCATAGCCTTGCAGATAGCTTATATCCATTACCGAAAGGGCATCTAATATATCTTTGGTTTCAACGCCTTCTACCACTAAATCGACCTTTTTTTCGTCGGCAAGTTCTAATATCGACTGGACAAAATGAAGGTCGCGCGGATTTTCCTCCAAAGTTCTGACGAAAAACTGGTCTAATTTTATTTCGTCAACCGGAAGTTCTTTAAGGCGCATAAGCGAGGAATAAGCGCTTCCGACGTCGTCTAATGCAACCTTTACCCCTAAATCTTTCATAGCCCTTATATGATGCATAGCTTTATCTTTGCCGAGAAAATCTCCCGT
>JAKAKF010000019.1 GCA_021813595.1 bacterium
TATTATTGCCGTTCTGCCCGCTCATACCATTTATCCCGACCGTGGACGAAAAAGACGAAAGCAAATCTGAAACTGGAATATGAAACGTTTTTTCTTCCGTCGCACGTATATATAACATTCCATTTTTATAAGCGTATTTAAAGCCGTTGGAGATTACCAGGCCTTTTAATACCTTATATAAAGGAACGTCTTTATAATATGCGTCGTTTTTTAATTTGGCGGGAAAACCCCCATAGAAAATAACGGGGACGCCTGTTTCGCGCGCCAGGAGCATTAACGCGGATTTAACGTTTCCCTTGCCGGCAAGGGAAACTTTTTGCATAAGAAAATCATTGTATCTATATTTAAATATACGATTCCGACGGCCAGTTCCCTTTTTAACCCGCTTTTTATTAATATTTGCAGGTATAATTTCCGGCTTTGCAAGAGTTATATCATATTTTTTAAGCAAAATATCTAAACTCTTATTTTTAGCTTTATATATCGAATTGCCGAAAGCCGCATCCGCATTTAAAAACAGGCACAGGGCAATAAAAAACAATATTGATAAATATTTATTTTTCATAATTTTTTGTTTTTATAATTAAATTAATTTTAAATATAATTCAATTATATTTTTTTAATATGTAAATATTATGAAGCTTTTGTTTCGTTTATATTAAATTTTTGTTAAATTAATGTTACAAAATATATTTAACGGTTTATTTTCAGAGGATTTACGGATTTTTATGTTAAAAAAGAAAAATTAAATCAGGGATATTTAAAGAATTAAATAATTAGCGGAAGACGGCTAAAAAAGCGGTGGCGCAAAAAGCTAAGGAAGGCTAAATAGGCCGTCCGATAAGCCTGTCGATTTGACAGAAATTAGTATAAATGATATTATTTAAATGAATATATTTTTCTTCTATGCGTTCATAGCTCAGTTGGATAGAGCAACAGCCTTCTAAGCTGTGGGTCGCAGGTTCGAATCCTGCTGGACGCACCATTAAAAACCCTGATTTATCCTACATTGAAAGCAATTTCAACATTTCAATATTCTAACTTATCTTAACTAAAATTTGCTATTTTTAACTATATTTTGCTATACTGTTGCTATACTAAAATTAATTTACCGGAGGTATCATGGCAACAGTCTATAAACAAAAAAGATCTAATAATTGGTATTATTCAATCAGCTTTCAAGGACGGCATTATCAGGGTTCAACAAAAACAACAAACCGACAGTCTGCGCAGCAAATAGCTAATTCAATTGAAACCGATTTATCGAGGCAATCACATAACCTACCGACAATAAATAGAAGTATAGCAAAATTTACTATACTATTTGATGAATATTTAGCAAATATGAATGTTTCAAAAGAGACTAAACAATTACGCATAGTAGCTTCAAAGCATTTTTTACCTGTATTTAATAATAGAGACATTAATGATATATCTATTACCGATATTGAAAAATATCAACTACAACGTAAGTTAGATGTATTAAATTTACCTAAAAATAAAAATAAAAAAGAATCTGCAATATCTTTTCGGTTTATTAATATAGAAATAGCCACTTTGCATAATTTCTTTAACTTCTGCATAAAACAAAAAATTATTCAAAAAAACCCAGCTTCCGGCATTAAAAAACTAAATGAATTATCCCGCATTAAAACTTTATCCGATGAGGATATTTTAAAATTAATTAACGGATCTTCCAATAAATTAACTAAAGATATAATTACTTTTTTAATTTATACCGGCTGTAGAAAAGGTGAAGCCCTTAATCTTAAATGGGACGATGTGGATTTAAAGAACGGAGTTATTGCTATAAAAGCGACTAAGACGAAATTTGATAGATATATACCTATCAGTAAACCTTTAAAATCGCTTTTATCCGGTATTGAAAAAAATCCCGACTGTTTATACGTATTTCAAAGAAACGGACAAAAACTAACCGATTTTAAACGTTCTTTTCATACTGCTTGCAAAAATGCCGGATTTAAGGATTTACACATTCACGATTTAAGACACGTTTTCGCTTCAAAAATGGTTTCGGGCGGGACGTCTTTATTTATTACCGGAGAACTCCTCGGACATCGAACGACCCAGATGACAAAAAGGTATTCGCATTTAGTCCCGGAAACTTTGCAAAAAGCCGTTGACGACGTTTTTAAGTAAATTTCCGAAATCGTATATATAAATTTAATAGCTGATAGCGTTTTAAATGCCCTTGATTTTAAAAATAGGTAGTTTACTATGAACAGCTTTTAAAGCTCGTTCATTGTTTGAATATAGTTATTTGCTATATCGCCGATAAACGAGCAGTCAATATGAACAGCTTTTATGAATTTGAATTTTTAAAATTTTTTATCATTTCCAAAATTTCATTATAATTTTTATTTGCTTCATCGTCGTTTTTAGATATACTTTGTAAAATAAATCTTGCCGTGTTTGCCGAAGTTTTAGCAAAAAAATCTATTCGTTTCATTTGATTTTTCAATTCAATTATTTCGGTTTTCATATTTGAAAGTTCGTTTTTATTTTTAGCTTCATCGTCAAAATGTTCTTTCAAAATTTGATTTATAATTTCCGATTTATTTTCAAATTCATTTAATTTTTTTATAATATTTTGACTTATCGTTATATTGATATTCTGCTGCGTATTCCGTTCTAACTGGACGGCTTTTCCGTTTTTAACTGGACACCCATTCCGGAAATTACTGGACGGGTTAATCCCTTCTTATTTTTTATATAATATCGTTAGTTTTAAGTC
>JAKAKF010000085.1 GCA_021813595.1 bacterium
GACGAAATTATGACCTATCCTATTTTTGACGATAGCCGTGGTTTTTTTATAGAAAACGGCGCCGAAATTATAAAAGAAAATTTATTAAAAGGAAAAAATGCCGTAGTTATGGGACCAGGCATAGGTTTAAAAGAAGAAACCAAAATATTTTTACACAGGCTTCTTCCCGAAATTAAAGTCCCGGTTATTCTTGATGCGGATGCATTGAATATCTTATCCGAAGATACCCCCTTTTTAAAGAAAACGGCAGGTAAAACCGATTTAATACTCACGCCTCACTTTAAAGAAATGGAGCGTCTTTCCGGCATAGACAGAAAATCCATAGAAAAAGACCCCATAGGCACAGGGAAAAACTTTGCAAAAGAATTCGGGGTATATTTGATGCTTAAGGGATCAAGCATATTTATTTTCGATAAAAACGGGGAGCGGATTTCATTGCAATGCGGACACAGCCCCTTACTTGCAAGCGGCGGAAGCGGAGACGCTCTGAGCGGACTCATAGGCGCTTTCATCTGCGGCGGCATGAGTTTATATATGAGTATGAAGTGCGCGGCTTTTATATTGGTTTACTCCGCAAAAAATCTTGAAAGCGAATATGGAGATTTTGGCGCCGGCGCGGTAAAAATAACGGAAAATATTTCTAAAGCAGTTAATTTAATTAAAAACCAACAAAAGGAGATATAACAAATGATGACCGCAGGCGATATTATGACGAAAAAGGTAATAGTTTTAAACGAAGAAGACGAAATAAAAAAGGCGGCCGATATTTTTCTTAAAGATAAAATAAACGCTATTCCCGTTGTAAACGCCGATAAAAAATTATGCGGAATAGTTTCCGAAACCGACCTCGTATATCAGGAGTCCAATCTTCATATACCTACGGTTTTTACTATTTTCGACAGCATATTTTATCTTGGAACCTCAAAGCATTTTAAAGAAGACGTAAGCAAAATAACGGCTACTAAAATTAAGGATATCATGAATAAAGACGTTTTTTACGCTAAAGAGACGGACGATATCTACGGTCTGGCAACCGTTATGGCGGATAAAAAGTTTTACTCTATTCCTGTAGTAAACGACGATAAAAAAATTATAGGCGTAGTTTCGAGATACGATATAATCAAAGCAATGTCCGCTGCTAAAAATAAACCAGAAAAATAATTTTGTATGCCGGACGTTAAACTGCAGAAGTTTGAAACTTTTGAATCGGATTCGCCCGAAAACACGGAATTAATTGCGGCGAAATTTGCAAAACAATTAAGGCCTTCGGATTTTATAGCTTTAAACGGTCCTCTGGGAGCGGGGAAAACAAAATTTACGTCGGGAGTTATACGTTTTTTTTGCGGCGATACGATTGCGGCAAGCCCTACTTATTCTATAATGAATAAGTACCGGTGCGGCGGCATTAACGTAAACCATTTCGATTTTTACAGGCTGAAGACCGTTTATGACCTTGAAAACTGCGGATTTTTCGATTCGCTTGAAGGCGGAAACCTGACTATAGCGGAATGGACGGATACGGTAAAAATAGACTACGGAAAATATGCGGAGGGGAACTATTATTCAATAAATATCAGGATAATCGGCAGTAAAACAAATAAAGAAAAAAGAAATATAAAAATAGAAAAAATTTTATAAATAAAATATAATTATACTTTTGGAGGTTAATTTTTGGAAAAATTCGACGTTTGCATTATCGGAGGCGGCCCGGCAGGGTACGTAAGCGCATTAAAGTGCGCTATTAACGGCTTGTCTGCAGCAATTATCGAAAAAGAAAGATTCGGCGGCACCTGCCTGAACAGGGGATGCATCCCGACAAAAGTTCTTTATTCTAAGGCAAAATATCTGAAAAGACTTAAAGAACCTGAACGGGGGTTTTCCGTAAGCGGATTTAATTTTAATTTTGACGAGATAATAAATTATAAAGACGAGGTTGTGTCTTCCCTCACAGGCGGCGTCGAAAAATTATTAAAGGCAAGAAAGGTTAATATTTTTTACGGCACGGGAAAAATTGTCGGCAAAAAAGGGACGGCCTTTCAGGTAGAAATAAATTCAAAAGACGATTTAACCTCCGAAATTTCGGCCGATAAAGTTATCGTCGCTACAGGCTCCGTTCCTCTTATGATACCGGCTTTTAACATAGACCATAAAAATATAATAACCTCGGACGAAGCCCTTTCGTTAAGAACTATACCCGGTTCGCTGATTATAATAGGCGCAGGCGTCATAGGATGCGAATTTGCCAACATTTTTTCGGAATTCGGTTCCGAGGTCAGGATGATAGAACTTCTGCCGACGATTCTTTCTACCGAGGACAAGGAAATTTCTAAATTTATTCAAAAAAATTTCAAGTCCCGCAATATAGATATAATGACCGGCGCGGAAGTCGCAGGCATTAAAGCTTCAGGCTCAAACGGAAAAACCGGCGCGGAAGTCGAGCTAAAAACAGGCGAAAGGTTAGAAGCTGAAAAAGTGCTTGTTTCAATCGGCAGAAAATTGAATACTGCCGGCTTAGGACTCGAAGAAACCGGGGTTAAATTAGATAATAGGGGAAAGATAGAAACCGATGCGCATAACGAAACGAATATTAAAGGAATTTATGCCTGCGGCGACATAACAGACGGACCTATGCTTGCGCATAAGGCATCCTACGACGGGATTATCGCCGCGGATAATATTGCCGGAATTATTAAAGAAAAGGATTACGCAGTTCTTCCATGGTCGGTATATACAAATCCGGC
>JAKAKF010000145.1 GCA_021813595.1 bacterium
CTATACCGAGATTTCTGACAAAATTATCCGTTACATCGACTATTCTTGCGTTTAAAAGGACGACTCTTTTTTTGACGTCTATTTTTCTGATGATATTTTTTATTTTTTTTATGTTTGAAGGAATATCGTAAACAAATATCGAATTGCCGTGCGGGGAAGCGTAAGCCTTTGCCCCAGACGGCAAAACAGGCGTCAGATCCGTAAGAACGTTTTTAGCTTGAATATATTTTAGATTTATCTTGTAATATACATAACTGTTTTTAAGAGATGAACGGGGGCCTATAAACAAAATCCCGTTGTTCACGCTGTATCCCAAATTTCCGGCTCTTAAAATAATTAAAAGTGCGTCCGGCAGGGGTATGTTTCTTATGTGGAGAGTCGCACTACCGTTAACCGAACTGCTTAAAACGTAATTCAGCCTGAATTCATGGCATATTCCTAATATTAAAGGCCTGAGCGGGATATCGTTTCCTTCTATCGTAATTTTTTTATCAGGAATTTTGATGCCCCTCACGAAACCGGCACTTTTTATTCGCGCTTTAAAAGCGAAGGCGTTTTCTCTATGTCCAAAAAAAATAAAAAAAGAGATAAGCAGAAAGAATAAAAAAGAGATATAAAAAAAAGTACTACATCTGGACTTAAAAATCATAAGTTTATTGTTTATTATTTTTTAAATCCTTCAAATTTGGAGAGTATAAGATTAACTATTTTTCCATTTTTAAGTTTAATTATTACAGCCCGCCTGGTAATTTCCACAACGGTTTTCCCCATAATTACTGAACCTGTATAATATGGATTTCCGTTAATAATAGCAATGTTTCTATCCGGATCCGAACCGCTCACTATAGCCTGAAGATTAAGGCCGTTCAAAGTGTTTTCGCTGAGATTTTTATATTGCTTTGCCTTAAAAGGAGATATAAACGGATTTTTCAACCCGAAACAGGCATCCGCATTTAATAATTGAAACAATATAATAAAAAAGACGATTAAATCAAAAATATAAGCAGACATCCTTTTCATTATCGTCATAGTCGGCGTTCATTCTTCTGCAAGGGGGCGGATAAAATCCACCCCGCTAAATATAATAATATGACTTTTTAGTATGTCTAAAATCGGTCATAACTCTGCCGATTAAGACTTTTGGACATAAAATTTGAACTTTCCGCCCTCTTCCGAAGAATCCAGTAGTTTGTTGCCGGTTCTGTTGCACCATGCCGTCATATCGTTTTTAGAACCGGGGTCTGTTGAAATTACTTCTAAAACCTGTCCCGATGTCATCGTGTCGATTTCTTTTTTAGTCTTAACTATCGGCAACGGACACGATAAGCCGCTTGCGTCAAGTGTTTTGTTAGGATTTACTGCCATAATGCTTCCTCCTTGTTAATTTTAAACTTTATTTTAGCTTATTACTTCGCTGTTAAAAAGTCAATAGAAAAAAAAGAAAAAATATCCCGTTTCTATATTGTCATTCCCGATTGTTATCTGATATAATATCGTCTATGAATTTCAGCATACTTATATTTATAGCCGTATTTTCGGTTGCCATAGTAGAACTCAGCGAGGTCGCAGCAATAGTTTTCGTTGTCGGAGAAGACGTAGGTCTTTCCAGTGCCTTGGCTGGAGGCTTAATAGGATTTATCGGCACTCTTATAATTCTTTTTATAGGCGGCATAGCCCTTATTAAAACAGTACCTATATTTACCGTTAAATTAATAATAGGAGTAGTCCTTATATCGATAGGATTGTATTTTTCTTATAAACTTCTAAGCTTTATATTTTATCTTACACCTTTTTCTCAAAAAATAGGGGAAAAACCGCTTTTTAAAAAAGCTGAAGCGGCCATAGTAAAGCATGAGAAATGTTCTTTCAGGCATTTCATCGTCGCCTTAAACGCCGTCATAATAGAAGCATTCGAAGTAGCGGTGGTAGCAGTTCCGCTTGCTATTACCGAAAACCAATGGCTTTCGGTAATTTCCGCTCTTATAGTCAGTTCCGTTATAATTTTAATGTTGTCGATTTATTTGCGAAGATATTTCAAAAAAATACCTTCGCACTGGATTAAAGGAATAGCGTCCGTTCTTCTTATCAGTTTTGGAATATACTGGGGGCTTCAGGGATTAAAAGTTAATATAGAAGACGATGATTTAGTATTTATCGTACCGGCGATATCCCTGCTCCTATTAGCTGTGTCTTTAATTTTCGATAAAATCGGATATAAAATTAAAGGGGATAAAAAAGCATGAATGTCCGAATCCCGATTTAGAAACTATATAAATAAATTCCAATATCCAGTCATTGCGAGAAGTCGAAGACGACGAAGCAATCTACGCGATGGGGATTGCTTCGCTTTGCTCGCAATGACATTATTAAGCAATTCCGGCAATCCCTATATATAAATCCTATATAGGGATTTGGGTGAAAAGCAGTTTATTTATTTCCTCCGGCTTTATGCTTAGGCGGGAATGTCAGCGTCACCACCTGTTTTTCGCCTCCGGGCTTTCCTAGAGCTTTTCCGTTATAATCTAAAATAATGCCTCCGGCATTGCCTATTTTGATACGTAATCTTTTTTTTGCTTTCCAGGCTTCCTTGTCTCCGGCATAAAGCATTGAAGTCGCTGTATTGCCGCCGTCTATTTTAACGGCGACCCATGTTCTCTTAACAACGTTTCCTTTTAAAACTACGGCATAGTTAACTTCGGGTTTATGCCCTGTTATTGTTTCCGGTATTTCCACTGGCTTGCCTTTAGCAGATGAACCGCCCTCCGGAACTAACTTTTTAGATAGGGATTTAAACGGCATAGCTATATGTATTCCCGGCGAGGTTTTAATGTATTCGTAAACCTTAATTGTCGCATACGATAAAATTATAACAAGGATGCCCGCAACAACTATAACTATAATTCTTTTTTTAAATTCCTCGGACTTTCGTATCTCTTCTTTGAATTTTTTTCCGACTATATCTTCTATGTGCTTACCCTTGAAATTTTCTCCGGCATCCGTTTCCAGAAGTGCGACGGCTTTTGCTTCGTCCGCTTTCACGGTTTTCGCGAGAAGTTTTACATAACCCTTAAGCAGATGGGGCGAGGAAAATATCGAAAAATCGCCGTTTTCAATAGCTTCAATATACTGCGCCCTGATTTTAGTAATAAGCGAAACTTCATCGACGGCAAGTCCTATAGATTCCCTGCTGGCTTTGAGATATTCCCCTACCCTTTCCGGCGTTTCGCTATCCATAAAACATGCCCTATTTTAAATACAGCATTATTTTTTTTAGATAATCTAAAGATTTCATTCCGTATTCGTTAGTTTTATTCTGTTCATATACGGAAGAAAATATTATTTTGGCCTTATTATATCTTTTTTGGTTAAAATATATCACTCCCTCGTAATATTTCGCAGGCGTAAAAAACATATCGAGCTTTAAAGTTTTTTTAAAGTTATAAAGGCTTTTGTCTAAACGTCCTTTAACGAGATAATATTTGCCAAGATAATAATATGTTAAAAAATATTTCTTATCGAGCAGTTTGGATATAATTAATATTTTTTTTGCTTTTTCAGGCTTATTTTCCGCAAAATATATTTTTGCCAGCTGGGTATAGCTCTGGTACGGTCTGTTGTAAAAAGGATTTTTCAGCGCTTTTTTTAGATATATTTCAGCGGGCGCATAATCTTTTCTTTTAATGTAAATAATGGCCAAATTATAATAGGCATCCGAAAATTTAGGATTAATTCTTACTGCTTCCTTGAAATTTTTTACCGCTTGGGCTTCTCTGGCCGTTTCCATATAAACCATTCCTATGGCATTGTAGTTTTTAGCCGAATAGGGATTCAGGTTTTTAGCTTTTATAAACTCCTGCATCGCTTTTATAAAATTTCCGTTCTGGTAAAAACCTACGCCTAGCCTGTAGTAAAGGTTGGATTTAAGCCTGCTTTTTTTAGGAACCTGCGACAGGCCGCAACCGGATAATGCCGCAAAAACAAACGTTGCGAGAAAAAATAAGACGGCTAATTTCAAGGTTTTAACTGCTTTATGCATATTTAATTTATAATTATAAATATAAGCTATTCGGAAAGTTCCTCAAAATAAGTCATTTCCCTGAATTTTTTAAACCTGTCTTTAATTTCGCCGCCGCTTATGGACAAAAATCTGTTTACCGAAAAGCCCTCTACGGCAAAAGACGCCATTATATTTCCGAATACGAGAGCTTTTTTCAGATTGTCGAACGTCATATCGCCGGTATTGTCGATATATCCTAAAAATCCGCCTGCAAAAGAATCTCCCGCGCCGGTAGGGTCTATTACGTTTTCTAAGGGATAAGCCGGAACCATAAAAAATTTGTTTTCAAAAAACATAGTGGCTCCGTAAGCGCCTCTTTTTAAAATTAATATTTTAGCGCCTGATTTAAAAATAGTTTTAGCGCACGAAAAAATTGAGGACTCCCCTGTCAAAAGTCTTGCCTCGGATTCGTTTACAATAAATATATCGGCCAGTCCGAGAACTTTCATAAGTTTTTCTTTTTTTCCTTCAATCCAAAAATTCATGGTATCGAGGGCGGTGAGCCTTGGGGCGCCCATCTGCTTTAATGCGTCGAACTGAATATCCGGGTCTATATTGGCAAGAAAAAGCATATCGTTTTTTGAGCCGTGCGGAACGGCAGGTTTAAATGAAGAAAATACCCCGAGTTCGGTCATAAGGGTTTCCGGGTCGGACATGTCGTATCCGTATCTGCCTTTCCACCTGAAAGTTTTTCCCTCTTCTGTCTTTATCCCTTTAACGTCTATCGATCTGTTCTTAAAAACGCTTAAATGCTTCCTGTCGAAATCATTTCCTACCGTGCCTATGATTTTCACGTCGGTTAAAAAAGACGCCGCCAGCGAAAAATAGGTTGCTGAACCTCCCAGAACGTCTCCCGTTTTATCGAAAGGAGTTTCTATATTGTCTATCGCTATGGAACCTATAACCGTTACAGCCATTTTATCCTTTCCCTGATAGTTAAAGCGTTAATTTATAATTATTTTTTTGTCACGGGAGACTGCACGCCGTAACCCTGTTTTGCGGCAAGATAACCGGTAGTGCCTGCAAGTCCGCCTACTAACATAAGAGCGCACCCGCTTAAAAAATTTATTGCGCCGAACAGGACCATCGCGAGAGCTATAAGTTTTATTTTTTTCATTTAATTTTAATCCTCCCTTTGTTTATTCTATTTATTTATCGAATTTTAAGATATTGAAATAAATATTTAAAATTAGTAGAATATAATAAATTTTTCATATATTCTACTATATATAATATTTTAAAATCAAATTAAAATAAACAGGGATTTATAATTATGCATAAAACAAGATACGCCCTTATTTCGGTTTACGACAAAACCGGAATAACAGAACTGGCTACTCACCTCGAAATTGCCGGCTATACGGTAATAGCGACCGGCAATACCTATAAATTTTTAAAATCGGCTGGCATAGCAAAATTAAAAAAAATAGAAGAAATAACCGGCTTTCCGGAAATTTTGGACGGCAGGGTTAAAACATTGCATCCGGCTGTTTTCGGAGGTATTTTATCCGTAAGGGAAAATGAAAACCATAGGGACGATTTGATAAAAAACGGGATTATTCCTATAGATTTCGTCGTCGTGAACCTTTATCCATTTAAGGAAATGAAGGACAAAGATATAACTTTCGACGAAAAACTTGAATTTATAGATATAGGCGGGGTGTCGCTTTTAAGGGCAGCGGCTAAAAATTTTAAAGACGTAACCGTGGTTATAGACCCGTCCTTTTATGAAGATATAATTTTATTACTTAAAAACAAGCAGGAAATTCCGGTTGAAGTTAAAAAAATTTACGCATACGAAACATTTAAACTTACCGCCGAATACGACGGAATGATAGCGGACTTTTTAAATCCGGATAAAAACGCAGGTTCGGTTATGGACGCCGCTTTTTATCAAAACGAAAACGGAAAAGAGCTTAATTTTAAACTAAAAAAATCGTTCAATTTAAGATACGGGGAAAATCCGCACCAGAAAGCGGCTTTTTACGAAACCGGTGCATCTTCACCCTTCGAAAAGCTTTCCGGAAAAGATATATCTTATAACAATTTATTGGATATAGACTCTATTCTCGCCATTATTAAAGATTTCGACGGAAATAAAACAAACGGTTTTTTTTCCGCGATAGTTAAACATACAAACCCCTGCGGTGCGGCGCTCAGCGGCATTTCTTTGAAAGACGCCTTTATTAGAGCCAGGAAAACCGATGAAATATCTTCCTACGGAGGGATAATCGGCTTCAATAAAAAATTGGACGAAGAAACTGCGGCGGAAATCAAACCATTTTTCGTCGAAATAATTTTAGCTCCTGAATATTCTAAGGAAGCGTTAAAAATATTGGAATCCAAAAAAAATACTATAATAATAAGATATAACAACGATTTTATCCATAGCAACCAAGAACGGCTGTATTTCAGGAGCGCTTCGGGCGGAATCCTAGTACAGGAAAAAGACGATATTCCCGACGATACGTCCAGTTTTAAAACGGTAACCGTCGTTAAAATGCATGAGCAGATTTTAAACGACCTTATATTTGCATGGAAAATAGCCAAGCACGTCAAATCAAACGCTATAGTATATGCAAAAGACGGGGCTACGGCAGGCATAGGAGCCGGACAGATGTCGAGAATAGACAGCGCAGTCTTTGCCCGCGAAAAAATGAAAAACGCCTTCGGCGAAATAAAAGAATTCGTTATGGCGTCGGACGGTTTTTTCCCTTTTAAGGATTCCGTGGAATATGCGTCGGAAATAGGCGTAAACGGCATAATACAGCCGGGAGGCTCTATCAGGGACGACGAGGTTATAGAAGCGGCTAATAAATTTAATATTCCTATGATTTTTACCAATATAAGACATTTTAAGCATTAATGAAATAATATCTAAACTAAACGATAGAAATAATCTAAATGAAAATACTTGTTATCGGCTCCGGCGGAAGGGAAAATGCCATAGTCTCGGCTATTAAAAAATCGGAAAAAAATACGGAAATATTCTGCGCCCCAGGAAACGGCGGAACGGCGGAAATAGGCGTAAACATTCCGCTTAAACAGGATGACATTAAAGGGCTTCTTTCTTTTGCCTTGGAAAATAAAATAGACTTAACGGTAGTAGGTCCCGAAATTCCGCTGTCTCTTGGCATAACCGATGAATTTACCGCGGCTGGATTAAAAATATTCGGCCCCGACGGTAAGGCATCCCAGCTGGAGTCGTCAAAAAAATTCGCTAAAGATTTTCTTAAAAAATATAATATTAAAACTGCCGGATATGAATCATTTACTGATTTTCAAACCGCCGAAAATTTCGCAAGACAAAAAATCCATCCGTTAGTTATCAAGGCTAGTGGGCTTGCCGCCGGAAAAGGAGTTTTTATTTCCGAAAACCCGGAAGAATCGGAAAATATACTTGACTCTATTTTTAATGGAAAAATATTCGGAAAAAGCGGTGAAACCGTCGTAATAGAAGATTACGTTGAAGGTTTCGAACTGTCCTATATGATAGTTACCGACGGAACTACATATAAGCCTTTAATTACAAGCATGGATTACAAAAAAATCGGGGACGGCGACATTGGAGAAAATACCGGCGGCATGGGTGCCGTTACGCCAAATCCCTACGTTTCCGAAGTACTTGTTAATAAAATAAATAAAACCGTTATAGAGCCTGCTCTCGAAGGACTTAAAAAAGAAGGGATAAAATATAAGGGGATACTTTATGCCGGACTTATGATTAAAGGCGATGAAATTTTCGTTCTCGAATTTAACGTAAGGTTCGGTGACCCTGAAACGCAGGCTATACTTATAAGGCTCGAATCCGACATAGTAGATTTGTTTTTAAGCGTAATAAACGAAAATTTAAAAGACCATGAATTAATTTTCGACGATAATAAATCGATATGCCTCGTCCTCGCTTCGGGCGGATATCCTAAAGATTATAAAACAGGATACGAAATTTTTTTCGATAAAGAACTCCATAGCTCCGGCCTGATTAGCGAAACCGGCGCCGAATACTATATTTTTCATGCCGGAACAAAAAAAATAGACGGAAAATATTTCACGGACGGAGGCAGGGTTCTGAATATATGCGCAAAAGGAGAAGGCGCGGAAACAGCCGATATAGCATATGTTATCGCAGATAAAATTAATTTTGAAAATAAATACTACAGAAAAGATATAGGAAAAATTTATGTCCGCCCATAAATTAAAACCGCAGGTATTAATAAATCTCTCGGCTAGTATTTTTATGGGCGTTTTTGCCCAGCTGCTGATGAAATACGGCATGCTCGAATTAAAAAGAACCGCTGTTCGGAACCTGAGCCTGCATCCTTCGCCGCAGTCCGCGATATCCTATAAATATATCGCTTTCGTTAAAATTATAAAATTTTTATTTATTATTTTTACTGATAAATTCGTTGCTGCCGGAATAATTCTATATTTAATATCGATGTTTTTCTGGATAAAAGTGTTATCTAAAATAGACCTGTCGGTCGCTTATCCGTTTGTGAGCATCGGCATAATTATAACCGTGATACTTGCCGCTTTAACGCTCGGAGAGCCGGTCCCCCTTATGAGGTGGCTCGGAATATTTATAACGCTTTGCGGAGTTTACGTTATAGTTTCTTCACACGAGGAAACGCCGGAAAATAAAAAAATAGATAAGAAAAAATGAAATATGGTTAAGATTTACGGCGAAGCCGAGCTTGACGAAAAAGATTACCGCGATATAGGTAAACATTTAAAATCATCCGGCATAATAATATACCCTACCGAAACTTCTTATGCTATAGGAGCGAATGCTTTAGATAATTCAGCGGTCCGGCAAATTTATGAATTAAAAGTAAGAGGCGCCGGCAAACCTCTTCCTGTTTTGGTTAGGGATTTGAATATGCTGGTAAATATCGCCGAGCTGAATAGGAGGGAAGAAAACGTAATATCTAAATTTTGGCCGGGGCCGCTTACGATTATTTTTGATTTAAAATCTAAAAAGCCTGCCAAAAATTATTTATTTACGGCTGGTTCTAATTCCGTCGGAGCCAGGATTTCACCCTATCCTTTTGCCGCTAATCTGTTTAAAGAAATAGATTTTCCTTTAGTATCGACGAGCGCAAATGTCTCAGGTAAAGAAAATTTTTCCGATTTCAACGAATTAAACGAAAAATTTTTAAGCCGCCTGCCGGACTTAAAAATTTTAGCCGTAAACGGAGGCTTACTTTCCGGAGGCTCATCCACTATAATAAAGTTTAAGAAAAAAAATATAGAAATAATACGCGAAGGAGATAACAATATCAAAAAAAAACTTATATGTTCGATAAAAAATAAAGAATAAACTAAATCCTTAATTTTCTGTATTACGGATTTTACATAAAATTTAGAAAGAGGAGGATATATGAAAAAAAACGCGGATATTCTGGGCATAATAGGGGGCAGCGGATTATACCGGATGGACGGACTGAAAAACGTCAGGGAGGAATCGGTAAACACCCCTTTTGGAGACCCGTCTGATAAACTCGTATTCGGGGAAATAGACGGAAAAAACTTAGCGTTTCTGCCGAGGCACGGCAAAGGGCACAAAATACTGCCATCCGAAATAAATTATGCCGCTAATATTTATGCGCTGAAAGTTTCCGGCGTAAAAAAGGTAATCTCGGTAAGCGCGGTAGGTAGCCTTAAAAAAGAGATTAAACCCGGGGATATGGTCATAGTTGACCAGTTTTTTGATTTTACGAAAAACAGAAAAAGTACTTTTTTTGGAGACGGCATTGTAGCGCATGTTTCTATGGCAGAGCCGGTCTGTCCTTATCTGCGCGGAATCGTCACGGACTCGTGCAAATCCCTCGATATTCCGCACCATAACGGCGGTTCTTACTTATGTATAGAAGGCCCTCAGTTTTCTACAAAATCGGAGTCTTTTTTTTATAAAAATAACGGCTTCGACGTAATCGGCATGACTAACGCCACCGAAGCCAAACTCGCGAGGGAAGCGGAGCTGTGCTATACCACGATAGCTATGGCAACGGATTACGACTGCTGGCACGAGGAAGAAGACAACGTTAACGCTGATATGATTATTAAGATACTTCTGGAAAATGCAGAAAAAGCAAAAAATATCATTAAAGAGTCTATAGGCAAAATCGATTTCGCGCATAACGAATGCGGCGTGGACGGAGGCGGCAAAAACATATGCGGATGCGGTTTGTCTCTGCAAAAATCCGTAGTTACGGCAAAAAAAGACGTTCCTGAGGAAACGCTGAAAAAATTGTCTATATTCAATTTATACGATTAAATAATTAACGACAAGAGGATTAATTTTATGGATGTTTTAATCTTAACCGGTTCTAAAAACGATTTGGGCGATATAGACGGTGCTGTTCAAATGCTTAAAAAATTCGAAGTTTCTTGTGAACTGCATATTTCATCGGCGCACAGAACTTTAAAAAGAACCGTAGAACTCGTAGAATCCGCAGAAAAAAAAGGTGCAAAAGTCATAATCGCCGCCGCAGGTATGAGCGCCCATCTTCCGGGCGTCGTTGCGGCTATGACTATTCTTCCCGTAATAGGCGTTCCGCTTAACGCCTCCGCCCTCAACGGATTAGACAGCCTTATGTCTATAGTCCAAATGCCGGGCGGAATACCGGTCGCTACGACGGCAATAGGCAAAAGCGGATGCGTTAACGCCGCCCTTTTAGCCGTATCTATTCTCGCCTTATCGGATAAGACTCTGGCCGAGAAATTAAAACAATACAGAAAGGATATGGCGGACTCGGTAATTAAAGCCGATGAAGAAATCAATAAAGAAATTTGAAGGAGAACTCCGAAAAAATGAAAAATACAATTGAAAAAAGATTTGCGGAAGCAAGAGCCCTCTTGGAACTTACTTCAAATAACGATGATATTTTAAATACGGTGGAAGACATATCCAAAAACATTATTTACGCGTATGATAACGGCGGTAAAGTTTTTATAGCGGGAAACGGCGGGTCTGCGGCCGACGCTCAGCATATCGCGGCAGAGCTTGTTTCGAGGTTTTACAAAGAAAGAAAAGCTCTCGCGGCGGAAAGCCTTACGGTTAATACGTCAAATCTCACGGCGATAGCAAACGATTACGATTTTTCGGTTGTTTTTTCGCGCCAGCTCGAAGCAAATGCATGCAAAAACGACGTTTTCTGGGGAATATCAACTTCGGGCAACTCCAAAAATATTCTATCGGCAATTAATACGGCAAAAAATATCGGCATGAAAATAATAGGTTTTACCGGCGGGGACGGCGGGAAAATGGCCGAACCCGGAATATGCGACCTGCTTATTAAAATTCCGTCTAAAGACACCCCTAGAATACAGGAAAATCATATTCTAATAGCTCATATAATATGCGAGATAGTCGAAAACAGCCTGTTTATGTAATTTAAGCATGCGGGGTATCCGAAAAACTCCTTGCGTCGAACAGCGACGAATAGAGCTTCATTGCATACATATCCGTCATTCCGCTGATGTAATCGGCACACATAACTTTAAAACCTGCGTTTTCGCTTTGAGCTTTTCCGAAACCGCCGTAAAATCCGAACTCGTAGAGTTCCTGAAAGTCGTCGGGATAAAGTTTGATATTCTTAATGTCGGAAAAAACGGAAAAAAGCTTTCTTACGATATTTTCGGCTTTATACCTGTTTAGAAGTATTTCCCTGTTTTCCATTACTAGCCTGTAGGAAATCTCCTTGAGGGCGCTGATTTCTAAATTGACTCCGTTTTTCCATATCAGGGCGTATTTATATGAATCCTCTTCTAAGTCTATCGGAACATCGAAAATAAAACTGTTTTCCTTTTTATTTAATCCCGGTTTTGATTTCATTTTTGCAATGCCGCCTTGTCTTTCTTCCAAGTCTATATTTAAAATAAATTTTGAAATATAATTGGAAAAAAACTCTTTCAGGTCGGTCTTGACTTTTATGTGATGCATGGGTTCTTTTTCTTTGCCTTCCGTAATCTTAAAAATATTCATGAGATTAAGAAAGAAATTATCAACCTGCTCCGCTATCTTATCAATGGAATCTTTCCTTACTCGGCCGCTTTCTTTGAGATATTTGTTTACTTTGAAATGACCGCCTATGTCTATCAGCTTAGACTCTACCCCGTCTTCTATGTCGTGTGTGGCGTACGCTATGTCGTCGGCGGCGTTTAATATCTGGCATTCTATACATCTTGAAAATTCGAAAAATTGAACTTTAGCGGCTTTATTTTTTTTATCGTTTAGAAATCCCGAATATTTCTTCAAGTAATTTACAAAATCTTTTCCGTGAAGTTTTTCAAGAATAAATATATCGTTATCGTAAATGAAATGTTTGTTTTTATCGGATAATGAATAAGGCAGTTTATATTTTAAAATTCCGTCGATAGTCTTAAGCGATGGATTAATTCCGTATATTTTATTGTTTTTTGAATCGTAAAACTTTTTTTCGAGAAAATTAAGTATCCTGATATTTTGGGCGTTGGCCTCGAATCCAAATTTTCCGACCGTAGCTTTCTTTAATTCCCCGTTTATAATATATTCGCCAAGATGCCCGAAAGGCGGATGGCCTATATCGTGCGCGAGCGAAACGGCTTCCACGAGATCTGCGTCTATACTTAAACCGTATTTTTTGTTTAGAATGGATGTTATAGCCCTTGCTATCTGCGATACTTCAAGAGAATGGGTAAGCCTTGTCCTGTAATAATCAAGCGTAAAAACGCCGAAAACCTGAGTTTTATTTCTCATTCTCCTAAAAGCGCTGGAATGTATTATTCTGTCCCTGTCGATTTGAAAAAGCGTCCTTACGCCCTTCTCCTTTTTTTCCTTTCCGGCGTATCCGTAATCGAAAACTCTATCGTTATTCATTAATATGCCTCCTCTATCAACTAACTTTTAATCTTGCTTTTAAATCTAATTAAATATATACTATTCAAAATTTTTTAAAAAAACAAGTTCTATAATATCACGCTGTTGCAGATTTTAAATCTGCAATCATTACGAAATGGAGGCTTTTATATATGAAAAACAAAAATAAGGAAAATAGCGACGAACAGACTTTTTCGCCGGAGGAAATAGAATCGGCAAAAAAAACATTGGTTAAAATGAAAAAGGACATTTTTAAAGAAATAGATGCCGGCATAAAGGAAGGCTCTTCAAAAGACTCTACGGAATACCGCGGCGATAATTACGACATCGCTTCCAGCGAAAGAGACCGCGAACTTATGTATATGCTTGGAGACAGGGAGAGAAAAAAAGTAAGGGAAATAGACAACGCTCTTTTAAAAATAAAAGAAGGGACATACGGGGTCTGCGACGAATGCGGCGAACCTATCTCAAAAAAAAGGCTTAAAATAATTCCTTATTCCAACTTATGCATAAACTGCCAGTCTAGAGCGGAAGAAGAAGAGAAGAAAAGGATGAGCGAAGATTATATCGACCACTTAAGCACTCTTTCTTTAATCAGTGACGACGAAACGTTCAAAGATTCGGACGAGTAAAAGATATAGACTCCATGGATTCCATAAGAGTTTTAGAGTAAGGATGCGCCGGAGCGTTAAAAAAATCGTCCGTTTCGGCAATCTCCATTATTTTTCCGCCATACATCACGCATACCCTGTCGGCAAGATGCCTTACTAATTTTAAATCGTGAGTGATAAATATATAGCTCATTCCGTTTTTCTTGCGCAAATCGGTCAACAGATTTAAAATTTGGGCGGATATCGAAACGTCTAAAGCCGAAACCGGTTCATCGAGAATGAGAAGTTCCGGCCTGACGGACAGGCATCTCGCTATTCCGACCCTCTGCCTCTGTCCGCCCGAAAGCATATGAGGATAACTGAAGGCCGTACTTTCGGGCAGCCCTACGTTTTCAAGCTGTTCGGCCGCAAAGTCTATTCTGTCTTTTTTTTTGTTTTTTATAATGCCGTTCTTAACGGCGGGATAAGATATTATTTTATAAATCTTTTTTTTGGGATTAAGGGAAGAATAAGGGTCCTGAAAAAGTATCTGGATTTTTTTTCTGAAATCCTTCTTTTTATTGCCGTAATCAAG
>JAKAKF010000054.1 GCA_021813595.1 bacterium
ATAAAAAAAATAAAAAAATTGCGATTATCGGCAAGGGGATAACTTTCGACAGCGGAGGCCTTTCTTTAAAACCGGCGGACTTTATGACGACCATGAAATCGGATAAATCCGGAGCGTGCGCAGTTCTAGGAATAATGAAATACATTAAAGATTTCGATATAAATTTAGAGGTTCACGGCATTATAGCCGCATGTGAAAATATGCCGGACGGCGGGGCGCAGAGACCTGACGATGTGGTTAAG
This sequence comes from bacterium, assembly GCA_021813595.1. The sequence goes on from JAKAKF010000054.1 coordinate 243, forward strand.
GCGCTTAACGGGAAAACTATCGAGATAGAAAATACAGACGCCGAAGGCAGGCTGACCCTTGCCGATGCTTTAACATTTGCTTCCGATCTGGGAGTAGATGAAATAATAGACCTTGCGACTCTAACCGGGGCATGCGTGATTGCCCTCGGAGAATATACTTCGGGCGTTATGGGCAACGATAAAGATTTGATAAATAATATTATATCGGTAAGCCGTATTTCAGGCGAAAGGATGTGGGAACTGCCTTTCGACGATAATATGAGAGAAAAACTTTCAAGTCCCATAGCGGATTTAAAAAACGTTGGAAACAGATACGGCGGGGCTATTACGGCCGGAATGTTTCTCGAAGAATTCGTGCCGGATAAAATTAAATGGTGCCACATTGACATAGCGGGTCCGGCTTTTACAAAAACTGGCTTCACTTATAACCCTAAGGGAGGCACCGGGGTCGGAACCAGAACCTTGCTCTACTACCTAATTCAGCATAAAATTTAGCGGCTATATTAATACCGATTTAGAAAATATTTATAAGTTATATAATATTAAATAACAATGGATTCGCGAAAGCTGGAATCCAGAAAATAAATTTCTAAATCAGGATTGGGGGCAATATTTTTGTTGATTAAGCGGGCTTAATATGATATATTTCATATGATATATTTCATATTGTAAAATTATAAAAATTGAAGGAGTTTTCTTGAATTCGTTTCTGCCTATTCTTATAATGCTTGCGATAGCAATTTTATTTGCCGTATTTACCATTATAGCCTCTAATTTCATAGGAAAAAAAACTTTTGAATCCGGTAAATTAAAGGCTTATGAATGCGGAGTAGAACCTACCGGGGAGCCTCATGTAAGATTCGATATTAAGTTTTATCTTATCGCCATTTTTTTTCTTCTCTTCGACGTAGAAGCCCTTTTTTTATTCCCGTGGGCGGTAATTTTTTCTAAATTAGGTTTTTTAGGTTTTATCGAAATGTTCTTTTTTATCATAATATTAGTTTTAGGTTTAATGTATGTCTGGCTTAAGGGGGCGCTCAAATGGGAATAGAAGAACATTTAGGCGATAATATCATTACGACTTCTTTGGATAAAATAGTTTCCTGGGGCAGAAAGTGGTCTATCTGGCCGGCAACTTTCGGCTTGGCATGCTGTGCTATCGAAATGATGACCGTTGCCTCTTCAAGATACGATTTCGACAGATTAGGATTAATATTCAGGTCCAGTCCAAGGCAGGCGGATTTAATTATAATATCTGGCAGGGTTTCGTATAAAATGGCGCCTATGGTTAAAAGGGTTTACGACCAGATGCCCAATCCTAAGTGGGTAATCGCGATGGGCGACTGCGCTTCGTCGGGAGGATTATTTAACGTTTACAGCATAGTCCAGGGCGTCGATAGAATAATTCCGGTAGATGTTTATATTCCGGGCTGTCCTCCCAGACCTGAAGCCCTGATATATGGAATAACAAAACTTCAGGAAAAGATAGAGAAAGGGACGCTTAAACACGAAGAACCCCCTAAAATTCTAAGATAAATATAAATAATATATATAAATAGCATACGTATTTAAACTAAATTGATTTCGACGATATGGATGTAATATTTGCATTAACGGTTATAAAAGAATCTAAGCCTAAAGCGATTGTCTCGGCCGATAACATTAAAGGCGAAGTACATATACGGATTAAAAAAGAAGACCTGCTCGAATTCGCATTATTTTTAAAAACGGATTCAAGACTAGAGTTCGATATGCTGTCTGATTTATTCGCCGCGGATTATCCGAAAAGGCCAGAAAGAATTGAAGTAATTTATAATTTTTATTCGATAAAAAATAATTTCAGGGTTTTTGTTAAGGTTAACAGTAAAGCGGACGAAACGGAATATCCCAGTTTGGCGTCGGTTTATAATTCCGCAAACTGGTTTGAAAGAGAAGCGTATGATATGTTCGGACTAAAATTTAAAAATCACCCGGATTTAAAAAGAATATTAAATCCAGACGACTGGGACGGATATCCGCTTCTTAAAGATTATCCCTTGAGAAAAAGACCCGAGCCCGAAGAAATTAAAATGGAAGCTCCGGGATATATCGAGATAGAAAAAATATAACAATACTTAAAAACAACTTAATCGATGTTCGAATATAAAGATTTTCTTATAGAAACAGACAAATTTGCATTAAACATCGGGCCGTCGCATCCGGCCACTCACGGCGTTCTGAGGGTCTTAGTCCAGTTGGACGGAGAAATCGTCGTTAATGCCGAGCCCATAATAGGCTATCTGCATACCGGTATGGAAAAGTATGCGGAGTTCAGAACATATCATCAGGCGGAAACTATTACCGACAGAATGGATTATGTTTCGGGAGCTTCCAATAATCTCGGTTATATACTTGCGGTGGAAAAACTCTGCGGAGTTAAGGCGCCCAAAAGAGCCGAATATGTGAGGGTTATTCTTGCGGAGTTAACGAGGATAAGCTCCCA
>JAKAKF010000060.1 GCA_021813595.1 bacterium
GTCCTCCCGAACTGCCGGAAGTATCGGAGCCTACCGTAGTGAGGCATTTTACGAGGCTTTCAAGCTGGAATATGTGCGTCGATACCGTTTTCTATCCGCTCGGCTCCTGCACGATGAAATATAACCCTAAAATAAACGAAAAAATAGCGGCGCTAGAAAATATAAAAAATCTGCATCCTTTAACCCCTGCGCGGTTAATCCAACCGGCGTTAAAAATAGTCGACGATTTCAATAATATTTTATGCGCGCTTACCGGACTTGCGGAGTTCGGTTTTGCTCCGCAGGCGGGAGCGGCCGGCGAGTTTGCGGGACTTAAAATAATTAAAAAATATTTCGATTTAAAAGGCGAAAACAGAAAAACGATATTGGTGCCGGACAGCTCGCACGGAACAAATCCAGCTAGTTCCGTTCTTGCCGGATTTACGCCGGTAGAAATTAAAACCGGAAAAGCGGGGACGCTGGGTGCTGAAGAATTGAAAAAGTTCATTTCAAAAGACGTTGCCGGAATTATGATAACCAATCCTAATACGTTCGGGGTTTTTGAAAAAGATATAAAGAAAATAGCCGAAATTATGCATAAAAACGGTTCGTTTGTTTATATGGACGGCGCCAACTTTAACGCTTTTCTCGGAAGCGCGAGAGTTTCCGATATGGGAATAGATTTAATACAGCTTAATCTGCATAAGACTTTTTCTACTCCTCACGGCGGGGGCGGACCCGGAAGCGGCGCGCTTGGCGTAGTCGAATCTTTGAGGGAATTTCTTCCCGTTCCTTACGTAAAGAAGGTTGGAGGCGACGTCAGTGCAGATAAAAATTTTAACCGCCCGGTTTACGAATTATCGGAAGACAAAAAAAATTCCATAGGAAGGATGACGCCGTTTTTATGCAACTTTGCGGTCTTACTTAGGGCATACGCCTATCTTCTCTCGCTTGGCAGAGAAAACATTGGTTCCGTCAGCGAAATTGCAGTGCTTAACGCAAACTACGTCAAGAAGAAGCTCGGCAAAATACTGTCCGGTTCAGACCCTTTCGAAGAAGGGTTGTGTATGCACGAATGCGTTTTTAGTGATAAAGCTATAGAAGAAAGCGGGGTATCGACTATCGAGCTCGCAAAACTTTTAATCGATTACGGTTTCCATCCGCCGACGGTTTATTTTCCGAAAAATATACACGGAGCTATTATGATAGAGCCTACCGAAACCGAATCAGTAAGGACGCTGGATAATTTTATAAAAGCGGTAAAAGAAATAAAGTTTAAAACCAAAAAGTCTAAAGCGGTTAAGTCTCCGCAAAAAACAAAGGTCGGAAGGGTCAACGAGGTTCTTGCCAATAAACAGCCTATATTTAAATATTAGTATAATATGGTATAATTTATTATATAAGAAGTTCGAGGTAAAAGCATATGAATATGAATTTTAAAGAGGTCGATTTCGGGTCTGCCGACGGCGGAGTCTTATATGGGTCTTTGTTCGGTTCATATCCGGATATAGTTATACTTGCGCACGGAAAAGTTTTTAACAAGGAAAGCTATTACGACCTGTGCGACATTCTGCTGAAAAATAAAATATCTTCGTTGACTTTCGATTTCAGGGGATACGGAAATTCGAAACCTGGAAGCGGCGGGTTAAACGCCTATGGAGAGGATATTATAGGAGCGATTAATTTTGCTAAAAGCCTGGATTTTGTAAAAAGTATCACCCTTTTAGGCTCGAGCATGGGGGGAGGGGCTGTTTTGAACGCGTCAAAACTTTATCGTCCTTCTGAAATAAAATCCGTCATAGCTCTTTCTCCTGTTTACGCCGAAGGAGTCGATTTTATCGACGTCCCCATCCATTATCTCGGAACGGAAGGAGAACAGTTTGCCGAAGGCATCAAAAAAATGTATGCCATGACCAAATCGCCGAAGACGCTCCGCTTTTTCAAAGGCGCGGCGCACGCGCAGAATATTTTCGGCACGGAAGCCAAAGAAGAGCTTATTTCTCTTATAATTTCATATATCAAAGACGGAAATATAAATACGGGCAAAGCGGAATAACGGATAAATTATGCCCGCTATCATTTTCGTCTTTTTCGTTATACTTCTGCAGAGGGCCAATACCAACCTCATACAATCTATTAACCCTTTATTCGTAAGATATGTTCTCGACAAAAACCTTTTTTACGTCGGAATTACTACGGCGGTTTATGCCGTAAGCACTCTTTCCGTCAGGTATCTTATCAGCATAAGAATTAAGCCTCAGGCCGTTTCAAAGTTCGTAATGGCCGGACTTTTATTGTTTTCGGCGGCGATACTCGGGTATTTTTTCTCGAAGGATTATGCCGAATTTTTAATATTCGTAGTAATATCCGGTTTTGCGACGGCGATAATAATGCCGTTCCTTCTGTCGTTAGTCCATTTAGTTTCCGATAAGTCCGTAATAGAAAAAAATCTTACGGTATATTCCTTAATGCTGAGCCTTGCCCTTGTTTTCGGACCGCTTTTAAGTTCAGCCCTTCTGGCCGTCCTGCCTATCCGCTGGATTTATATTATGCTGTGCCTGTTCGGCATAACGGCGTTTTTCTTTGCGGTGAAAATTCATTTAAAGAGCAGGGATGCGATTAAGGAAAAACTTTCGGCTCAAAATTCTGAAAAAAACGCTTCCGAAAAAGCCGGAAAAGGCGGTTCGGTTTCTTTACTGCTTAAAAACCGGGGATTTCTAGAAGTAATTTTTTACAACACTACA
>JAKAKF010000046.1 GCA_021813595.1 bacterium
GCAATTAATCTTCTTCATAGATGCAAATATGGACTTCCTTCTCTTTTTTTGCTTTGTACATAGCGATATCCGCCTCTTTAATGAGCGTATCGGCAGGTTTGCCTATTTGATATCCGGCAATGCCTATCGATAAACCTATTTTTTTAGACTTGCAGTCGTCTAACATAAAATTATCTAAACTTAAACCATCAGCCCCGACGGATATAAGAGTTTTTAATTTTTCTTTAAACGCATTTTGAAAATTAGATAAAATTCTATTTGCTACTATAGTTGACCTTTTTGCAGGAGTGTTCGGCAGTATTACGGTAAATTCGTCTCCGCCGTATCTGTATGCCGAATCGACATTCTTTCTTACAGCTTTTTTAAGGGATTCTCCGGTGAGCCTGATAACTTCGTCGCCGGCTTTATGCCCTAGTGCATCGTTAAAAAACTTAAAATTATTAATGTCGATAAAAAGAATCGATAAATCGTATCCGTATCTTGAACATCTTGATACCTCTTTTTCAATTTCCTCGTAAAAAAATCTCGAGTTATAAAGATTCGAAAGGCTGTCTAATTTAATTTCGTTGGATAAAGATATTTCAAGCAGTATTTCTTTGGTAATATCCCTTACTAAATATAAAGTTCCTTTAATTTCGCCAGAACTGCTGTAAAGCTCTATTCTTTCATTTTCAAAATAATGGTTCTGTTCCTCTATTTTATAAATATTAGATATCTTATATCCCGATGCAAGGTCTCTTATATGCGCCGGTATTACCTGCTCTTTAAACAGATTTTCAAAATAATGTATAAGCCTTATATTTTTATTTAAAAATTCTTCAAGATTTGTTTTCATAATCAGCGGAGCGGTATCGTTATAGAAAACAAGGTTATCTGCTTTATCTATAACAAATGCCCCTTCATCCAAAGAATTAAGCAAATTTTTAATTTCTATATTTTCTAGCAAATCATGTTCTAAATCGTTGAATTCTGCGCCGACCAATATTTTCCTCCCCCGGAAAAAAAGATTCCTTTTGAAATTATCTCGTATATTAATTAATATTATAATTTATCTAAAAATAATAGATTGTTTTGATTTTATAAAAAATAATCTTAATTATCAAGAAAAATTTTATTAAATTATCGGCAGTTCATTTTTTAAAAAATAAAAGTTTATCGAGAAACCCTTTTCCGCCGTTATTAATTTTACTCAAAACATCTTCGTCTATTTTAACGGCAACATTGAGATTTCCGTTTTTTCCTCCAAAAACCCCGGCATCGCCTTTATCTTTGAATGTTATATTTTTTATGCCGTACAAAAGTTCGTTTAGTCTAAAATTTAATACGGTTCGCTCGGAAGTTTTTATCCTCGCCATGCCGTTGCAAGCCTTACATTTATATAAAAATATATCGCCGTATCCGCCGCAATTTCTGCATGATTCTATTACGCCGGAATTTTTGTTTTTCATCTTTCCTGTGCCCAGGCATTCCTGACAGGCCATGCAGACCGTGCCTTTATCTTTGCCCTCTCCGTTGCAGGAGGGGCATTTTACATAACGCTCGACGTCTATTATTTTTTCTATAAAATTTTCCGGCTTTTCTAAATCTTCTTTAAAATTTTTATTTTTTTGAAACCTTTGTTCTATATCGCGGGTAAAATCTATAATTATATTTACGTTGGCTCCGTCCCTTAGCCTTGTTCTGTAAGGGATTATTTTATCTCCCGGCTGGACATTTTTAAAAGCCCTGTATTCTCTGAGTTCCCTGTCGTATGCGCTTCTAAGAACGATATCCGAAAGCGTCTTATACGCTTCGTTTATATCTATGAATTTATCTTGATTTTCCGGATTTTTATCCGCTTTGTCCGGATGATATATTGCGGCAAGTTTTCTATAACTGCTTTTAATTAAAGATTCTCCTGCATTTTCGTCTATGCCCAGTATTGAATAATAATCTTTCATAGCTCGTTTCGACTAGTTTTGCAGTTTTTCTAATATATTTTATTAATTTTATTATATATCGGATTGGGATTTTATTTTCTTTATTATTTCGCTTGTGGATTTTCCTTCGATAAAATTTATTAAAATCGTTTTTCCTCCGGACGACTCTACTATATCGCTGCCCGCGATGCTTTTCCCTTCATAGTCGGCGCCTTTTACAAGAACGTCCGGCTTAATTTTTTTTATGAGTTCATAAGGGGTATCTTCGTCGAACATAACGACATAATCCACCGGTTTAAGATTTGCAAGGACGTATGCCCTGTCCCGTTCGTTTACCACCGGTCTGTCAGCGCCCTTCAAGCGTCTGACCGATTTATCGCTGTTTAATCCTACTATAAGAATATCCCCTAGAGCTTTTGCTTCGTTTAAATAGCTTATATGCCCCGCATGTATAATATCGAAACAGCCGTTTGTGAATATGATTTTTTTGGATTTTTTTTTAAGCTCGGACAACTCTTTTTTTATATTTTCCGATTCGATTATTCTTCCGTTTTTCATAAAAAAAGATAAATTAGAAACCCCCTGACATATTCGGCATATATCAGGGGGAAAATGGAGAAAAGAATTACTAAATATATTTTATCAAAATATATTTATTTTTGTCAATATAAAAATTTAATTTTTTAAAATTATTTTTTAAAATTTCTAAAAATAACCTTTGAATATATTTTGAAATAATGATAAATTATATTAAGTAAGCGATAGTTTTTCAGGAGAGATGTCCGAGAGGCCGAAGGAGCATGA
>JAKAKF010000229.1 GCA_021813595.1 bacterium
TTTCCATAAGCCTCGTAATTTCTTCCTCTCTTCCGAAAACTAAAGGAAGTTTATCCATAATAGCCAGTTTGCTTAAATTTATGGCGTGCTGTCTTAAAGTGTACGGTAAATCGTATTTCCTTCTGTTTTCGTCGCTTCTGTTTCTTTTTTCCCTCATTTTTTGAAAAATTTTATCGGCGATTACCACCGAATCCACTCCGAGAGCCTTAAAAACCCTGTTGGGCGCAGAGTTGGGCTCTTGAAACATAACCATTAAGAAATCGGTAGATTCGATGAGATTTCTCCCGGAACTCTGTGCGTAATCGTAAGCGCTTTTGAATAAATTTCTGGTCTGGAGGGAAATTTTCATTCCTTCGCCTATATATTGTTCGGACGACATCATGAAATCGTTCAAAAGCTTTATAACCTTTCTTTTGTCTATTTTTAATTCTATGAATATTTCGTTCAAAAGGTCTTCATCGACTAAGGTTAAGGCATAAAATATATGCTCTAGCCCTAAGTAATAATGCTTTCTTCTCTTCGATTCTTCTATGGATATCGTAAGAACCCTGTATCCGCTTTCCGATAATTTATCTTCGTAATAGTCTAAATTATACATAATAAGTTTTACCTTCCTTGAAAATTTTATTTGTCTTTAATTTCGATGCATGTAAATCTGAATCCGTTATTTTTTGTTTTTTTAGGTATAATTATCTCTAAAAGCCCTTCGTTAAAAGAAGCGCTTATGGAGTCTCTGCTCGCCGCCCGGGGCATATCGAAGACTCTTTTAAAAAACCCGAAAGGCCTTTCCATCCTTTGAAAATTATACTCTTCGGCACCTCCGCCGCGGTGCTTCACTCCGCTGACTTCTACCGCTGTTTCGGCGATTTCGATATTGATATCTTCTTTTTTTACTCCGGCGAGTTCTATATATATAAATATAGAATCGGCCGTTTCAAACATATCCGATACGGGAGTAAAATAATACATTTTTTATTTTAAATTTTAAAATATTTTATGCTTTATAAATATATGATTTACAGTTATAATTATATCAAATTAATCTCTAAAAATAAATATAATATGCTAAAACCTTTTTTGAAACCTCTTTATTATAAATATATCGTTATGACGGCTATAAACGTAACTCCCTTAATAGGAGGCAAATATGTATCCACGGCATATGCCGTTTACAATGGATTAAACCCTTACGTCAGCATTATCATGATAACCGTTTCGGAAACATTGTTATGCTCTCTGCTGTTTTATGCCGGACTGAAACTAAAATCGCTAAAATGGGTGCACGGGATGCTTGCCTCCAAAAAAGGCAAAAGGGCTCATAACTACGTGGCAAAATACGGTCCGGTGGTAGGGCTTTTCGTAGGGCAGATGTTTATAGGCGCGCCGCCTATATCTTTGGCGCTCGGGGTTTTATACGAAAGGGATAAAAATATTTATATATATTTTTTCATCCCGCTTTTTATAAGTATTTTTCTTTATTCCATATTTAATTTTTATTTAAATACCGTAGCGATTACTTCCTTAAAAAATATATTTCACTTAGTTTAATTATTTTTTACTTTACATCGACTATTATCGTATTATTTTTAACAGGATATATTTTTGCCTTTAAATATGTTTCTATAATAGGTTTTACTCTCTTAAAAAGCCTGATTATACTGCCGTAATATAAAACTTTTATTTCCGCAAAATCTTCCGAAAAGGATGATACGTAAAGGTTTTGCAGATGCCGTGAATATTTTAGCATTAATTTCTGAAACTTGTTGGAATCGGAATAGCTGAAATTTCCCGTAAACCTCACGTAATAAACATTGTAATTTATTTTATTCTCTTTAACGGCGGCGTCGGCTGCTTTAAATCCTAAGTTTCTTAATTTATCCTTAAGATTATTTTCCCTTATATAAACGATTAAATCGATATAATAAAGATTCAGGTATTTTTTCGCCTTGACGATTTTAAAGGAATATATATATTTCAATCCCTTAGAATAGATTTCCTTTTCGAGAATGCGGCTATTCTTTTTATCTGAAAATTTCTTTTTGCCGGTTAAGATTGCCACTGCTTTTTTTAAAGAAAGTCCGATTGCGCGTTTAATAGCTAAGGACTGCAAATCTCCTTTATTATTTTTCGGGATAACTATATAGGTTTCCGCCTTGACGTTCATAGCGGACGCTTTTCCGGTTAAAAAACACGATAATAAGCACAATAACAGCGATAGCGATAACAGGACTATTTTTTTCATTTTAATTTATCCTTATATTGTTTGGCATTCTAAAGACTCAAATATTCTGTCTTTTAATAAGTTTATGTTTTCGCCTGTTTTAGCGGATACGGCGACGGCCGGCTTTCCGGTCAGCGTTTCGAATTTAGTAGATAAAAAATCGACCTGTTCGGGAGATAAAAGGTCTATTTTGTTTAAAACGGTAATTATTTTTTTATCTTCAGCCCCTATTTCATCCAATATTTTTACGACTTCCTCATATTTGCCTGCCGCGTCGCTTTGAACAGGGTCTATCACGTGTATTAATAAATCGGAATGAACCGTTTCCTCAAGAGTGGCTTTAAAAGATTCTACCAAAAAAAGCGGCAGGTTTTGAATAAATCCTACGGTGTCCGATATTATAACTTTTTTTCTGCCGGCGGTATCGTAAATAGAAGCCATTTTCGTGCCCAATGTGGCGAAAAGCTTGTCCTCTCCAGCCTCTCCCCTGCC
>JAKAKF010000002.1 GCA_021813595.1 bacterium
TTGGGAGTTACGATGATAAACTAGGATATTTAATATGCTCCAGAGAAAAAGCGAAAAACGTTTATGCGCTTGACGATATAGAAAGGGTATGCAACGGCAACGAACTGATAAAAGGCACCGTCGCGGCAAAGACAAAAGGCGGATTAATAGTCGATTTGAACGGGGTTACGGCGTTTCTGCCGGGTTCTCAGATAGACGTTAAACTGACTAAGGATTTCGACGCTTTTCTGGGGAAGATTTTAGACCTCAAAGTTATAAGCGTAGATAAAAGAAACTGCAACGTAATAGTATCAAGAAGAAAAGTAATAGAAGACGAAATAAAGAAATTAAAGGAAAATGTTTTAACCGATATAAAAGAAGGCGACGTGCTTGAAGGAATAGTTAAAAATATTACCGATTACGGGGTTTTTATCGATTTAGGCGGTATGGACGGACTTATTTATATCACGGACATATCATGGAAAAGAATATCGCACCCTTCGGAAATATTAAATCTCGGACAGAAAATAAACGTTAAAGTCATTAAATACGATGAAGAAAAACACAGGGTTTCGTTAGGCTATAAACAGCTTTTCGACGACCCGTGGCAGAATATAGCCGACAGGCACAAACCGGGGGACATAATTGAAGGCGTCATTATAAATATTACGGATTACGGCGCATTCGTCGAACTCGACGACGATGTAGAAGGGCTTATTCACTTGTCTGAAATGACATGGGAAAAAAAGCAGATCGACCTTAAAACCTTTTTGACCAAGGGACAGAAAGTAAAGGCATCGATATTAAGCATAGAGCCGGAAGCCCGAAAATTATCGCTCAGCCTGAAAAGGCTTACGGAAAGCCCCTGGAATTTATTAAAAGATAAATATCCGGTAGGCAAAGTAGTTGAAGGCGCGGTCAAAAATATATACGAATTCGGAGTTTCGGTGGAATTAGAGGAAAATCTGGAAGGTTATATCAAACAAAACGATTTTTCCTGGACGAAAAGAACTAAACACCCGAACGAGTTATTTAAAATGGGAGAGAAAATCAGGGCGGTCGTATTGAGCATAGACGAGGAAAAGCAGAGAATATATCTTGGAATAAAACAGCTTACCGAGAGCCCGTGGTCGCATATTAAAGAAAAATATTCTGCGGGTTCGGTTGTAACGGGGACTGTGTCCAACATAACGGAATTCGGAATATTCGTTCAGCTTGAAGAAGGCATAGAAGGGCTGATTCATAATTCAAAAATTCCGGAAAATTTTATAAAAGAAAACAACATCTCCGCAGGGTCGCAAATAAATGCGGAAATAATAATGCTTGACGGCAATGAACAAAAAATAGGGCTTTCGCTTATTAACGTTGGCCAGAATAAATTATGAGCATAAATAAACACCCTTTTTTAAGCGGACTGCTTTTTTTAATAGTATTTATAGGAATATTCGGTATTTTTATATACCTGATACTATTTAAATTTCAGTCGAAATCTAACTATAGCATAGTCAGAGGTTCATCTCCTTATGCTGTAGGCATAATAAATCTTAACGGCGCTATAACGAGTTCCTCCAGTTTCGTGAGGCTTTTAAATCACTATAAGAGGGATGGCGACGTCAAAGCGATAGTAATCAGGGTAAATTCGCCCGGCGGAGAGGTTGCTCCTTCTCAGGCGATATATGAACAGCTGATGAAATTCAGAAAGCATAAGAAAATAGTGGTGTCTATGGATTCAGTGGCGGCATCCGGCGCGTATTACATATCTTCCGCGGCAGACAAAATAGTAGCAGAGCCGGGAACGCTGACCGGTTCTATCGGAGTGATAATGGAAATGCCTAACGTGTATAAACTTATGAAAAAAGTCGGAGTGTCTTATAACTATATAGTCAGCGGACCTTATAAAGACATAGGAACTCCGTTTAAAAAAATGACCCCTATGCAGAGAGAAAAAATGCAAGGCGTCGTAATGAACGTTTATGGACAGTTTGTGGATGCCGTTGCTAAAGGCAGGAATCTCAAAGTTTCTTATGTAAAAAAGCTTGCAAACGGTATGGTATATTCGGGGCAGCAGGCGCTGAAATACCGCCTCGTGGATAAACTCGGCGATTTTCAGGATGCGGTTAAACTGGCTCAAAAATTAGCCGGAATCAAGGGCAAAGCCACTTTAATATATCCCGTCAAAAAACGTTCCAATTTATTTCAATCCTTTATAAAAAGAGCTGTTAAGTCTTTTGTGAAAAATATCGGAGGGACTTCTTTTTTTAAAGGGGGCGGGCTTGTTTCCGACAACAATATGCGATTAGATTTTTAAAAAAATTTAATTTAAAAGATGCCGTATGGAAATTATTTATGCACCGTGGCGTATGGACTATTTAGTAAAAGATAAATCTAAAGAAGAGTGCGTCTTTTGCGACGACAGTAAATGCTACGAAGACAAATACGTTCTTTTTAAAGGAAAATATTCATACGTAAAATTAAATACTTTTCCCTATAACTGCGGACATCTTTTAGTTATACCATACGTCCATGTTAGAGAGCTAAACGGGCTTTCTTATGAAACTGGAGCCGAAATAATGAAGCTCCTGTCTTTAAGCTGTGATATTTTAAAAAAAGTTTACAGGTGCGACGCTATAAACGTCGGACTGAATCTTGGGAAAGCGGCCGGAGCCGGCATCGAAAAGCATTTGCATTTTCATATAATACCGAGGTGGGAAGGCGACGTTAGTTTTTATA
>JAKAKF010000156.1 GCA_021813595.1 bacterium
GAAACGACGGTTCTTGCTATTACGGGCAACGGACTTAAAACTCTTGAGGCATTAAACGGAAAATTAAAAGAAGCGCCGGTTATAGAAGCTAATTTAGAAGAATTTGAAGGAGTTTTATCTAAAACTAAAAGAAAAAAATAAATAAGCGATTATATTAATTTTAATTATAAAAATAAAGGAGGATTAAAATGCCTATAAAAGTAAGAATACCTACGCCGCTTAGAACTTTAACCGGCGGCAAGGCAGAAGTAGAGTCTAACGGTTCAAATATTATCGAAATAATTAACGATTTAGAGAAAAATTTTTCGGGAATAAAAGAAAGAATATGCGAACAGAACGACCAGGTAAGAAGATTCGTTAACGTTTATCTGAACGATGAAGACATAAGATTTATAGACAACATAAATTCAAAGGTTAAAGACGGGGACACCATTTCCATAATTCCGGCAATAGCCGGCGGCGCGCCTGAAAAAAAAAAATTTTACCTCAACTATCCGCAGGAAGTAATTAAAGAGCCTTTAATTTATCTTGTCGGAAAAAACTACAACGTTATCACTAATATCAGGAGCGCAAGCATATCTAACGATATAGGAATAATAGCAATAGAGCTTGAAGGCGAAACCGCGGCTATAGAAAAAGCGGTTAAATTTTTGGAATCCAAAGGCGTAACGGTAGAGCCTATCGTTCTTGACGTCGTAGAATAAAATAATAAATATCGGTTTAAAAGCGAGGAAATAAAATTGAATTTTACCGAAGAACAGATTAAAAGATATGCAAGGCATATTATACTTCCGGAAGTCGGGGGCGAAGGACAGGAAAAACTGCTTTCGTCCAAAGTCCTGCTTATAGGAGCGGGAGGATTGGGAGCTCCCTGCGGATATTACCTCGGTGCGGCGGGAATTGGCACTCTCGGCATAGTCGATTACGATACCGTCGATTTATCGAATCTTCAAAGACAGATTTGGCACGGAACCGCAGACGTAGGAAGATACAAGGTAGATTCGGCAAAAGATTCCATCGAACGCATTAACCCAGACGTAAAAGTTATTACCTATAAAGAAGGCATAAATATAAATAATATTAAAGACTTAATAAAAGAATACGACGTAATAATAGACGCTACCGATAATTTTCCTACGAGATATTTAATAAACGACGCCTGCCATTTTATGAAAAAACCTTTAGTTTACGGTTCTATTTTCAGGTTCGACGGACAGGCCACCGTATTTTTGCCGGATGAAGGACCGTGCTACAGATGTCTTTTCCCGACTCCTCCTCCTGCGGGACTTGTACCGAGCTGTCAGGAAGCGGGAGTTCTGGGCGTTCTTCCCGGCGTAATAGGCGCTATCCAGGCAAACGAAGCAATTAAAATAATACTCGGTATTGGTCAAACCTTAAACGGAAGGCTTCTTATTTACGACGCTTTGGATATGAAATTTACCGAAATGAAACTAAGGCAGGATAAGACTTGTCCGCTTTGCGGCGAAAATCCTACCGTTTTTGAGTTAATAGAATACGGCGATTTGTGCGAATTTAAAAATTAACGGAGCAAACAAATAATGTCTGAATATAAACAAAACGAAGAATTAAACATTAAAGGCGAGATATGTCCATTTACTTTCGTTAAATCCAAACTTGTTTTAGAAAAAATGAAAAAAGGCGAAATTTTAAGGGTAATAGTGGATTACGAACCTGCAATAAGAAACGTCCCGCGTTCTATGGAAGAACAGGGTCATAAGGTCTTATCCATAAATAAAATTAACGATACGGATTACGAAATTATCGTGGAAAAAGATGGAAAAAAATAAGTCGCCTTTTAATATTTACGATATTTTTAATTCTGCTTCAAATATAGGCGGTACGGGGATAGTCCTGTTAAATAAAATAATTAATACTTCGTCTCACGGATCAAAATTATACGCGAAGCTTGAAGGTTTAAACCCCGGCGGCTCCGTAAAAGACAGACCTGCTCTTTATATGATAAAAAACGCCGTAGAAAAAGGTTTAATTAAAGAAAATACGTCTATAATCGATTCGTCATCGGGAAATACCGGTATTTCATATGCAATGATAGGCGCGCTCCTCGGCATAAAAGTTAAAATTTACGCTCCTTCAAATATGAGCGAAGAAAGAAAAAAGATAATGCGTCTTTACGGAGCCGAATTAATACTTACTCCTGCCGAAGAAAGCCACGACGGAGCCATAAAACGCGCATCCGACGAATATGAAAGAGGCGGCAAAGATATGTATTATATGCCCGACCAGTACAATAATCCTTTTAACCCTATATCGCATTACGAAACTACCGCCGTCGAAATCCTAAAGCAGACAGGAGGAAATATCGATTATTTCGCCACAGGCATAGGAACAGGCGGAACTATTCTTGGAGTAGGTAAAAGACTTAAAGAATATGACGATAAAATAAAAGTTATCGCAGTCGTTCCGGACAACGAAATGCACGGCATAGAAGGCTGGAAGTACAACTATTCTTTAAATTTCGAAGGATTCGACGCCGATAAAATAATCGACGACGTTGTTAAAGTCGATACGGAGGGCAGTTACGCCGCCTTAAAAAGACTCGTTAAAGACGAAGGGATTTTATGCGGTTTTTCTTCAGGCGCAAACGTTTACGGAATACTTAAACTTACGGCAAAATATAAAGGTAATTTCGCAACCGTACTTCCAGACACG
>JAKAKF010000051.1 GCA_021813595.1 bacterium
ACGATGTTTATACCTTAATAGGCGGGAAACGGCATTAATTCTGCTCATTGTATAATCAGGATTATTGATTATACCCGAACTTAAAAAAAGACCGAATGCCATTTTCTTTTTAACATAAGCCATAAATAAGTCTGCCGTTTCTTCAGGCTTAAGAGTACATCTCTGTATATCGGCATCGGATCGTATCGGGCAGTATTTGCAGTCATTTAAACATGAGTTTGAAAGAAGCGTTTTTAAAAGTATTGAATATCCGCCGTTCGGAAGGGTTACCGGATAAAGCCACTTTCCGTCCAGTCCTCTTTTTCTTCGGTCATCATTTCCGGAACCGCAGGCACATGCCATATCGTATCGGGAATCTTCAGAAAGGATCTTTAATTTTTCTATAGTATTCATTCTTTTTATTTAACTAAGATTATATAAAACAACGGCAGGCATAGCAGTTCGTTTAATAGAAACAATTTAACCGACCATTTATGCAGGCTGTTAAATTGTTTTCTTTTCGGATCTTCTTTAGAAACCTCGTCTATTGAACCCATCCGTTTTTTAAGGTTATTCATTTTTTTTGAAATAAGATTTTCCGAAAATAATAGTAGAATTAATATAATCAAAGGAATAATGAAAATAATCATACCGCCGCGGTTTAAATATAATATATAACCGGCAATTGCCATTAAAATCTGAGTAATATATCCAATCATCGAAAATTTATGAAGAAGGGCGCCCACCATATTTCCTGCCTCGTTTCTGGAATTTAGGGTTTTAAAGATATACGGCGCCGTTATATATCCTAAAAATATACTTGAGCCAAAAAAAATAGATAAGCAAATTAGATAAACGTATAAAAAGATTGTTAAAGACATTTAATTTTCTCCGAAATAATTTATTGTTTATATGTAATCTTTATCATTATGAAATAAATTATATAATATAAATAAAATTGCCAATATTACGCGCAGCAGCTAAGCTTGCGTACATCTTTCGTAAATGTCTGGGCGCAAAGTTTCAAGCTCTCCGCCATGGTCGGATAAACCCCTATTTCTTGACCTATTCTTTCAACGGTGTAATTATTTTGTATATATACGGATGCCTGCTGGATAGTCTCGGAAGAATTGTGGGCAAGCATATGTATCCCTAAGACCTTGCCTGTTTCTTTTTCCGCTATCATCTTGACAAGCCCTTCGGTTTTAAATATCGCCTGAGCCTTGGGTGTATAGCTAATCGGGAATATCGTTTTTTCAATATCGTATCCGGCTTTTACGGCCTGTTCTTCCGTAAGACCGACTGAAGAAACTTCGGGGTCGGTAAAAGTAGTATGGGCAACGGCGGAATAATCAGGTTTTATATGCATTCTGTCCAAAAGATTGCTTGCGGCAATCTTGCCTTCGTAAGCCGCTACGGTTACAAAAAGCAGCTTTCCCGTAATGTCGCCCGCGGCATAAATATTATCTTCCGAGGTTTTTAATTCGTCGTTTACGACGACAAAACCGTTTTTATCCGTTTCAACGCCTGCTGCATCTAGATTAAGTTCAGCGGAATTTCCGACAACGCCTGCCGCCATTAAAAACTCGTCGAATTCGATAACTTTAATGCCGTTCCTCGTTTCTATTTCGGCATATTTTTTACCTTCTTTCTTATATAATTTCTTAATTTCCGAGCCCAATAATATTTCAATACCCTCCCTTTTTAAGATATTTTCAAGTTCTTCGGAGATTTCCGGCTCCTCGTTCAATGCTACCCTGTTTGCCCTGCCCACTATAACAACCTTTGAACCAAACCTGCTAAACATCTGCGCAAACTCAAGAGCCAGGGCCCTTGTTCCCTGTATTAAAAGCGTCTTTGGAATGTAGAAGGTATCCAAAAGTTCGGTATTTGTCATGTAACCCGTATCTCCAAGGCCGGGAATATCGAGTATTTTATTTTTAGAACCGGTTGCGATAATAAATTTTTCGGATGAAATCACGTAAGGTTGTTCGGTCATACCTAAAGGAATTATCTCAACCGCATTTTTTGATATAAATCTGCCGGTTCCCTTAATAAAGATTATTTGCGGATAGCCTTCAAGCACATTGTAATATTTTACCTGCCTTAAAGCCGTTAAAAGAATATCCTTTTCCTTAACAAGCGTCTTCATGCCAATCGACTTTTGTTCTATCTTAATGCCTTTATATTTATTATTTAAAGGTTCATAAAATATCCGGCCGGCTTCGAGAAAGTGCTTAGACGGAACGCAGCCTCTGTTAAGGCAGGTGCCGCCTATAACCCAATTTTCGATAACGCATACCCTTAAATTCTTTTCTGCGGCATAGATAGCTGACGAAAAAGCGGCGGAACCGCCCCCTATAATAATGAGGTCATAGTCATAACCGTCGGCGGCATTTTTTTTGCCGGTATCGGAAACGCCTTTAGACAGCGTTTCATTAGAGCTTTCATTCGGTCCTACCGTTTCTGAAACATCGTATTTGCCCGGCTTATAACCTGCGTTTTCAATGGATAAGGTAATTGCTTCTATATTTACATTATTATCCGCAAGTATATGCGACTTATTTTCTTTCAAAACAGTATCTATATGTTTAACTCCCGGCACCGTCAAAATAAATTTATTTACTCTTGCGACGCAATGTTCGCAGGTCATCCCGTTTACTTCTATATCTATTTTTTTCATAAATATCTCCTGTATAAAA
>JAKAKF010000280.1 GCA_021813595.1 bacterium
TCTAAGTATAAAGGTTTTTTCGGCGTAAGAAATATAGTTCTTGATTGTTGGAGCGGATATTCCCAAAGTTGCAGAAAGCTCGTTTATATTTATTAGTTTGCCGGATTGCGACGCCAGTATCCTGATTAAATGTTTAAAAGCGTCTATCTTTTCGACGTTTAACAGATATGAAATATCCTTTTCGATATAACTCTGAAAAATCTCGTTTATTATACCCGTCTTTTTAGCAAAAGTTTCTTCGATAGCGACGCGCGGATAACCTCCATAGTTTAAATATTCAAGCAGAAGTTTTTTGGCGGTCTCTTTTTCTATATTAAAATAATCCGAAAGCCTGTCCGCATATTTATAATCTGTCTTAAAATTTACAAATTCTTCAAAAGATAGTGTGTTGACTTCAAAAATCTGTTTCCTTCCGGCAAGCGATTCGTGTATTTTCTCCTTAAGCTCAAGGCTTCCGGAACCGGATACGATAAATTTATGCGGCATGTGCATATCGTAAATGCCCTTTAAAAATAGTCCGGCATTTTCTTTTCGCTGGATTTCGTCTATAAATACGAATGCGCGGTCTTTGCCTCCGGTTTCGAGATTTATTTTATCTATGAGGGAGATTTGCGATTTAAAATAAGGGGCGTCTTTTTCAAAATCTAAACTTAAAAAAAGCGTTTTTTCGCCTCTTTTTTTAAGTTCGCTATTTACGGCTTCCATTATAGTGGTCTTTCCAGCCTGTCTTGGTCCCGTAATAAATGTAATTTCTTTAGCGCTTAAATGTTCTAAAATGTAATCGTATGCCGTTCTTTTTATAAACATACTTATATTTTAGCACGAGAAAAATAAAAGTCAAGAATAGGCGGGTACAGAATAGGCTGGTAAATCAGGCACATTTTAAGACGAAAAATTACTGTGAACGCCATTTACTCTGCCGAATCTATCGAAAAAGGCGAAAAGGTTAAGAGCGAAAAGGCAATTTATTTTGAAAGCATAGAAGGGTTCAGAAAAGCCCTTACGGTAAAAAGACTTGAACTTCTCCATACAATAAAAGAAAAACATCCCAGAAGCATTAACGAACTTGCAAGGTTTGCCGGCGGGGATATAAAAAGTATTGCAACAGACGTTAAAATACTTGAAAGCCTCGGACTTATCGATATGAAAAAGTCGGCAGCGGGAGGCAATAAATCGATGCCTTCCGTTGAATACGGCAAAATAGGATTAGAAATAGCGGTTTAATCAAGAAATAAAGCGGTCATAAGTGAATTTGCGGAAAGCAGAATAAAACCCCTTTAATTTCCCGTTTATGCAAATACTATCTTGCGCCATTTTTATAATTTTTCTTTATTGCTTTATCGTATTTAAAAATTGTTTAGTTATATTTTATCGTATATAATATATTTATGAAATCTATAATAGAAAAATACGGCATGATTCTTGAGGTATTAAAGAACGAACTAAAATCGTTTTACGGAGAAAGACTTATATCTGCCGTTGTATTTGGGTCGGTTGGAAGACATACGCCGAATTATAATTCCGACATAGATATTTTAATAATTGCTGAAAAATTGCCGACAGGCAGGATAAAAAGAATCAAAGAGTTCGGGCTGGTTGAAGAGAAACTGGAATCTCTAATCGGTTCTCTTAAAGATTCCGACATCAACACGTATATTTCCCCCGTAATTAAAACGCCTGAAGAAGCTGCCGCAGGAAGCCCTTTATTTCTCGATATGACTTTGGATGCCCAAATTTTGTTCGATAAAAACGATTTCTTCGCCGATGAACTTGAGAGACTGCGTAAAAGATTAAATGTTTTAGGGTCAAAAAGAATACATAGGGGAAACGCTTTTTTCTGGGATTTAAAACCCGACTATAAGCCCAACGAGGATATAGTAATATGACGTCGAAAAGCCTTGCCTTGAGCTATCTGCAAAAATCTATCGCAAGATTGGATATCTTAACGCTTCTTCTTAATAAAGAAGACTATTCCGATGTTATAAGGGAGGCCCAGGAAATAGTTGAACTGTGCCTTAAGGGAATTTTGAGAAGCGCGGGCATCGAACCCCCAAAATTCCACGATGTGGGGCCATTATTTCTTGAGTTTAAAGATAGATTTCCCGCTATACCTCTTTCGGATGCTCAGAAAATAGCGCAAATTTCAAAAGACTTAAGGAAAGAAAGAGAACTGTCTTTCTACGGGGATATAGATTTTATTCCGACTGAAAGTTACAGTAGAGAAGACGCTTTAAATGCTATAGAAAACGTAAAATTAGTTCTCGAAAACGCTCAAAATATAATAAAAGCCGATTAGCCCCCTATTATATTTGCGGCTATCCCCTGGCGTACGTTGCAGAAGCAGGAAATCGATTACATAGAAGAAGAGAACGGAAAAATAAACGCTTATGAATTCAAATGGAACGCAAAAGCAAAAAGAACTATACCATCTTCATTTCAGGAAGCTTACCGTTCAACTTTATCGGTTATTAATCCTGAAAATTATATAGAGTTCTTAACTCAAAAAAAAATAACCTGGGCGAGGAAAAATAGTTGATAATATTTTCGTATGATGCGATAATAGATTTATTTATAAGATAAAATGACTCTATTTTGAATCATAAATGGAGGTAATATCGATGAAGCAACTTACTATAAGAGGAATACCTGACGAACTTGAAAATATTATAAGAAAA
>JAKAKF010000073.1 GCA_021813595.1 bacterium
TCTATCTCGGAAATAAACAGGCTCACCGGGGTGGATAAAAAAACCCTGCGGAAATATATCTGTAAAACGGATTTCAATACAGAACAAAAACAGATTAAACTGTTCGGGAAATTAAACCCTTTTATGACCGAGATAGACTCATGGCTCGAAGAAGATATTAAAGAGAAGAGAAAGCAAAGGCATACCGCAAAAAGGGTATTTGACAGGATAAAAGAAAATCATCCGGATGCAGATATAAGTTACAGAAGCGTAGCATATTACGTAAAGGATAAAAAATGCTCGTTGTTCGAACCGTTAACCTCATGCAGTCTGCCTTTGGAACACAAACCGGGGGAAGCGCAAATAGATTTCGGGAGTGCGGATTTCATAGAAAGAAATAAAAGATGCGAAGGACATTATCTTACCGTTTCGTTTCCGTTCAGCAACACCGGATATACCCAAATATTTAAAGGAGAAAATTTCGAGTGTTTCGCCTTCGGCATGAAGACGATATTTACTCATATTAAGGGTGTACCGCACAGGCAGTGGTTCGATAACGCAAAACCGTTGGTAACAAAAATATTAAGAGGACACGAGAGAAAACTAACCGATTCTTTTATAAGATTTAAAGAGCATTACAACTTTACCGCCGTATTCTGTAATCCTAATGCCGGCAACGAAAAAGGAAACGTAGAAAATAAAGTCGGGTATTTAAGGCGCAATATGTTCGTGCCGGTTCCCAAGTTCGACGATATAGCCAAATTCAACGAAGAACTTCTAATGAAATGCGATGAAGACGCAAACCGTTTGCATTATTCGAAAAATATGAATATTTTTGAACTTTTCAAAGAAGATTTAAAATATCTTAATCCCATGCCGTTAAACGAATTAGACGCTAAAACTTTATTGAGCGTAAGAACGGACGGATACGGCAAGTTCGTACTGGATAAAAAGTCTTATTCTTCTTCCCCTAAACTTGCCCTATCTACCGTAAGCGTTTTAAAAACGCATAACGAGATATGAACTGCTCCCGTTTGTCAATACAATTTTTTAACCCCAATTTGCCGATAGGAAATTTTTAATCCCGTCGCCTTGTCTATTTTGGTATTTTTTCCAAACAATGCTGATTTTTTAGTTATAAAAAATCAGCGGCTTGATTTTAAAAAACATTTTTTACAAATTTAGGTCGTTATTCCACAATTTTAACAAAAAATAGCATTTTTTAAATAAGCCTCTCCCGTATTTTCGGAACCGAAATCTTAAAGCTTTAAATACCTTAAGCAAATATAAAACGCTCGTTTCTCATACGTTCGTATAGGATAAGCTTGTCTATAGTAGAAGCAAGAAGAAGAACGAGCATTCTGCCGTGACGTACGAGCCTGCCGGCTATGTTTACAATAGACCATCTTAAGCTTTCCACGGTTTTGGTTTTGTATTCCTCCGGCAAAAGATGAAACTTTATAATTACGGTAGTATTATAGACTAATACCCCTACCGCAAAGAACAGGGCGTTGGCAAAATAATCTCCGGAAGGCATATCCTCAAGGCCTATGCCGTTTTTTATCTCCTTGATTACCCCTTCTATAGATACCCTTTTGTTATATTCATATACGACCTCCTCTTTGGGTACTTCGAGATTGGTAGCTATTACGTGGTAGCAATAACGGTCTTTCTCGAAAAGATCCGGCTGCCCGTTAATCCAGCGAAGCGCGACTATCCTGAAGGGTTCGCCTTCAAGACAATAAACTCCTTCTCCTATAAACCTGTCTGTCGTAATGTCGTCTATGGTTTTAAACTCCGTCCAATTGTCCATCCTGCGCAGGGTTTCTTTCATTAGAGAGGTTTTAACGGCAGACGTAGTGAAGGTAACGTTTTTTTTAGTAAGATAACCTATAACCGAAGAAGAATAGAATTCGGAATCTACAGAACAATGCTTTATTCTTTTGCCGCAGGATTCCATAAGTTTAAATATATTATCTAATATTTCTGCATCGGGACCGGAAACGTTTCCGTTTCTGAATTCGTGGAATATTATGATAGGTAGTTTGTTTAATATAGCTACTATCGGGCGGTATCCCTTAAAACCCATATACGTCATAAAAGCGTCTTCTTTGTCCGCCTCTATCATCGTAGGGTCTATAAACAGGGTATATTCGATACTTGCATCTAAAGAAAGAACCTTTTTATTGATTTCGTAGATTACTTTATTTAACCCCTTTATTCCAATCCTGCCGTGTCTTCTCATCCAGTCTCCAAAGGTGGAGGGAGATGGTATTCTTATGCCTAAAAGCTCGGTAACGGCATTATCGTTCATAAGTTCTTTTAAATCTTCTATATGCCTGCCTCCGCTAAAAAGCATCAGCATAAGCGGAATTATATAGGAAGAGGGTTTATAGCCTCTATTAGAGCCGGGCATAGGCATATATTTATCTACTAAAGAATCTATGTCGAGATTTTTAAGGATTTGGGCATAAATAGCAACGCCGGAACGAGGGGTTATTTTTTCTTTCGTGATTCCTAACTTGAAATTTAACGCTAATTGTTTTATCATATTTATTAAGCTCCTTTTTTATTTGTTTTCACCTACGGGGTGAATATAATTAGCAATAATTATATCACTGAAAAGCAGATAAATAAAGGAGTTTTTTAGTTTTTATTTAATTTCTATCGGCAAATTAGGGGAACGTAGGGAG
>JAKAKF010000024.1 GCA_021813595.1 bacterium
CTGATTGCAGGGAGTCGTACGAAATTAGCGGCGAAGACGTTAAACTTTTAATTTCGGACGAACAGTCGGAAATAATGCCCGTAATAAATGAAATTCTTTCAAGAGGAACGTTTTATACTCAGAAAGGCTGTAAAGAATGTAATTTTACCGGATATAAGGGCAGAACCGCTATATATGAAATTCTCGAAGTTAACGACGACATAAGGTCTTTGATTATGACCAGGGCAAGCTCTCAGGAGATAAAATTAAAAGCCGTTAAATTCGGAATGAGCACCTTGAGGGTCGAGGCCATAAGGAAATTTGCATCCGGACTTACGTCTATTGCCGAAGTAGTAAGGGTTTCCGAAGAAGATTAAACTAATTAAACCGTTAAAACCTAATTTTATAATATTACATTAATAAAATTAATATTAATTTCCGTTATAAAATGCTCCTAAACGAAACTAAAATAATAAATCGACCTGTTATTTTTCGAGAATCGGCCTTTACTTTGATAGAAACCTTAATCGCCATGGTAGTTCTTTCGATAATGCTTCTGTTTTTATATTTTATATTTAAAACAACCGTCAGAAATAGAAATTTAGCCGTAAAATCCAGCAAACCTTACATAGAAGCAAATTTAATATTCAGCGAATTTCATAAAAAACTTACGGAATTTAATTATTCATATCCCGTTTTTATTGCTGATTATGACACAAAGAACGGACAAAAATTGCCGTATGTATATTTTTCAGGTTTGTCCGAAACTCCAGTACCTTTCTCGAAAGCGGAATCGAAAGAAAACATTAATTATTTTTACTTAAAAAGGCAAAAAAATAAAAATATAAATAGACAAATAAAAATGAAGAGCGTCGCAAATACTATACTTTACGAACTTATATACGAACGCTCTTTTTATAAAAATAAAGACGGAAACCTCAAAGTTTTTTTAGACAAAGTCGTAATAGCAAAAAACCTAGCTTTTTTATATATCGCTTATTATTACGGAGGATTATGGCTTGACAGGTTTAATTATAATGCCTATAATTCAGCGCCGTTGGGCGTTAAATTAAAATTTGGAATTCTTGTGAACGGAACAGTAAATAAATTTAAATATCAATTTAATATGCAGTAGATATAAAATCTTTTTCAATTCTATAGGTATATTATGTACATACAAACAGTCTTTTTGTAAAAAAAAGCCGAAAATATTATAATTTCTTTATACATTGTTATATTATATATAGATTTTTATGCGGTATTTTAATAAAATATATAGGTGAGGCTATATAAATATGTGCAAATACGTTAAATATTCAAATAAATTTAAATCGTTAAATTCAAACGGCGGTTTTACTTTAATCGAACTTTTGATAGTTCTCGTAATTATCGCCATCCTTGCAACCATAATAGTTCCCAGGATAATGTTTGCTCCGCACAAAGCTAAAGAGACGGCCGCAGTGGTTCAGATCAAAAATTTTGAAACGGCGCTTGCCCTCTACAAACTTCAGAGTGGAAACTATCCTACGACTGCGCAAGGCTTGGAAGCGCTTGTTAAAAAACCGGATATTCCTCCAATTCCCAAACATTATCAAAAAGGCGGATATTTGAGCCATATTCCTGACGACCCTTGGGGCAATAAATATATTTACATATCGCCGTCTAAACATGGAGCATATGCCATAATATCTTATGGGCCTACCGGTGCGCCCGGCGGAAAAGGGAAAGACGCGCCTATAGAAAGTTGGAAAATAAAATAAGATAGATAAAAAATAAAACGAGTCAAAATCCTTATAAAATTTATGTATAATATGTATGCCTATTTTTAGCTATACCGGCCTAAATACAAAAGGTTCAAAGGTTAAAGGCTTATTAGAGTCAAATAACAAACAGGAAGCGCTTTTTGCATTAAAAGAAAAAGGAGTATATGCAACAGATATAGTCTTATCGGACGGTTTGTCAATTTCCTCTTCGCTTTCGCATTTGTCTAAATCTCATTATTCGTCTTTGTCTGCGTCCGCGCCTGAGGCTTCGCCTTCCACATCCCCCGTTAAAACTAACTCAGCTTTTAAAATATCTATCAAAGAATCCTTTAAGCTAACCTTCAAAGATACCTTAATTAAATTATTAAATACAAAAATAGAAAAAAAACCTTCTCAGACCGACATCATTATGTTTTTCAAGGAACTATACTCCCTTATAAATTCAGGGATACCTTTGTACGACGCCATATACGAGCAGAAAAGCGACGTAAAGAACCATTATTTTAAGAAAATATTGTCGGAAATATCTTTAAGCATTAAAGAGGGCAAGTCTTTTTCCGACTGTTTGTCCTCCTATCCGTCGGTTTTCCCAAGCCTTATCGTTTCTTCAGTAAAGGCAGGCGAAGAATCAGGTTCGCTTGCTCCTGTACTGAACAAGATTGCCGCATATTCTGAAGAAAAATACAATACGGTAAAAAAAATCAAAGCGTCGCTAATATATCCGCTGATAATGACCGTCGTTGGATTTCTGATTTTATTTTATATAGTCGTTTACGTAGTTCCTATTATATCTAAAATTTTTAAATCTATGCACCACGTACTTCCTTTGCCGACGCGAATAGTTTTATTCGGCAGTTTTTTGTTTTCCCATTATCTTATATTATTTTTGCTCTTAATTTTAGCTGTTTATATATTTTTTAAAAAATATATGAATACCTCCAAAGGCAGGCGAAATATTGACGGGATGCTCTTAAAAATTCCGGTTGTCGGAAAATTTATTATATTAAACGAAGTAAACTTGTTTTCACAGAGTCTTTCCATGCTATTAACAAGCGGCATTAACTTAAACAGGGCGATAATCATAGCTTCGTCGAATTTTCGGAATACCTTGCTTAAAGAGGCAATTTTAGACGCCAATAAAAGCCTTGAGGAAGGGAACGGCTTATCCGGTCCGCTTTACAAATCGAATCTTTATCCGCCGATTTTTTTAAAAATGGTAAAAGCGGGGGAAAAGAGTTCGAATATCGAAGAAATGCTTCTAACGGCGTCAAATATAATGAAAAGCGAAATAGATTTTTATATAATATCTTTAACTTCGGCATTAGAGCCGGCTATGGTTATATTTATGGGGCTTATGGTCGGGTTTATAGTAATATCCATAATGCTTCCTATTTTTGAAATGAGTTCTCTGATAAATAAATAAAAAGAAAAAATAAAATGAAAGATAAAATATTCTTAAAAGTCTTATATAAACTTGCTTATTTTCTTGTATTTCTTTTTCTTCTAATTATACTTACGTTTATTTTTTTCCCGTACGGCAGGCTTAAAAAACCGCTCGAACTATCGTTTTACGATTATACGGGTTTGAAGGCTTCTATAAAATCTATTTCGCCCTCCGTCTTTTTCGGTTTGAATTTAACGGGAATTAAAATTTATAGACCTTCTTCTATAGGCGGTAAAAATAAAAACGATATTGCATATATAAAAAATATTTATATAAAGGATATTATTGCAACCGGGGCGGATTATCTGCTTTTCAAAGATATTCCCGTAAATTTAAATTTTGAAGGCATTAAAATAAATTCAGTTAAAAAAGGTTTTATAAATATTCCGGCATTAAATCTTAAAAGTTTAAAAACTGATTTTTATATTAAGAACGTTTCTATAAGCGGCAGACTTTTGTTTTTCGGAGACGTCTCAGGCAGTTTAAATATAAAAAGCGCCCAAATAAAGCCGGTATTTAAGATAAATAGCGGGGTTTTCAAGGTTAAACCCGATAAATCCCTTTACGGCAAGTTTTCGACGCTTTTTGCTACAATATTTAAAAAAGGTAAAGACGGTTATTTTATTTACGATATAAATAATTTATTACTTTGAACAAAACATTCAAAAACGGCGCAACGGCTTTAAACGGATTAAAGGATTTAAAAGGCTTTACTTTATTGGAACTCCTCATAGTTTTAATAATAGTTTCCGTTATGCTCGTAATTACATATCCTTTAATAAACAATTTCATACTTTATCCGGGTTACGGCAAGGACTTCAATAAAACCGTTAAGATACTAAAATATCTGATGAATAAACGTTATTCGGAAAATAAATTTCCTGCAGTGTTTGTAAGTTTCGATTTTAAAAAAAATATGACGGAAATTTATTATAAAAATAAAAAAAATTTAAAACTTAAACCTTTTAAGAAATTAAAAATATATAAGATTTTATATAAGAATATCCGTCTCTATAAAATAGAAACTAAAGGGAAGACTTATAAAAAGGGGCATATATTCGAGGAGATTTCCGAAAATTATGTTTCTCCGCCTTTTGAATTGTTTTTTAATTCAGGAAAAGGCAAAAAAACGTTAAGTTTAAACGTAGATACGTATGCAGGTAAAATTGTCGCGCATTAGATTTTTTAAGAAATGAACTCATATATTTTATATTTGCTTCCGTTTATGTAATAGAGCGATTTTATATGCGTTCTTCCGCTTTTATATCGTCCGTAGGATTTGATGAGATAAAAATCCGAAGTTATTTCTATCCGGTTTACTATGGATTGAAGAATAGAGGAATTAAACCCGGGAACGCCGGAAAGAGCGGATACGGAAGTTAAAGGATTTAAGGTTCTGTAATTTGTCAATTCCTGCGCGGAGCTTTCGCTTATCATCGGACTTAAAGATTCTATTACTTGGTACGGGGCCGTGTTTATATCTATTAAGCCAGAAGAATTACAAGTTAAAAAATGTTTTAATATGAAATAATATCTGTATTTCATATTATATACTAGCATTAAGTCGCGTATGTTTAAAAAAGGATTTTTATATTCGCCGTTTAAAACCGGAATATTTGGGTTGGGGAACGCCGGCGCAAAATACCCCTTAAAGGTTGAACCTGAGCCGCCGACTGCGCCGGCGCCTCCCCTGTCCCCCATTAATCCCTTTCCGGCCGGGTTAAATTTCAGTTCGAGCTGTTCGTAATTTAACCGGTTTTTTTGCATAAAGGCAACGATATTTTCTAAAACGTTTGCAGGAATTCCCAGTATATAAAACAGCCTCTGCAATTCTGCATATTCCGTTTCGTTTATCTGGTTATCGGAAAATATCAGCTGGTTAATATTTAATTTTGAATCGTTGTTCGCTATCTTCATCTTTATATAGCCGCCAAGAACCGGAAATCCGTTTTGGTATGGAGCCGTTTTATTTAAAAGATTCTGATAAGCAGCGGGATTTGCCCCGTACTGCGAAATAAAAAACGTGGCAAGTTCTACTCCCGATTTAGCTATGTAGTAAGATTTATTTTTGTATTTATAATTTGCCGCATATTTAATATAATGTAGAGTATTGGAAAGAAAAGCCAGTATTATGGAACTTAAAAGCATCAATATTAGTAATACGTATAAAAATGCCGAGCCGTTTCTGTTTTTCATATAAGGCCGTAATTTTTTTTTAAATAAAATTAATAAATAATAAAAATTGATTATACCACAATATTTGACATGATACCTGATATTGCTAACCTTATAAATTATTTTATGTAAAATATGGATATTAATTTATATTTAAAAGATTTAAAAAGCAGAAAGATTGTGTTATTAAGCGCAGCGGTTTTCCTCTTAGTAATCGTATTCGTTTTTTCTATAATTTTACCGCTGAACCATTCCATTCGCCTGAGCTCAATAGCCGTTAAAAATCAGAAAGCTATATTAAATTATGTCTTAAAATATTCATATAAAATAAATTCTATAAAATCAAAAGCGGCAATTTCTGCCGGCAATTCATCCGCATCCGTCGCATCCGGAAAAACCGGAGGCAGCGCCGAAAGTAAATCCGAAGGCAAGGGCTATATTAAGTTTATATCTTCGCTTTTTAAATATTTTAAAATAAATAAAACCCAGATATCTAAATTGTATTCAAGATATTCTTCCGCGGTAAAAGACGCCAAGACAGGCGCAGGCGGTTCAAACGGCGCAGGCGGCGTAACTGCAAAGCGTTCTAAAGAAGCGATTCTTATATCGCTTAAAGGTTTAAGCCTCGATCAGTGCGTAAATCTAATTTATGCGGTATCGCATTCGTCCGGTGAATACGGAGCCGATATTATCTCTATAAAAATGAAAAAAAATTTTACAAACGCCAAACTTCTTAATTTAACTATTAATATAGTCAGGCATTAAAGAAATAATGCCGCATAAAAATGGAAAAGACCTTAAGCATAATATATAACGCTTTTTTGGCCGTTATATCTCCATTTTTTTTTATGACGCTCTTCATTTTAAATCTGAATAAAAATAAAAAAAGCGAAGGCTACATTTATAAATTTTTCCCTGCTGCCTTTAAGCCTTTAAAGGAAGCGGCTCTTCAAAAAGGAGTCTGGATTCACGCCGTTTCGTTGGGGGAGATGAGGGCGGCGGTAAATTTTATCGATTTATTGCAGTCGGAATACGGTAAAAAAATCTATCTTTCCGCTACCACGAAAACAGGTTTCGATTTTGCGGATAATCTTTATAGAAGCAATGATAACGTTTTAACGTTTTATTTTCCTTACGATTTTCCTTTTTCCGTCAGGGGAATATTGAAACTAATAAATCCTTCTTTGTTTATTTCGGTAGAAACGGAAATATGGCCTAATTTATTTAATATTCTAAATAAAAAAAATATTCCCATAGCGTTAATAAACGCAAGAATATCGGAAAAATCTTATAAAAATTACACTCGTTTCAGGTTTTTTTTCGGCTATATCTTTGAAAAGATAGATGCTGTTTTATGTATATCGGATATTTATTGTGAAAGATTTGCGTCGCTCGGCGTTAAAAAAGAAAATCTGCGCCAAACCGGCAATATGAAATTCGATATTAACGCATCCCTTATTGCAGGCGATATAAAAGAAAAAACCGCGATTCTTAAAAGATTTATAGAATTGAAAACTAATAATGCGGAAACCGTAAAAATTATAGCGGCGGGAAGCACCCATAAAGGAGAAGAAGAGCTCGTCGCCGATTCCGCAATAAAATTAAACAAGCTGAACGATAAAAATAAAATTTTTCTCTTCGTTGCGCCGCGCCATCCCGAAAGGTTCGACGAGGTTTACAAACTTTTAAACAACTACTTGCCCGAAATAGAACTTTACAAGCTTTCTTCGATTTATTATTCTAAAGATAATAATATTCATAATTTGCCAGAAAGCAAAGTCGTCGTAGTTTTAATAGATATTATAGGACAGCTTTTGACGGTTTACGGCATATGCGGCGCCGCTTTCGTCGGCGGCAGTATGGTTTCTGCCGGCGGACATAATCTTCTCGAACCTTTGGTTTTTGGGAAACCGGTAATTTTCGGCAGATACGTTCAGAATTTTTCGGAAGCGGCGGAAGAGATTAAAAAGAATTCCGCCGGAAGACAGATTGATTCCCCTTTGGAATTATATGAGGCGTTAGCCGGTTATCTGCTTAACGATAAATCGGCCGAATCGGCCGGGAAAAACGGCCTAAGCCTTATGGCCCGCAATAAAGGCGTTTCCCTTAGGAACCTTGAGTATTTACATTATAAAGGATATTTACGGCCGGCAAAAAACGCGGATAAAAAAACGGTTGACAAAGTTATTAAAACCTATTAAAATTAATAATTCAAGTTTAAATATTTCTTAATTTTTCTTAATTTTTTAAGCTAAAGAGGATTTGTTATGAGTAAAGACAATTATGCCGTAATTAATACCGGATCAAAGCAATATGTCGTTTCGCAGGGCGATATTTTAAGAATAGAAACCGTAGGCAAGGAAAAGGGCGAAGAGATAACTTTTACGCCGGTAGCCGTTAAAAACGGGGATGTTTTGCTGACGGACAAACAGGCATTAAAGGATAAAAGCGTCACCGGAACGGTGGTCAGAAACGGCAGAGCCAAAAAAATCGTAGTATTTAAAATGAAACGCCGCAAAGACGAAAGGAAAAAAAGAGGGCACAGACAGAACTTTACGGAAGTCAGAATAACCGGAATAGCTTAATTGCTTTTGTCAGGCATTACTTGATAAATTATAAGATAATAAAATAATATTAAATTAAGAAGCAGGTGATATTATGGCGCATAAAAAAGCCGGGGGAAGTTCTAGAAACGGCAGAGACAGTCAGGGTCAGAGGAGAGGGGTAAAAAGATTCGGGGGGCAGTTAGTAAAACCGGGCGAGATTATAGTGCGTCAGGTCGGCTCTTCTTTCCACCCGGGAAAATATGTTAAAGAGGGCAAAGATTATACCCTTTATTCAATAATAAAAGGTTTCGTTAAATTTCATGCCGGGAAAAACAACAGGAAATTCGTAAGCATTATACCTGCGGAATAACAATTAGTTATATACTTTATCTTCAACGAACTTTGCTTCGCTAAAATATTCCGCGGGGTTATCGCCCCGGACAGCCCGCTCTTTAATTATTATTTAACACGCATATAATCAAATAATCATATTCAATATATTCATGCCGATTTGAAGGCCGCAGGTTTTTGCCGTCGTTTAACAAAAGTGGTGCCAGCCTGTTTGCGTCTAACTTGTATCTTGTATAATTAACTAAAATTTATAATATGAAATTTGTCGATAATGCCGTAATAACTATAGCTTCCGGAAAAGGGGGGAGGGGAGCGGTCAGTTTTAGGCGGGAAAAATTCATACCTAAGGGGGGACCGGACGGCGGCGACGGAGGGAAAGGCGGCGACGTTATATTTAAAGCTTCGCATAATATAACGAGCCTTCTCGATTTCAGATATAAGCCGAGATATATAGCCGAAAATGGCGGCAACGGACAGGGCAACAACAAGAAAGGCAGGGACGGAAAAGATATTATTATAACCGTGCCGGCCGGTACGACAGTTGTAGATTTTGATTCCGGAGAAGTAATGGCAGACCTTACGAAAGACGGCGAAGAAACGGTTCTATTGAGGGGCGGTATTGGAGGGAAAGGCAACACTTTTTTTAAGTCGTCCACGCAGAGAAGACCGCGTTTTGCTCAGCCAGGCATATCTGGCGTAACCAGAAAAGTCCGTCTTGTCCTGAAAAGCTTAGGAGACATAGGTTTAGTAGGCTTTCCAAATGCTGGCAAGTCAACTCTTATATCCAAACTTACCGGTTCTCACGCAAAAATAGCTCCGTATCCTTTTACGACCAAAACTCCTAACCTTGGGGTCTATATGGGCGATAATCCTGACGAGTCGGCTAAAACGTTAACTATAGTCGATATCCCCGGTATAATAGAAGGCGCTTCGGAAGGCGCCGGCCTCGGTCTTAAATTTTTAAGCCATATAGAAAGGTCTAATATACTTTTGCATCTTATTGAAATAGGAACTTTTAAAGATATTAAAACTGCATACGAATCGGTAATTAAAGAAATAGCCGAATACGACGAAAATATTCTTAAAAAAGAACGAATAGCGGCTATAAATAAAATAGACCTCATAACCGATGCCAAAAAATTAAATAAAATTATTAAAGATACTAAGAAATTTTTTTCGGAGCAAAATATTTCGGTATACTTTATATCGGCATTTTACGGCACCGGAATAGACGAACTTAAAAACGAATTAAATTTAATTTTAAATAAAAAAAATATTGCGGTATAATTACAACATAATTATAAAATTCTTATTAAGATATAAGTGAAAGAGCAGAATAATTTTAAAGAATATTTCGATTCTAAAAGAAGAATAGTAATAAAAATAGGCACGCAGGTTCTTTTAAACGAAGAAGGAAAACTTTCTCCGACGTCTTTTAAAAATATCTGCGGTTTCGTTAATTCGCTTAAGGCTCAAAAAAAGGAAGTAATACTTGTTTCATCCGGCGCTATCGCCGCCGGAAAAGATATGTTAGGCATAAACCCGGAAACAGGCGGATTTTCCATTCCGCAAAAACAGGCGTTTGCCGCATGCGGACAGCCCGTTTTGATGAAAAATTACGATTCCTTTTTTAAACGGTACGGTCTTAAAACAGCGCAGGTTC
This sequence comes from bacterium, assembly GCA_021813595.1. The sequence goes on from JAKAKF010000024.1 coordinate 9,922, forward strand.
TTTTAACAAAAGAAGACGTTTCCGTCAGAAAGAGATTTACAAATGCACGCAATACCATATATGAATTGCTTAATAACGGAGTAATTCCTATAATAAACGAAAACGACACCGTTTCGTACGAAGAAATAAAATTTTCGGACAACGACCAGCTGTCCGCGCTCGTTTTAAACTTGGTATGCGCAGACCTTTTTATTATTCTTTCAAACGTAAAAGGGGTTTTCGATAAAAATCCGAATATTTATAAAAATGCAAAACCGGTCAAAATCATAAACGACATTAAAAATTACATTAAAAATTTTAAAGACGGTTCTAAAAGCATTCACGGAACCGGAGGCATGAAATCAAAACTTTATGCCGCTTTTATCGCCGCCAGCGCGGGCATAGATACCGTCATCGCTTCGGGTAAAGACAAAAAAGGTCTGAATTCTTTATCGGAAGGCAAATTATGCGGAACCTTAATTGTTTCTTCGCCTCGTAACAAAATAAACAAAAAAAAACACTGGCTTTTATTCGGAATGGAAAAATCGGGAGAGATAGTTGCCGATAAAGGCGCTATCGAAGCGATTACTTTTCAAAATAAAAGCCTTCTTGCGGGAGGAGTAATTAAAATAAAAGGCGATTTTAAAAAAGGCGACGGAGTTTATATACTGGACGAAAACGGAACCGTTTTTTCTAAGGGCATCGCTAATCTCGATTCGGACGATGTTATAAAAATAAAAGGTTTGAGTGCCGAAGAAATAAAAATAAAATTCGGCAAAGATAAAATTTCCTCTTTAGTAGTCCATAAAGATAAAATGGCTTCAAACGTATAAAAAATGGGAGATAAAAGGAGCAGATATGGACAATATGAGTAAAACCGCATCTATAGAAGAAATTGCGGAGAAGGCTTACGGCGCAAGCAGCAGTATAGCAAATGCCGGCCCCGCAATAAAACTTAATATACTCGGGACACTCAAGGACCTTTTAATTAAAAATAAAAAGAGGATAGAAGCCGAAAATGCCAAGGATATAGAAAGCGCAAAAGCGGCAGGTTTAAGCAAGCCTATGCTGGACAGGCTTTATATCGGCGAAAAGACGTTTTCTTCCATGCTTAATTCTATCGACGACGTAATGAAGATTAAAGACCCCGTAGGCGAAATAGAAAATATAGCGGTAAGGCCGAACGGGCTTATGGTAGGCAGGATGAGAATACCGCTAGGCGTAATCGGAATAATTTACGAATCTAGACCGAACGTTACTATCGATGCGTCTATACTCTGTCTTTTGTCCGGGAATGCGGTAATATTAAGGGGCGGTTCGGAGGCTATAAACTCTAATAAAATACTTGCTTCGATAGTTGCGGAAAGCTTAAAAATTAACGGACTTCCTCCGGAAGCCGTTTCCATAGTTCCTTATACCGACAGGTCTGCAATTACCGAAATGATATCGCTCAAAAAATACATAGACCTTATAATACCGCGGGGCGGCGAAGGACTTATTTCGTTCGTGACGGAAAATTCCAAAATTCCGGTAATAAAGCACGATAAAGGCGTCTGCCATATATACGTCGATAAATATGCCGATATAAATAAATCGGTCGGCGTAATAATCAATTCAAAAGTTCAGAGGCCTTCCGTGTGCAATGCTTTGGAAACCCTTATGGTCCACTCCGATATTATGGGGGATTTTATGCCGGAAATGCTTGCCGAACTTAAAAAGAACGGTGTAGAAACGAGAGTGGACGGCGAAATTATGAATATTTTTAAAAATAAGTTTAATTTTATAACTCCCGCAACCGATGCAGACTGGGATGCCGAATATCTTAACCTTACCCTCTCGGTTAAAGCCGTTAAAAATATGGACGAAGCAATAGAGCATATAAAATTGCACGGTTCAAACCATACCGAGTCTATATTGACCGAAAACTACAGCCGCGCCCTCGAGTTCATAAAAAAAGTAAATTCATCCTGCGTGCTTATAAACGCTTCCACGAGATTTAACGACGGCTTTGAGCTGGGACTAGGCGCCGAAATAGGCATATCTACTTCAAAAATTCATGCATTCGGACCTATGGGTGCAAAAGAGCTTACTACGACTAAATTTGTAGTATTCGGAAACTATCAGAAAAGAACTTAAGCGCTAAACTGATAACTATGAAAATAGGAATTTTCGGGGGTACGTTTAATCCGGTTCATTTCGGACATTTAAGGGCCGCAGAAGAACTTGCGCAGAATTTTTTAGATAAGGTTATATTTATTCCTACAAATATAACTTCGAATAAAAAAATGCCCGGCATCGACCCCGAAAAAAGAATGGAAATGCTCAATATAGCAATAAAAAACAACAAAAAATTCGAGGCGTCGGATATAGAAATAAAAAGAGGCGGACTTTCATACTCCTATGACACGATTATTCAGCTTAAAAAAATATATCCGTCGGACGAACTGTATTTTATAGCGGGAGTAGATGCCTATTCAGACGTAAAGAATTGGAAAAACGGCGCCGAAATTTTCGATAAAATAAATTTTATAGTAGTTAACAGGTCGGGCATGAAATCGGATTCAAAAAATTTAGTTAAGCTTACGGGTTTTTTACCCGATAATTTAAAAGAACGCATTAAGTTAGAATATTCGCAAAACAGATTAGTTACTCCCAAAAATAAATATATATATTTTTTGAAAATTACAAGATTGGATATTTCTTCAACCGCTATAAGAAATAATTTTAAAAATAATATTTCTAATCTCTTTTTATTGCCAAACGAGGTTATTAATTATATAATAAATAATAAGTTATATTAAGGACGGTGCAGGCATCGAAACTTTTAAAAGCGGCAGAAAACCGCTTAAAAGAACAAATAAAAATATCAGGTCAGTTATAGACCTTCTTTTAGAGAAAAAGGCCCATAATATCTTAGTCCTCGACGTCAGAAAAGTCTCCGGAATAACTGATTTTATAATTGTAGCAGGGGGTTCGTCGGACAGACAGCTCAATACTATAGCGGATAATCTGCTAAAATCTTTCAAACAGAAGCCTATAGGGCATGAGGGTTTTTATACCCCCGGTTCAAGATGGATTGTTATAGATTACGGCAGTATGATAATACACTTAATCCATGATGATTTAAGGTCGTACTATAATATCGAGGGGCTGTGGCCGGAAGCAAAAGAATTGGCGGTCGAAGCTTCTGTCGATAATAAAAAAACTTAATTTTAATTTAAATTATTCTCACAATGTATATAATTACTATAATAATAGCGATACTTATACTAGTAGCATTCTTCGAATATCTTTACGCACTTAATCCGCAAAGAGTCCTTTTGCATTACGCCCCCGGACAGCACCATATACTTAACAGCTATCTAATAATCTACGTATTTTCGGCGTTTTTAATAGGCATTGCACTTATATTAATTATAAATATTTTAAAAGATTCTATATATCAGATAAAAAATCTTATATACAAAAGAAAGCAGTATATAAAAACGGAACTGGACAACTCGGTTAATAAGGCATTCGATGCATACATTAAAGGGCAGTACGATAAAGCAATCGACCTGATTAAGAAATATTTGATAAATTACCCGAATAATATTAGCGCTTATCTGCTCCTTGCAAAGATATATAAACATAAAGGAAAAATTAAAGAATCGGAAAATGCCCTCAATAAAGTTTTAGAAATAGAAAAAGAAAATATAACTGCGCTCAATGAAGCGGGTAATCTTTACAAGCTCAATAAAGATTACGATAAAGCTATTTTTTATCTGAATAAGGCGCTTGAATATTCGCCCGACAATCTTTACGCCATAACGCAGCTTAAAGAAATATTTATTAGAAAGGAAGAATGGAAGAA
>JAKAKF010000061.1 GCA_021813595.1 bacterium
TCGAAATAGATAAAACTAAAATAAAAAAAGGGGAAAACTTTTTAAAATTCAGAAAAGAACTTTTATTAGCCGGGTATTTCGCGGAAAACGAATCCGATTATTCTAAACTCCGCGTAGGAATTCCTTTATGCTTAGAAACATACGACCTCTTTCCTTTTTACAATGAATTTTTTACGAAACTCGGATTTAACGTTATTTTATCCGACGAAACTAACAGGCAGATTATAAATGAGTCCAATATGCTTTCCGTAACCGATACCTGTTTCCCGGTAAAAGTAGTAGCCGGACATGTAAAAAATCTGATAGATAAGAAGGTTGACGCAATTTTTCTGCCGGCGCTCGTAAATAGAGAAAAAAATCACGAATTTCAGGAAAATACATATCAATGTCCTTATATACAGGGCGTTCCAAGCATAGTAAAATCGCTTTTAGAATTTAATAAGATAAAGGTTATTGCTCCTGAAATCAGAATGTTTGAAGACGGTTCCGATTATAACCAAACGATAGGCAATATTGCCCGAAATTTAAAAGGTTTAGGCATATCGAAAAAGAAAATTGTGAATGCTTTTCGCTATGCCGTTCAAAAACAAAAATATTTTTTTGAAGCGTTAAAAATAAAAGGAAAAGAGGTTATAGAAAAATACGAAGATATTACGGTATTAATCGGCAGGCCTTATAACACGCAAGACGACGGGATTAATTTAGCTATTTCCAATAAAATATCTTCTTTGGGCGTAACCGTTATTCCGATGGATTTTCTCGATATAGGCGAAGTTTCTATTTACGGAGAGCATGATAATATGTTCTGGCATTCCGGGCACAAAATTTTATCCGCGGCAAAGATAATAATGGATAATCCTAAACTTAACGCCGTTTATGTTACTAATTATGCCTGCGGCCCAGATTCGTTCATTAAGACTTTTTTTGCAGACTATATGAAATATAAGCCCTACCTTGAAATAGAAATAGACGAACATAATGCCGATGCGGGCTACGTAACGAGACTTGAGGCTTTCTTTGACAGCATAAAGGATTTCAAGCCCGAAAATATTTGACATTTTTTTATTATTATATAATAATAAATATCATATAGAGAGAGTTAATTATTTTTTATGAATTCGAATCCTAGATTAAATGCTATATTATTAAAAATAAAAAAAATGGGTTACAGTCTTACTCCGCAAAGGCTTGAAATTATTAAGATTATATCCGAATCTAAAAGCCATCCATCCGCTACGGAAGTATATAATAAAGTTAAGGAATTATATCCGATGGTTTCATTGAATACCGTTTATAAAAATCTTTCTATGCTTGCGTCTCTGCACGAAGTTAAAGAAATCAAAACTATGCAGGATTCTGTCCATTACGATGGGGATATCTCTCTGCATGGGCACGCTATATGCGAAAAATGCGGAAAAATAATCGACGTCGAGATAGACGACTTTGATTTTAAGGGATTTTTTGAAACTAAAATAAAGAACAAGCTGGACGAGAATTATCGGATAAGAAATTACGGGGTTGAATTTTACGGCTTATGCGGCGGTTGTGATAAAGAAGACGATTCCCCTTCCAAGACATAGTCGTATCCTTTTAAAATAGCCTTAATGGCATTTTTCTTTTCCGCATCGTTTTTAGAAAACAAAGCCGTCTGCCTGCATACGGAATCGAGGTCCAGCAGATTGCTTTTTGCGATAAAACCCCCTATAAGCGAATTATATGCGCTTACCTTGTTTTTTCCCATAGCATCCATGTCTATTATATTCTTAACAGGTATTTTATATATATTTCCCGTCTTTTCGTTTAGCTTGTGAGAAACCGCATCGTTGTCCGTTAGCCAGTAATCGCAAACGTTAAATGCTGAATAATCGGATAAAACCAGAGTATTATTGTTTATGAAAGGAAGATAGTTCAACGTCGACTGGTAATCTAAACTGATGACCGCGTCTATGTTTTGAAGACAGCTTATAGACTCAAACTTCCCTACTTTTATAACCGCGTATGTGAGAGCGTAATTCGATATATTGGATACTGGTTTGATTAAAAGCGAAACATTAAAATTTTCGCTTTTTAAAGAAAAGTAGATAAATTTACTTAAGTATTTAATCTCTTTAAAATCGGCGCCGTTTAATATAAGATTGTAATTTATATTTTCCATTTTTTTTAAAGATTAATTTTGCTTTCTAAAGATTTTTTTAATTTAATTTTTTTTCTTCTTTTTGATTTTATTGCGCTATGAGGACATATGTCTATGCATAGTTTGCAAAAATTACATACTTCCGCGTCTATGAAAATATCTTTATTACCTGCGATTTTGATTGCCGGACATCTTGTTTTTTGATAGCATAACCTGCACTCGAATTTATCACAGGCAGAATTATTAATATATAAAAATGAGGAGTAATTTAAATTTCGTCCGGATTTGGCAAAATTATCGCAGTCGTTGTCGATAAATATTAAAGGCAAGTCTTGTATTACGCTTAAATCTTTCAAACGGGTTCTTTTCTTTACCGCTGTTTTTTTTAAAGATTTTAATAGCGGATGCGAAATTAAGTTTTCTATATTATAATCGGAATCGAAAATCGATTTATAAACGACGAACGTAATTTTTCCTTTAAAATTTAATCCGCCGTTTATTTTAACAAATTTATCTATCTGTTCGGAAAATTT
>JAKAKF010000247.1 GCA_021813595.1 bacterium
TTTTATGTTTCATTGCGCCGTTTTTCAGCATAGACAGTATAGTAATAGGATCCGTAGGCGTTATTATAGCGCCGAAAATTAAAGACTGTTTCAGCGGAAAATCCAAAACAAAATGGAAAATAAGACCCGTAAATATCGCGGAAATTATAGTACCGAAAATCGACAATGCGCCAATAGGAAGTACGTTAGACATTAACGGACGCAGTTTAATTCCAACCGCACCCTCAAATATAACGACAGGCAAAAAAACATAATAAATAAGATAAGGAGTAATTTTTAAACTTGGAAAAATATGAAATATCCCGACAAAAAGTCCTATTATAACAAGCATAGAAGCATAAGGAATCTTAAAATATCTTGTTAAAATTCCTCCTGCCGACGCTATAGAAAGCAAAATTATCGCCGTAATGATTATATGGCTTCCATGATACATAATATATAATATACCATATTATATACATGCAACCCATTAGAAAATAAAGAGTATAAAATAAAAATAGATAAATTAAAATTATAAAACTTATAAAAACATATCTCGGTTTTAAAATTTAAATGACACGCCGATAAATAAACTTGCAATCAAATTAAATAAATTATATAATTATTAATCTACGAAAACATCGCGGGGTGGAGCAGTCCGGTAGCTCGTTGGGCTCATAACCCAAAGGTCGCAGGTTCGAATCCTGCCCCCGCAACCAATTAAAACCGCAGTAAATAAGCCTTTCCTCGGATTTTCCTCTTGACGTCAGTATGCAAAAAAATGTATAAATGGGCGGAACATCGTTATATATTACCGGCGAACTCATAGGACACAGGACGACGCAGATGACAAAAAGGTATAGTCATTTAGTGCCGGATACTCTTAAGAAGGCGGTTAATGACGTGTGAAAGAATAAATAATCTTAACCTATAGGAAAATATATTTCTTGACAACACAAGTTATAACTTGTAAATTTATTATATAGGAAGCCGATGGATATTTGGTATTTTATCGATGACAGGGGCACTCTCCCGTCAAATAATTTATAGATGGACTGTCCTTAGACGAGCAGGCAAAAGTGTTTGCCTATATTGACGAGTTGTGGAAACAAGGACATAATCTTCGGCGTCCATTGGCCGATTACGTGAAAGACGGAATTTACGAGCTTCGTCCAAAGTCAAACAGGTTGTTTTACTTCTTTTTTTTAAAAGAAAGCGTTGTCTTTGTGCACGCCATAAAGAAGAAGGCGAACGAGATACCGGAAAAAGATATTGCATTATCTCTTAAAAGAAAAAAATATATAGAAAAATACCGGACGAATATGGTTAAAGAGGAAAACGATGAAAATTAGCTTTGAAAGTTCAAAAAAGCATCTTAATGAAAAGCTGAAGAGCCCAGAATTCAAAGAAGTTTATGAACTTGAGAGGGTCAAAGTCGCCCTTGCCCAGAAAATAGCCGAAATGAGAGATGAACATAATATGACTCAATCCGAGCTTGCCAAAAGAATGAGTGTTTCCCAGCAGTTTATTTCTCAGATAGAAAGCGGGGGAAGCAATCTGACGCTGGAGACTCTCTTAAAACTGGCTCAATCCCTTAACGCCGGAATTATAATTTCTTTCTCCAAAAAACCATGCCGCAAGGGGTGCCTAAAGGTAGCTTAAACAGCTAATTAAAACCGATTTTAGAACAAAAAAATATTTTAAGAAAACTATATGAAAAACACCATATAGCAGCAACTTTTTCTAATGCGGTAAAAATTGTTGACTATGTTAACGAATTATTAGTTTCGTTTGCTCCAAACGATTTTATAAAAATATTATTAGAAACGAATCAGGAAATAGACCAGGAAAAATTTAGCGAAAATCTTCAGTTTTTTGCAATCGGTTTAGCTCTGCACGAGTTTGAAAATTATAATAAAAATATATGCTATAATAAATAAAAAAGACGGGGTGAAAAATATGTCTGTAAAAAATAAATTAAATCAAAGCGAAATAATAGATACGCTTAAAAAATATAAAAATGAGCACGAAAAAGATTTAGGGCTTATAGATTTAGGTATATTCGGTTCGGTAGCAAGGCAGGAAATAAAACCGGACAGCGACATAGACGTGGTAATAAAATTAAAGACGCCGGATTTATTTGTAATGTCGGGAATTAAGCTTGACCTCGAAGAGATATTCGGCATGCCTGTCGATATAATCAGATACCGCGAAAATATGAACAGTTTTTTAAAAAAACGGATAGATAAGGAAGCCATATATGTATGATAAAGAGTTGCTTCTTGAAATATTGGGACAAATTCATAAATTAACGGAAACAATTTTATTACGGTTTGAACCGGTCAAGGATGTTTCAGATTTTACCGATTCGCCGGCAGGAATGGAAAAATTAGATTCTATCTGCATGCCGCTTATAGCAATAGGCGAATCCCTCAAGAAGCTTGACAAAATTACGGAAGGAGAACTTTTTAAAAAATATCCTGATATTGAATGGAAAAAAGCGATAGGCATGAGAAATATTATTAGCCATCAGTATTTTGACATAGATGCCGAGGCCGTGTTTCAGGTATGCTATATAGAAATACCCCGTCTATCAAAAACGATTGAAAAAATGATTAAAGATATTAAATAAATCTGCTGCCTTTAATTCGTGCCTTTAATTCTACCGTAAAA
>JAKAKF010000223.1 GCA_021813595.1 bacterium
AGCCGGAAATTGCTATTTTTTCATCGTATAAATCTATTCCGGCTATGATTCTGCCCTTATAATTTAGCAGGGAAGCCTCGACGGAATTAATATTCTTGAATAATACCGAGCCTAGAATAATATAAGATGCGCCGATATTAAAATAATTTTCTATCGTTTCGTCGTCTCTGACGCCTCCGCCGACCTCCACGGGAATTTTTACTGATTTTATAATATCTTTTATAATATTAAAATTATCGGGGTTTCCGGATTTAGCGCCGTCGAGATCCACTAAATGCAGTCTTTTCGCCCCGAGCCTCTCCCAGTTCAACGCGGCTTCCGCGGGCGAAAGTTCATATTCCTTTTTAACTTCGTAATCTCCCATAGTAAGCCTGACGCATTTTGAACCCAGAATATCTACAGCGGGTATTATAATCATAAATTTAATTAATTATTTATAAAATTTTTTAATAACGCCAATCCGGCGGTATGGCTTTTTTCAGGATGAAACTGACAGGCGAAAATGTTGTCTTTTTTTACGCAGGTGCTGAATTTACCGTAATAATCGCAAACCGCGACGGTTATATCTTCTTCGGGCACGCAATAATATGAATGCAGGAAATAAAAAAAGCTGTTGTTTGCTATTTCGTTAAACTCTTTTGCCGGTTTTAAAATTTCTATATCGTTCCATCCTATATGCGGTATAAGGGGAATAACGCTATCGTCGAACCTTATTACCTTTCCTTTTAAAATTCCCAACCCTTCGCTATAACCGAATTCTTCGGAGGTTTCAAATAAAAGCTGCATGCCCAGACATATTCCTAAAAAATGCCTGCCCTCAGCGATAGCGTCTTTAACCGGACTGATAAGTCCTTTTTGCTTAAGCGTTAACATAGCGTCTTTAAACCCGCCGACACCTGGAAGAATTAAATAGTCAGCTTCTTCGATATGCTTATAATTTCCGGTAATCTCGGCGTCGTATCCCAAAAAATTAAAAGCGTTGCGGACGTTTTTAAGGTTTCCCATTCCGTAATCGATTATCGCTATTTTTTTTTCCATTCTTTTTTCGCTTACTTTTTTTCTATAATAAAATATTTATAAACTGCATTGGCTATGCCGCCCGCAATCAACTGCCTGAATGTTGAAGAACCCAGGAGATGTTCTTCATAAGGATTAGAAATAAAAGCGTATTCGATAACGACAGCCGGCATCGTCGTAAACCTCAGCACGTAAAGGTCGTCTCTTACGACCCCGTCGTATTTCAGATTTAACTTTGAGGAAATATAATGCTCTAAATAGCCGGCAAACCCGTAGGAATTTTTGTGAAAATAATAAACGGTCGTTCCATACAGATAAGGAACGACGACGGAATTGCAGTATAAGCCTATAAACAAATTCGCTCCGCTTCTGTTCGCCTCAGCCGCTCTTTGCTGCAAGCTCACGTTTATATTAGATGTCCTGTCTATTTCCGTTTTTATGCCTTTGGCTTCTAAAAGTTTTTTTAGTTTCAGCGCAATACTCAAATTAACAAAATCTTCCGGCAGTCCCATAGGCCCTATGCCGCCCGGGTCGCCTCCGCCGTGGCCCGCATCGAGAAAAACATTGAAATGTACTCCCCTGAACGCGTCGGGCTTTTTAACCTTTACGGTTGAGGTTTTTCCCTTAAACCTGCCTGACTTATTTAAAACATAAACAACTACATTATAGCGGTTATTCCCTATATTTATCGTTCTTATCCGTGGTTCCGACAAAGCGTTCTGCCTGAAGACTATATGGACGGAATAATTCGGGGCGGCGCTAAATTGAGAATATGAAACGGAATATATATTTTTAAAAGGTCGGGCTATCTTTTTTCCGCGGCCGTATAAAATAGACCGTCCGAATGATAGAATAAAAAAATTTTTATTACCTTTTTTAAATAAATATCCTTTATAATTAGGCCTGCCTATAGTATATATATTTATAGTTCCGACTGCGTTATTTACGGAAACTCCCGTAATTTTAGTTATATTGCCGGCATAAGCATAAACATTTCCTGTTCTTGCCGCGGCAAAGCTGAATAATAAAACTGCGAACAAAAATAAAATTAAATTTTTCATCTTTTAAATGCTTCCTTTTGTCGAAGGTATTCCGTAATTACCGGCTATTTTAAGCGCATCCGATATTGCCCTGCCCGTCGATTTAAATATTGCCTCTACCATATGGTGAACGTTTGAACCGTATTGAATGTTTATATGCAGATTTATAAGGGCATTTTTGCATAACGCTTCAAAAAATATATTAGAATACACATAAAAAAATTTATCTACGAGAATTTCCCTCGATTCCTGCTTGGAAACCGAAAAAAGAGGCGGCGAAGACCATTTTCCGGTTTGGGACATATCCTCGTCCATAAACCTATAAACAAAAAAAGACCTCCCGCAAAAATCGACGGAGGACTGGACAAGCGCTTCGTCCATAGGAACCGAAGCAAAACCGAATCTTTTAATGCCTTTTTTATCTCCCGATAATTTCATCAATGCGCCGCCTATGACTATTCCCGTATCTTCAATGAGATGGTGCAGGTCAACTCCTATATCTCCTTTTGCGTTAAGGTAAATATCGAAACCGGAGTGCTTCGAAAACTGTTCGAGCATATGATTAAAGAACGGCACTCCCGAATC
>JAKAKF010000103.1 GCA_021813595.1 bacterium
GGTAGTGCTTAGAGCAATTCCGTAAGGCGCGCCTTTTACGTGAAATTTTTTTAAAATTTTTCCGTTTGCGTCAAATTTTAAAACGCTGTCGCTTAACCCGTTCGTAACATATATGTTGCCTGCGGGGCCTACAGCAATGCCTTCAGGTTTTCTCTGCGCATTAAATACTTTTATTATCTTTCCGCTTCTGCTTAAGACGGTAACGGTGCCTTTATTTACGAAGTTCGTAACATATATATCGCCGTTTGGCCCTAAAACGACGACATAAGGCGCAATCCCAGCATAAAAAACCTTTAAAATCTTAAGGGCGGGGTTTAATTTAGTAACTGTCTTCGAATGCATCGATGCTACGTAAATATTCCCATCGGGTCCAATGGCGATTCCTGCCGGAGTAACTCCAACTTTTACCTTTTTAACTATTTGCCCTTTTTTATTGAGTTTTACCACATTTCCTATACCTGTCGATACATAAATATAACCTGCTTTATTGACTGCAATCCCCGAAGGCGCCCAATCAGTTATGATATTTTTAATTAATTTACCTTTTTGGTCAAGCTCGACCACATTAATAAAACCGCTTATAGCGACATAGACATTATCTTTTTTGCTAACTGCAAGTCCATAAGGCGTCCTTCCGACCTTAAAATTCGACACGGTTGCCGCATTTGCGTTATTACGAATATTTCCGGCATCGATTAAAAATATTAACGATAAAAGTAAAAACAATGAAAGTAAATATTTTTTAAGTTTCATTAGGCGCTTATTCCTTATTCTAATTGGATATTAATGAACCAGCGGATAATTTTTGACCGCTTTCTGATGGACAAGCACGTATGTATTTTTATTCCACGAAGACATGCCGAATCTTAGTATCTTAACATGATACCCCATTGACAATAATATGGATGCCGCCATCGATTCCCACTGTCCGACGTAGCAAATAGATATTATCGTACGATGTTTCGGAAGCATTTTTAAATACTTTGGAGCAAAAACTACCTGCAACGGAATATTATGCGCGCCGGGTATGTGACCCATTTTTACGAACGCAACGGGTTCCCTTACATCCAAAATAAAATAGTGTTTCGGATTGTGTTCGACTATGAATTCTTTATAAAGGGCTGAGGCAAGTATCTGAGGCACTCCGACTTTGCCCATACCAGGGTTCATACCTTTTCCTGAAATATTAACGCCCAGATGATGCGGGTTTAAAGCGTTATAAGCTTTTTTTGCCATTTCCCTATTAATGCTTCCGGCATAAGAAATACTTGAAAATAACAATAAAAAAACAAATAAGAATAAAGGCAGCAAAACAATCTTTTTCACAATAAATACCTCCTTCTAAGTTAATAATAATTTAATTATAATTTATCAACGATACCAATAAGCTTTTAAACTTGCTTTTTATAAATAGACCTGGCAATGCCGTCGAACAGCGGAACGGTATATTTCATTAAATCCTGTTTTAAGATGCCGTCCATCTTCAACTGAATTATCCGAATAACCGGCCCCATTATCAAAGACGCCGCTATAACCATATCCATATCCTCAAAAACACCCTCTTTGATTTTAGCTTTTATAAATTTTTTGATGTATTCAAAGGGTTTAGATGAACATATCGGCGGTGCTTCGTGCAAAAAATCTTTGTGTTTGACATAGAGCGCATATTTCATAAGATGCGGTTCTTCCTCCGTCAATTTAAATAATGTAAATATAATAGATTTTAAAGCCTCTTGGTCGTTAGCGGTTTTTTCGACAGCCGTCCTGATTCTATCTAAAATAAGCCCTGTTGCGGTATCGTATAAAAACTGGGCAATCTTTTCTTTAGAGGAAAAATGATAATATATTGCACCGGTGCTGAGCCCCGTTCCCTCCGAAATATTTCTTATACCGACATTGCTGTAGCCGTTTTCCGCAAAATTTTTTATACAGTATTCAAATATCTTTTCTTTTGTCAAGTCTCTTGATTTTTCGCTCATACCGATAATAACTATAATTAATTATTGCAAAATCCAAATGCAATCAGATTATATAATTTAATTTATAAAAAGAACGCTCGTTTTATTAAATTATAACTTATTCAATTATAATCTGTCAAGAAAAAAGAACGCCGGACATAAGAACATCCGATTATTAATTTTTATCGTCCCCTTCAAATCCTATACCCCATGGATTTACCTCCCAATACATCGTCCTGTTAAACATAGCCGGCAGGCCATAAACCTCTACGCCTCCTTTTCGTACATCATCTAAAATATAATTTTCTTCAAGAGAGCCCGTATCGAATACGCTTAAATAATTCTTATCCGCCGTCCTATTTATATTTGCTACGCCTAACTCATAATTTATCATAGGGTATTCGGAAATATAACCTTTTTTATAGCCCATATCTGGGAAAAAATGGAAATTTTTCGAGATGCAATTATCGGGTTCCGTATTTAAGCCAAAAATTATCTCTCCCTTATATCCCCTTCCAGAATTATTACGCCCTTTTCGATTAAAAATTGACGATAGTTTTAAGATAAAGCCGTTATTAAAACCCTTAGGAAAACCGGTTACCGCAGACGGCGTAAAAACCTCTCCTTTGGCATTATTGTATCTTTTGCCTATACTGCTGTGAGGCGATAATCCCATTCC
>JAKAKF010000142.1 GCA_021813595.1 bacterium
ATACGCATTCTATCTTAAACCGGTCAGACATTCGGGCAGGCTGATTACATTGAACGAAGCTTATAAGCTTGCCGTTAACCGCAACGACACCATAAAAGCCGCAAAAGAAAGCTATTATCAGTCGTCGCTTTTAAAATGGTCTGCCATAGGTATGGTTTTGCCGGATATTTCGCTTAAATATACCGACCAGAGAATGCATGAAAATTCGGCTCCGGTTCCGACGCAGTTTGCGCCGCTTATGGGTAATATATTTTTATTCTTTTTTCCTAACTACCAGTATAGTTTTACGTTAAACGAACCTCTGTTTAACGTCGGCGCTATTCCGGCTTATATGGCGGCGGAAAATACGGAAAAGTCTTCTAAAATGTCTCTTAATAACGTTTCCGCAGGCACTCTTTACAGCGTAGCGGTTGATTATTATACCGTTTTAAACGACGTAAGCTTAATAAAAGCAGACCATAAAACGTTTAAAGAAGCAAAAGCCCATCTTGAGCTTACTACCGCAAAGCTTAACGCGGGACTTGCTATTATAACCGACCTTCTGCAGGCAAAATCTCAGTTTTATGCTGCAAAGCAGGAGCTTATAAGCGCTAAAAATAAGTTAAAATCGGATAAGGCGGCGCTTGCTTCCCTGCTGGGCGTCAGCCGCCATTTTATAACGACTAAGCCTAAACAGCCCCTGTTTAAAAAAACCGAACTTCGCAAATTAATCGTTCTTGCATATAATAACAACCCCGGTTTGAAGTCCCTGAAATTTGCCCAAAAATCGGCATCCGACCAGACGGCGTATTACGAGTCCCAGTATATTCCGAAAATAAATTTTTCGGCTTCATACAACGCTTTGTCAAACAGCCACTTTATTCCGGCGGGTTCTACTAATTTTTGGACGGCCGGCGCTACCTTGACTATGCCTATATTTCAGGGCGCTAATAGGATTATTTCCATAGAAAAGACGCGTTCCGAGGCAAACGAAGCTATGTATGATACGCTTCAGGAAAAGAGAAATCTTAAAGCTCAGGTAATATCGATGTTCTATAACGTAAAAAGTTTAAAATCGCAGGTCGGTACTCTTAGGCACGAAGAAAAATTTGCTTCTAAAAATTTTACCCTTGTAGAAGAAGAATTTAAAGCAGGAGTGGCTACAAGCGTCGACGTTGTTACTGCGCTTGCGGAACTTACGAGGGCGAGGCATAATCTGCTTTCGGCAAAGCTCGATTATTACGAATCCGTTTTGGATTTAAAAAGACTTATCGGTTCTTTTAAAAGAAAACTTATAGATATGAAAATCGATAAATTTAACTAAATTTAAGATATTTTATAGAAATTCAAAATAATATGTAATTTATGTAATTTATGTAATTTATGTAATTTAATAATCAATTAACCAATTCAATAAATAACGAATAAATAATTAATCGGGTGGTTCTGAATGAACGGAGAAAACGAAAAAGCCGAAACGGCGCAAAACGACTCTTTAAAAGAAGCTGACAGCAAATTTACCAAAAAAAATATTATTACCGCTTCTATTATACTTTTAATTGCAATTATAGGCGGTATATTCGTACTAAGATGGTATATTTTCGGGCTTACCCACGTATATACGGAAGATGCCGAGGTTGACGGACATATAGTCTCAATAAGCACTATGGTTCCGGGCAATATAAAAGCAGTTTACGTACATAAAAACGAAATAGTTAAAAAAGGCGAGCTTATAGCCCGCATTAACGATTCGACGTATTATCCCGAAATGCTTCAGGCTAAAGAAAATTATAAACTTGCAAAGGCAAAACTATTTAGCGCCGGAGGTAATGTTGCGCAATTCATAGGAAACTCTTATAACGCATACTACATTAACAGGCTGTCTTATACGACTGCTTCGGCAAATCTCCATAAAGCAAAATTATCGTATATACTTGCCAAAAAAAATTATTTGAGGGGACTTGCCCTTTTAAATAAACAGTTTATAACAAAAGAACAGTTCGATACTCTTAATACCCAGTATTTAATTGCCAAACAGGCGCTTATATCGGCTGAATCAGCATTAGAAACCGCCAGAAGAAATTACGTCGAATCGAGATATGTTAAAAGCGTATCTTATGCAAACAAACTGACGACGCTTATTCCTTTAAGAAAGGCGGTTAAGGTAGCTCAAGCCGCTTATAAAGTAGCTCTTGCCAATTATAAAAATACTTTTATATATTCGCCGATAAACGGTCTGGTCACGGAAAAAATGTCTTATGCAGGCGAATATGTTACGCCGGGTACGCCTATAGTTATGGAAAATAATTTGAGGCGCGTCTGGGTTACCGCAAACGTAAAAGAAACCGTTATTGGAAACGTTAAAAAAGGAGATCCCGTTACTATTACCGTCGATTCTTTTCCAGGAAAAGTTTTTAGGGGCGCAGTCAAATTTGTAGGTTCTGTTACGACGTCTAAATTTGCTTTAATTCCTACAAATAACCCTTCGGGAACATTTACAAAAGTAACGCACAGGCTTCCCGTCAGGATTGAGATATTAAACGACAAAAATCATCTTTTAAAGCCCGGCATGATGGTCGAAGTAACTATAAATACGGCCGGTAAATCCGGAAAATAAATACTTTTAGGAGATACCCGATATGAATATGAAAACTATGAAAAAAAATAAATCAATATTATTTCCTTACATTTCTTATATATTTATAGCTTTTGCGTATCTATTTTTTTTAAGCCCGATTTTCTTTATGCCTAAAGCATACTCATATAATAATTCACAAGGGAAATATCTTTTCCATTATTATAACTGCGACGATTGCCATTCCGTCGACGGCGTCGGCGGAAGCCTCGGACCCTCGCTTTCTAATTACGGTAATATGGTACCTGATTTTAACTGGACGGTACGGCAGATTAAACATCCTAATTCCCACTTTAAAAGAGGCGATAAAATAAGTATTCAAGGCAAAACGTATTACGTTATTATGCCGTCTTACAGCTATATACCTCAGTATGAAGTAAACGAATTGGCTTCTTATCTGGAATCGTTAAAGAAATAAAATATAACGTTTGTTGCGGACTACTTGACTTCGTTTTTATTTTTCTCGTTTCTCAAATTTTTCGACGGCTGAATTATGCTGTTATTAGTGCCGGCGTCGTTATTGCCGTAAACCATGCCTGCGTCTCCGTTTTGAATCTGCAGACCGTTTTTAAATACCAGGTTAGTCCATGGATACGTTAAATCTATATCGTATTTTGCAAATTTTTTCGCTATTTCAAAATTTATGTCGCTTATAACGTAATGCCTTCTTATGGGAGACTGTATCCAGATTATAAGCTCAAGGTCGAATGAAGACGAACCGAAACCTACGAACCATACGGAAGGTTTAGGTTCTCTCAAAACTTCAGGATTTTCATCGGCTATCTCAAGCAAAACTTTTTTTGCAAGGTCTAATTTCGATGCGGTTTCTTCTATTCCCAATGGTATATGCAGTCTTATTTTTGGGTCTTTGTGCGACCAGTTTATAACGTTGGAGGTTATAAAATTAGAATTAGGGACGATTATCGATATATTATCCCTAGTCGTAATAGTCGTGCTCCTTGCCCTTATGTCGCTTACTATACCGTCGTATCCGGCAACATCGACGTACTCGCCTTCTTTTATAGGCTTTTCGAACAAAATAATTATGCCGGAAATGAAGTTGCTTATTATATTCTGCATTCCGAAACCTATGCCGAGACCTATGACGCCGGCAAGAAAAGCCAGCGAGCTTAAGTTTATGCCTAAAACCTGAAATGCTATAAAAAAGCCGATAATTAAAATTATATACTTAATAAACCTGATTACGGTTTTTACGAACGATTTGTTTATAGTCCTGTTTTTTCTGAACTCTTTTTTGATGATATAGGCAAATAAAAACGATATTAAATAAGACGCCAGTATTATTATGAGGGATAGAATTATAGACAAAAGTCTTACTTTATCGCCGTCTATCGTATAAACTTTGTCTCTTAAAAATTCAAACATAATATGAATATTAATCCTGTTTATTATAAATTATAGTTATTTTTTTCTATCCGATATATTATAATATATAAATCAAAATTAAAAAACTGTAAAATAAAACTGTAAAATAACGCGTAAATTCATGGAAAAATTATAAATGATAAAAAGAAGACCGACTCGGACGATAAAAATAGGCGGCGTTGCAGTCGGTTCCGAAGCGCCTGTCAGCGTGCAGTCGATGACTAATACGCTCACGGAGGATTCCGCCGCCACCGTAAAACAGATAAAAAATTTAGAAAGTTATAACTGCGAAATAGCAAGGGTGTCGGTAAATACGGCTTTAGCCTCAGAATCGCTTAAGGAAATTATAAAAAACGTAAGCATTCCGATAATCGCCGATATTCATTTCGACCACAGGCTTGCGCTTGCGTCGCTGGAAGCCGGCGCTGCAGGTTTAAGAATAAATCCGGGAAATATAGGCGGCAGGCAAAAAGTTAAAGAGGTCGTAAGCGCCTGCAAAGATAAAAACGTGCCGATAAGAATAGGCGTTAATTCAGGGTCTTTAGAAAAAGGCGTGCTTGATAAAAACGGAGGAGACTTTGCCGCCGCAATGGTCGAAAGCGGTTTGAAACATATTAAAATATTGGAAGACGAATCGTTTTACGATATAAAGATTTCTTTAAAATCGACCGATGTTTTAACTACGGTAAGAGGTTATAAACTTTTAGCCGAAAAAGTAGATTATCCGTTTCATATAGGTATAACAGAAGCGGGAACGGTATTTTCCGGAGCGATAAAATCGGGAGTAGGACTCGGCATACTGCTTTATGAAGGGTTGGGAGATACGATAAGGGTGTCGCTAAGCGACGACCCGGTTATGGAGGTTATCGCCGGATATAATATACTTAGGGATTTAGGTTTAAGGCGGGGCGGGGTTCAGCTTATGTCCTGTCCGACGTGCGCCAGAACGGAAATAGACATAGTAAACATAGCTAAAAAATTCGAGAAGATTTCCGCTAAAATAAAATCCGACATAAAGGTAGCGATAATGGGGTGCGCTGTAAACGGACCCGGCGAATCAAAACATGCCGACGTCGGAATTGCCGGAGGCAGGGGAAAATCCGTTTTGTTTTCAAAAGGAAAGATTATAGGAAAATTTGATAATAAAGAGATATTAAAAGCGTTAATAAGCCGGATAGAAAACATAACGGGCGAAAAAATAGATTATAACGACGACGACGATTTAAAAAATTAATAAACTAAATAAATTGCAAAGAAAACGTTAATTATTCATTAAATAAGATAATTTTAAATCTAAAACTAAATATAAAATATAAAGGAGTCTTATAGTGCGATATTCACATTTTTTTATTCCTTCTTTAAAAGAAGACCCTAAAGAAGCCGTTCTTAAAAGCCACAAACTGCTGCTAAGGGCAGGTTACGTAAGGCAGTTGTCCGGCGGAATATATACATACCTGCCTCTCGGTTTGAAGAGCCTGCGCAAATTAGAAAATATAATAAGGCAGGAGATGAATGAGGCCGGCGCGGTAGAACTATCCATGCCTTTCGTTCAGCCGCTGGAAATATGGAAAGAATCGGGAAGGGATGAAGATTACGGCAAAGAACTTCTGCGTTTTAAAGACAGGCAGGACAGAGATTTTTGCTTAGCTCCTACTTATGAAGAGGTAATTACGGATTTGGTTAAAAAAAACGTGAAGTCGTACAAGGAACTTCCCTTAACTCTTTATCAGATTCATCTTAAATTCAGGGACGAGATGCGTCCGAGATTCGGTCTTATGCGCGCAAAAGAGTTTATTATGAAGGATGCTTACAGTTTCGATGCCGACGAAAAGGGATTAGACGAAAGCTATAAAAAAATGAAGCATGCGTATGAAAATGTATTCAAAAGATTAGGGTTCGATTTTAAATTTATTAAAGCCGAGGCAGGTGAAATCGGAGGAAATTATTCCGAAGAGCTTATGGTTTTTTCCGAATACGGGGAAGACAAAATAGTAATATGCAATAATTGCGGCTATGCGGCTTCAATCGACGAAGCGGAATCGGTTTCCGATTATAACGGCCCGCTTGAATCTTGCAGACAGCCGAGAATGACCAAACTTTCTACTCCGGATAAAAAATCGGTTGAAGAGGTGGCGGAATACCTTAAAGTGGACAAAACCTGTTTTGCCAAGACGATAATATATGAATCTGAAATAGGTTTTATTGCGGCGTTGGTAAGGGGCGACAGGGACATAAACGAACGCAAACTAAAAAAAGCTGTAAAAATTAAAAATCTGTTTCTTGCAAAAGAGCAGGACGTTGAAAAAATAACGGGAGCGCCTTGCGGTTTTGCCGGACCTTTCGGTTTAAAAAAGCAAAACGGCCATACAGGCGTCAATGCTAACGGCAATACCGGCAATGACGATGCGGCGGATATTAATGCAGGTGACGGCGGCAATATACTTATAGTAATAGACGAGGAGATTAATAATTCGGAATACTGGATTACCGGCGCCAACGAAAAAGACTGGCATATGGCAAACGTTAAACCCGGACGCGATTTTAATTTTGATATAGTTGCGGACATAAGAAGCGTGCAGGCAGGCGATAAGTGCGTGAAATGTCAGGGAATATTAGGCATAAAAAATGCCATTGAACTTGGTCATATATTTAAACTCGGAGAAAAATATTCAAAAGTTTTAAGCGCAAAATTTCTTGACGAAAAAGGCGAGTCTAAATATTTCGTCATGGGCTGTTACGGTATCGGCGTCGGCAGAACTTTACAGACACTCATTGAGGTATTTGCCGATGAAAACGGCATCAATCTTCCCGTTTCCGTAAGTCCTTTTGCTTTAGCAGTCGTCAATCTTAACGTTAACGACGAAAAGATTACGGAAATTTCCGAAAAAATTTACGGAGATTTAACCTCTATGGGGGCAGACGTACTTTACGACGACAGAAAACTGTCCGCCGGCATTAAACTTAAAGATATCGACCTTATCGGAATTCCTTTCAAGATAGTCATAGGAAACAGAACCGTCAAGGAAAACAAATACGAACTCGAAATAAAGAAAGACTCCTCAAAAGAAACCTTCGACAGTCTCGATGCTTTATACTCAAGAGTCAAGCAGCTTATTTTTTAAAGGGGTCAGATTTATTTATTCTCATACTCCCGACTGCGTTTGCTGATTTAGCGAGATAATAATCGGTAATAATCGTGTCGTCGAAAAAGGTGTCAGATTAATTTTACGCAACATCTTTAATCGTTAATTGTTCCTTTTCGTATGCGTAAAACAAAATCTGACACCTTTTTCTATTTATTCTCTTACTCCCGACTGCGTTTGCCGTTCCGTTATTGGTTTGCCTTTTTTAAAATAGTCTTAGAATAAAAAAGCCTAAAAAGACATAAACTTTTGTCTTTTTAGGCTTAAATTTATACTGCTTTTTACTTTTTCGTCACTTATTTTATAAAATTTAAATCGGACGAACCGCCCGTTTTTATGCTCAGCCGAAACCGCTGCTGTATCCGCCGCCTCCGCACGAACCGCCGGATGATGATCCGTAGCCTGCTGAACCGTATCCGCTTCCGCAACTGCTGAATGAGCTGACTCTTTTGACAGGTTTTTCCGCTCCGCATATCGGACATTTTATGTCCTCGGCTTTGTCGCTTAGTCTTTGATAGACTTCAAATATTTTTCCGCATTTTTTGCATTCATATTCATATATCGGCATAATAACTGTTTACCTCCTTTTATAACTTTTTAATTCGCAGTCCCATTATAATTTACTTTATAAGTATTATACCATATTTATGACGTTATTGCGAGTATTTCTTTTTCCTTAATCCTGAAGAAAAAGGTGTCAGATTAATTTTACGCAATATCTTTTATCGTTAATTGTATCTTTTCGTATGCGTAAAATAAAATATGACACCTTTTTCTTGTTTCTTGCGCATTTTTCTAATCATTATAACATATTCAAGAGTTTTTTGTTGTTCTATTGCAGAATTAAAGTATTATAATTATATTGAATATTTGTAGTTACAGCGTTCCGGTAACGAGCTTTATATAATATTTATCTGTATTAAGTTTGTACAAAGTGTTTAGATAATTTAATTTAGCAGCTTTTAATTCGTCGAGCGTCCTGTCCAAATTAATTAAAGTCGTCATTCCTGCTTTGTATCTGTTAGTCGTAATTTTAAGCGTTTGCTTGGCATTTAATGCGGCAAGCTTGGCGACGCCGGTGTTGATCAAGTCTGTTTTATACTGCAGATATGCTTTTCTAACCTGCATTTTAATTTTATCCCTTAAAAGCCCTCGATATTCAAGCATTTCGTTGTATGAACTTTTAGATTTCTGCAGATTATTATAGTCGTAAAGCCCAGAAAAAATATTGAAATGCAGCATAACGGTAAAAGCATAACTGTATGAATCGTCCGGATGTATAGCCGGTCCGTTGCTGAAATAGTCGTATCCCGCGACTAATTTCGGTAAAAATTTTCCGTAAGCCGATTTGACGCCGAGCGCCATATTTTTTTTGTTAAGAAGGAGGGCTTTATAATCCGGTCTTTCTCTAAATGCAGTTTTTTGCATAGATGAAATACTGATGGTTTTTCTTAACGGCCTGTTTTTTAGCTTGCTTGTAATTACATAGTTAGAACTTATAGGAAGTCCAATCGTTATATTTAAAAAATATTTTGCCAGCCTGTAATTTTTTTCGGCTGATGCGAGTTTTTCCTTCATTTTTGCGGCTTCTACTTTTGCCCTTAATACGTCGGAAGATACTACCTGGCCTGCTTTAAATAAATTTTCGGAAAGCGTTTTATAATTTTCCGCCGTTTTCAGCATGCTTTTCATCAGGTTGACGTATTTTTTAGCAAGTATAACGGAATAATATGCCTTTGCTACGCCGTATAAAACTTCCTGTTTTGCTTCGCTTAAACCTTTTTTTACAGACTGCATATGAAGCTGAGCCCTTTTATATCCAAAGTATATTTCTCCGCCCATAAATATGGGCTGTTCTATAGAAAACTCCGATTCATAATTATGTATCATTCCAGGATTATTTAAAAAACTAGGGCTGAAATACGATTGAACGTTACGGTCTGTTAATATTCTCTGATTCAAAACGTTTCCGAAAGCATATAAAGGGTTGTTTGTATTCATATAAATTTCGTCGAAATTAATTTTTGGAAAAAAACCGCTCATAGCTTCATTTTTCTCATATCCTGCGCCGTTAAGTTTAATTTTTTCCAATCTTAGCATTTTATTGTATTTTAACGCGTATATAAACGCCTGTTTTATAGATATGTCCGGTTTTATAGCCGCTTTAAAGGCAAACGCTTTTTTTGAAAATTTTGACGGCATTAACTGTATAAGCAGTGCAACCGACAAAAAAGCGGTAAAAATAATTTTTTTGCTTTTATATATTTTATTCATATTCATATATATACATAATCATATATTTATCGGATTAAGTATTTATATATTAATTTTATTTTTTTATTTTATTTAGGTAAATTTAATAATATAGATTTTTCTTTTTTTGGAATGTTTTTGTCGTGATTTCCGAATTCTTTAAGGTCTTTAAATATTTTTTCGATTCTTTTGTCGTTAAGTTCGTAGCACATCATGACGCCGTCCCTTTTGCAGCTTACTATGCCTTTATTTTTAAGGGATATAAGGTGCTGAGAAACCGTCGCCTGAGAAATTCCCAAAGATTCCCAAATATTTTTAACGCAGGATTTATTGCTTACAAGCACCTCAATTATTTTAAGCCTTATAGGGTGTCCGAGCGTTTTTAAAAGTTCGGCTTCGGTTTTATATTCTTCTCCGATATTAATTTCATTCATAGTAGTTTTGTGCTGATACCATTAAAAATTAATTATATAGGAATATTTATATATACACATATATAATATCCTTTTTATATTATAATTAATTTAAGCGATGATGTCAATAAAAATTGACAAATAGAGGCTCCCGCATAATTTCGGGAGCCGTGGAATTTGACTGTTTGATTTTAGGCTTTTTATTTGCGCTTTCTGCGGTTTAAAAATTAAAAAGCAAGATGGATTTGCGAGTTAGCGGCATATTCCATGAAAGTAGCGGCGCCTGCATATTCTAACCCGTCTATCATATCTTCCTTTTTAAAGCCGAAAAGATCCATCGTCATCTGGCATGCAATAAGCCTTACTCCTGTTTCTTGGCATAACGATATGAGTTCGGGAACCGATGCTACGCCATTTTTCTTAATCATGGATTTCATCATAGAAGTAGCCATTGCCGTCATGCCCGGGAGAGCGCCTATAATATTTGGAACCGGCATAGGCATGGCAGGATTTCCAAGCGGAGCGACTTTCAAAGAATCTCCTGCATCTTTTTTGAGTATCTGCAATCCGTAAAAAGTAAAAAATATTGCAGTTTCGATATCCAGCGTCGCCGCGGTAGATGCCAGGATAAGCGGAGGGTATGCCATATCCAGCGTTCCGTGAATAGAAATGATAGCCATTTTTGTCTGATCAGCCATTTTTTTTCTCCTTAATTAAATTAAACGTTAAAATTGATTTTAAATCCTAAAACATAATTAAATGTGACAAGAGTTCATAAATTTATAAAATAAAAAGGCCGATATTTATAAATTATCATTTTTTAAAATAAATGGCAAGAAAATCTTTTTTACGTTAACATAAAAGAAAATTATTTTTTACGGATTATTTTAAGAAAAACGGCGGTTTTAGAGTTAAAAAAGAGAAAAAAATAGCTAAATTTGACTTTTATATTTCGTTTATGGTATATTTTTATAATAAAATAGTTTAAAGCTATTTATTTATGCATAAAATATATATTTTTTATATAAATTTTATTGATTTTGGAGTGAATTTTGAAAAAAATTATAAAAATATTATTGAAATTAAAAAACGGATTAAGAAATTTAATCGCTGAAATTAAATTTAAATATTATCTGCCGTATTTTTTACTTCTTTCGGTGCTAATTTCGGCGGCTTTTTTATCTTATTTTTATGTTATGCCTATGTACTACGGCTACGTGAAAGAACGGCAGGACGTGAAAATTCTTAAACAAAAAATACACATCGATTACGAAAAAATAAGAGTTTTTAAGATTATTAAATCTTTTAATTCCGGACTGCCGGTATCCGAAGAAAAGAAGGTGTCGAACCTTATTTTTAACTTGGGAGAAAAATATAAAATAAATCCCGCTCTTATTCTGGCAGTTATCAGAGTGGAAAGTTCTTTTAACAATTTTTCCTATTCAGACGTAGGCGCCGTCGGTCTTATGCAGATTAAGCCCTTAACCGGACTGTATTTAATTAAGAAATACGGAATAAAATCCAAAAAGTATAATTATAATACTAAATATATAGAATATCTTCCCGTAAATTACCTGTATAATCCTTCTTTGAATATTAAAATAGGAGCAAGATATTTATTGAGTTTGTTATATGAGTTTAAAAATTTAAAGCTTGCCCTTTTTGCTTACAACGTCGGTCCTACTTTAGCTTATCGGACATTAAGTTTTACGAAAACCGAAAACGGAAAAGTCAAATTTAAACTTAACGCAAATGAAAGCACCAACCGTCTGTTTTCCGATTTTTACTACGGATATTATAAAAGAGTTAAGAAATATTTTGCGATTTATAATAAAGATATTTTTGAAAAATAAAAAAATAAATAAAAAAGATTTAATGTATAAAAGATTAATTAAATAAATTGAGAGCCGTTATTTTTTACGTATATTAACGATTTAACAAAAGATATCGTTAATATAAATAAAATTATAAAAATAACCAGAAAGAATCCTACTCCGAGATTGTGAAGGTTGTGAACTTTTATCGGAGTTATAAATCCCCACTGTATAAGTTTCGGGAAAGTTAATTCCATTACCGCCGCAAGAACGAATGCAAATCCGCCCCAAAAAAGAGTCATGCCGGACGTTCTTCTCGCGATGTACTGAATGCCTTTCTTAGGGATTTTAAGTTTTTCCATAAATCTTCCCGCAAACATGCCTATTATTATCTGCGTCGCCATAGTTCCGAGGCCGAACAGAAGTCCAGGCAGAAAACCCGTATATTCGTTAGGCATTTTTGGAGCGAGGACGGTATAAATTATTATCGCAAATGCTCCCGTTCCCCATCCGGCGATAAATCCATGCAAAAGAACCATATATATTGGTATGGGCTTTGATTTTCCGTCGGGGTTTTTGGAATGTTCTTCTTTTAACGTTTTAATTTTCAAAAACTTGATAAATATTTTTTCCAATTTTTCGAATAGCTCGAAATTTTCGCCGAGTCCTATTACGTAAGCGCCGGCAAACGACATAACTATTCCTACGAATATATATACGACAGGAATCACATCCGGTTTTGTTAAAAATTTTCCGAGAGCGAAAAATGCAAGTTCGGATGCGACTGCCCTCTGCAACGTGAAGGCAAGCGAAAAAAGAAGTCCGGTTTTAAATCCGCCTTTAGTGCTGTAACTGCCTATAGAATAACTGAAAGTAATAGGCCATGTATGCTCGTCCGGGGTAAATCCGTGTATTATTCCGAGAAGAAAAGCGGTAAGCAAGATAGAGAATAAGGACGTAAAATTTTGCGGATTATAAAGATTTATCATAGTCAATATTTTATATTTTTATGTTATTTTTGTAAAGATACGACTTGGTATAGTAATTTGCGGGATGTTATTTTATCTGGTATAATCATTACGAGCAATGCTAAATTAATAAAACGTTAAATTAAAAAGTAGTTAAAAAAATAGATAAAATAAAAAATTAAAATGATAAATATATACGGTAAAAAAGTTAAAATCGTGGCTACGTTAGGTCCTGCCAGCGACGGAAAAAAGATGATAGAAAAGCTTATAAAAAACGGAGCGGACGTAATAAGGCTGAATTTTTCCCATGGAGACGAAAATTATTTTGCCGAGGCGATTAAAAAAATAAGGTCGGTATCCGAAAATACCGCAATTTTAATCGATTTGCCGGGGCCGAAAATAAGAACCGGAAAATTAAATAAAGATTCAATTAATCTGCAAAAAGGAAATGCTATCATTTTAACGAATAAATATACGGTTTCCGACGAACGAAAAATTTATATAGATTATCCTTATCTCTGCGACGATATAAAACCTAAAAATTTGGTGTATATAGACGACGGCAAAATAAAGCTGAAAATAGTAAAAAAATTGAATCTTAACGAACTTGAAGCCGAAATCCTGACAAAAGGCGTTTTAAAAGCTGAAAAGGGAATAAATTTTCCCGATTCAAAACTTAGCATTCCGTCCGTTACGGAAAACGATAAAAAATTTTTAAAATTCGGAGCCGAACACGGAGCAGATATGTTTGCGGTCTCTTTCGTAAGAAGTTCCGAAGATATAACGTCGGTAAAGAAATTGCTCAAAGACGAATATCCGTCAAAAAAATTTTTAATAGTAGCCAAAATAGAAAAAATGGAAGCCGTTAAAAATATCGATAAAATAGCAGCCGCCGCAGATGCTTTAATGGTTGCAAGGGGAGACCTTGG
>JAKAKF010000133.1 GCA_021813595.1 bacterium
CGAACCTTCCGCGGGATTAAGATTAATCCAATAAATATCGCCTCTTTTAAATAATTCCATCGCTGATTGTATGCTCCCATTCGGCGGTTATTTTCTTATCCTCATTTTTTGTAGCTATATATCCTTCTTGGAGTAATTTAGCAAGTTTTTGTTTTTTTTTCTTTTTCCGAATATTCCTTTATGGCATTAGATATAAATGCAGACTTATTTTTTATGCCCTGTATATCATTAGCTACATCTAACGGCAAAGTTATATTAAATCT
The DNA here is from genome assembly GCA_021813595.1 of bacterium. The sequence goes on from JAKAKF010000133.1 coordinate 264, forward strand.
TTTTGTATTCATTATACGTCCAATACCGTATTAATAATAATGTACTATTTAATATTAGATAAAGTCATGCAGAAAACAAGATTATTGGTATATAATTTTTTACCGTCTTTAAAATCTTCTTCTGCTATATAAAATAGTTCTTTAGCCGATGCTTTGCTCATAAAGACATGCCTTCATTTAAAACATAATAATCTAAATAACCGACGTCATGATTTTTTTCTTTCCATTTTTTTGTAGATGCAATAAAAATGTCGTTAGATGTTTTATTTGTTATAGCCAGCCTTCTGCGAATTTTCACGTACATATCCCATTTTAATTGCTCTTCCATTTCTTTATCGGTAACAACGAAAAAATCCCAGTCGCTGTCTTCGTTAAAGTCTCCCCTTGCTCGCGAACCTAATAAATAAACGGATTCTACTTTGTAGCCGTACTTTTCTACTTCTTCGGTTATTATGCTTTTGGCTGTTTTAAGTATGCCTGAATCTTCTTCTTTATATTGCATGTTTGTAGTCATTTTACTCCTATCGGCAATAAAGCATTTAAGATGCGGCAAAATCTAAAACGCTCATTTATATATAATCTCCCTATTGAGTAAGTTATATATAAATTATAACATATTATTACTTAAATTTCTGTATTGGTTCTTTCGGCAATATCTTCTGTATAGCCCTTCAGGCAACCTTAAAGAACAAATAACAAATAAGCGATAAGGCATATTACCAGGCAGACCTGATTAATCAGGCATCATATCAGGCAATTTCTCCGCCGCCGAACGGCTCGTTGAAAATTAAAATTTATTAATTTTATTCGCAACAAGACACGTATTTTAAATTTTTATAATTCCACCAATCTGTTGATATAAAACTATACAATACTTCCGCATAATCTGCGGAGAATAAAGAAACTAATCTCCGCAAAAATAGCGTTATGTATTTATAACATATTTCGTGCTTCGACCTGAACCTATTTTTTTTAGTATATTTTTTTCTATTAAATCCGCTATATCTCTATTTGCGGAATCCTGAGAAGATTTTGAAATTTTAGCCCATTTAGAAGAAGTAAGACTGCCTTCAAACCCGTCAAGGAATCTGTTTAATACTTTTTTCTGTCTGTCATTAAAAGTTACGATAGAATATTTATGCCAGAAATGAGCTTTATTAAATACGATGGAAAGAGTTTCTTTGGTATTTTCAATTGCTTTATGCAAACATTCAAGATACCAGGCAAGCCAGTTTGTTATATCCATATCCCCTTTTTGAGTTTTCTCGAGAATATCGTAATAAGCTTTCCTATCTTTTCTAATTTGGGCAGAAACGCTGTAAAATCTTTGATCGGTATTTTCCGCCTTAGCTAAAAGCATATCGGTTATAGCTCTGGCAATGCGGCCGTTACCGTCGTCAAAAGGGTGCATTGTCACAAACCATAAATGAGCAATTCCTGCAGCTAAAATGCCGCAAATTTCTTTAGGATTATTAATCCAGTCGAGAAAACGGGATACTTCCATATCTAAAACTGATGCGTCAGGAGCTTGATAATGAACTTTCTCCTTTCCTATGGGGCCGGAAACTACCTGCATTGGCCCATTTCTATCGTCACGAAATTTAGCGGCTTTAATTTTATACATGCCGCTATACCCAGTCGGAAACAGCGAGGCGTGCCATCCAAAAAGTCTATCCTTAGTTAAAGGTTCATCGTAATGACGGGTTGCATCCAGCATCATTTCGACAATGCCTTCAACATTTCGTTCAACATTAATTCCGCCGCCGGTGTCCAGACCCAAACGCCGGGCTATAGAAGACCGCACTTGCTCTTTATCGAGAGCTTCTCCTTCTATTTCACTGGATTTCAATACATCTTGGGTTAAAACATTAAGAACGGCTTCTTCCTTAAGGTCGAAACCAAGACCTTCCATTTTTCCGAGTAATAAGCCCTGTGAAAACTTAACCTCGGAAAGAAGTTTCAATATCTTTTCTCGATTCCATGTGAATTCCGGCCAGCTTGACCGTTGATAAATATACATAAATATAATCTCCGCACCTTCTGCGTAGATTATAGCTTTTTTTCTCCGCAAAGTCAAAAGTTTTCTTCAACCCAAAATTGCCGATAGAAACCGTTAAAATGGCTTTAAAGTTAAATAAACACTCCGGCACGGTTATACTAAAAATAAAAACCGATTTAATTGAAAAATCTTGCCGATGCAATGGAAAAATATAAGGCACTCAAATATTAAGGCAATATAATACAGGCTTGATTTCTAAGTTTTTTAATAAGAATTTTTCCGGATCATGCATATTTTTTAGATATTTTTATCCGTTAAGGCATAAAAGGAAACGGCGAACCCATTCCGGGCGCAGGCGTTCCTGGA
>JAKAKF010000170.1 GCA_021813595.1 bacterium
GGTATATTGGATTAACGGAAGAAATGGTCGAAAATCATAAATCCAAACTAAATAGAAGAACGGCTATTATCAAGATAAAAATAAATGAAATCAGCGGAAAAGAAAGACCGTAGTCTAATTGCGGGTTGTGCAGGCATATTTAACGGGTTTTTATATTATGAATAAAAATGAAGTAGAAGAACATTTCGGAAAACAGTCGGGCAGTTACGAAGCAAAATGGTGTCTGATTTATTTATTTATTCTGACTGAGTTTTAAACCGTTGCATCGCTTTGATACAGTAGAATGGCTTTATATTCGTTAATAATAAATAGTAATCTCTCTCTTTATTTCTTTATTTGGGATATTTCGGCATGGCAATGAAGGGGAGGGCTAATATATAGAGGTGATTTTGTCTTCATTCTTTATTCATTAATTAGTAAGGAAAATAAACAAAAAAATAACAGCTTTAATGAATAGTTTTAAATTTCTCTATGAATTTTTCGGTGATTTCTACAAAAGCCTTTGCCGATAAAGAAAGGTTATCTAAAGATTGCGCCGCTAGCGCAATTTTTCTCTTTATTTCCGGTTTAATAGGAACGGAACATATCCCGTTGTAATTAAGCGGGATTGCAAGTTTAGGGATAACGGCAACCCCGATACCTTCCCTGACCATTTCGATAATAGTGCCTATGTTGCGCGCTTCTATATTTTTAATTTCATCCGTCTTCTTTATAGAATTTATTAAATTGGACGCTACCAGCATTCCGCAGCTTGACCCCTTGAAAGTTAAAAGCGGTTCGCGTACAAGTTCTTTTAAGCCTATGCTTTTTCTGGAACACAACGGATGTTTTTCGTTAAAAACTCCGAACATTTTGTCTTCTAAAAGCTGGACGTATTCGAGTCCTTCTGCGGGAAGTACTACAAAACCTATATCAACGGCACCTTTTAACAGCCAATCCGTTACTTCCAAATCTGTTCCTTCAAACCATGAAACTTCTATTCCCGGATATTTACGTTTAAATTCTTTTAGAATTCCCGGCAAAATTCTAACGGAAACGCTTTGAAAACAGCCTATTTTAAGACTGCCGGTCTGTAAATTTTTTAATGCCGATATATCTTCTTTTAACCTGTCTATTCTGTTTAAAATATCTCTGGCGTGATTATAAACTTTTTCGCCGGCTTCCGTAAGGATAACGGTCTTTTTATCGCTTTTAACTAATTTTATTTCTAGTTCGTTTTCAAGCGACGCTACGGAATGGCTCACTGCGGATTGCGTTATATAAAGAGCTTCCGCCGTTTTTGTGAAGCTTTGGGATTCTATTAGGGTTTTTAAAATATTTAATTGAGTTAACGTCATGAGTATATAATCATTTTAAATATAAAAATTATTCATTTGATTCATTATAAATCAAATCTTATAATATATACAAGATATATTTAGTTCAATAATAATTACATCATTAATATAAAAAACGGGGGTTAATTATGAAGCATAACTGGAATGCCGAAGATTACGCAAAGAATTCTCAATGCCAGTTGCAATTAGGCGAAGAACTTATCGAAAAACTTTCTTTAACCGGCAATGAATCCTTGTTAGATATAGGCTGCGGAGACGGAAAAATAAGCGCAAAATTATCTAAGATACTAAAAAAAGGGGAAGTAGTCGGCATAGATGCATCCGAAAATATGATAAATTTAGCGTCGAAAGAATTTCCAAACGATAAATTCCAAAATCTGACATTTTATCGAATGGACGCAGGGGAGATTAACTTCTCTAAAAAATTCGATATTGCTTTTTCTAATGCTTGTCTTCACTGGATACAAGACCATGGCGGCGTTCTTAGAAAAGTTCACGCCTGCCTTAAGCCGAAAAGCAGAATTTTATTTCAGATGGGTGGACGCGGCAATGTTGACGAAGTTTTGAATGCCGTTAAATTGGTCATAAACAAACCTGATTGGAGCAAGTATTTCGATAATTTCGTTACGCCGTATTATTTTTACGGTATAAAAGACTATGAGATATGGCTTTCGGAAAATAATTTTAAGCCTCTGCGATTAGAATTGACTACAAAGAATATTAAACATGCCGGAGAAGAAAGTTTTAAAGGATGGTTAAGAACTACTTGGTTTCCATTTACGGATTGCTTGCCGGAAACATTAAGGGAAACTTTTCTTGACGAAGTATCGGAATCTTATAAAATAGACCATCCAACAGATGAATCAGGCAATATTAATGTAAAAATGGTTCGTTTGGAGGTTGAAGCGTATGCCGTATAAATCTAATTCTAATTTTTACGGTAGAATTAAAGGCACGAATTAAAGGCACCAGATTTATTTAATATCTTTAATCATTTTTTCAATCGTTTTTGCCAGACGGGGTATTTCTATATCGCATACATGAAACACGGCCTCCGCATCTATGTCAAAATACTGATGGCTAATAATATTTCTCATGCCTATCGCTTTTTTCCATTCAATATCAGGATATTTTTTAAAAAGTTCTCCTTCCGTAATTTTATCAAGCTTCTTGAGGGATTCGCCTATTGCTATAAGCGGCATGCAGATAGAATCTAATTTTTCCATTCCTGCCGGCGAATCGGTAAAATCTGAAACATCCTTGACCGGTTCAAACCGTAATAAAATT
>JAKAKF010000219.1 GCA_021813595.1 bacterium
ACGCCTTGCTCTGGGCGTTGCGGTCGGAGCCGATTATCCGGTATCCAATTCGTATATTGCGGAAACCGCGCCCGAGGCGCTAAGAGGCAAACATCTTTCCTTCGCCGGCTTGTCGTTCGGCATAGGTTCGATATTTTCTTCTTTAACGGCAGCGGCTCTTTTTCCTTTCGGGCACGAAATGTGGCGTTTTATGCTTGGTATCAGCGTAATTCCCGCGTTAATAGTAATGTTTTTAAGAATTTCTATGCCCGAATCGGAAAGATGGATAAATGCAAAACGCATTAAAAAGGAATATAAAAAAAATAAATTATATATAGAAGGAATGTTTTCCAAGGCGCATATAAAAAATACCCTGCTTTATTCTTCTATCTGGTTTTTGTACGATATCGGAGCATACGGCATCGGCCTCTTAATTCCGTTAATTTTTAAAAAAAGCGGATTTATTTCAAACGAAGGCAATGCTCTTATAACGTCTTTAATTCTTTTAATAGGCATAGCAAGCTCCCTAGCCGGACTTTTAAATATCGATAAAATCGGAAGAAAGAAGATACAGCTTGCCGGTTTTGCGGGAATGGGCATTTCCCTTTTTCTTCTTCCTTCCTTTTACGGCACGTTAGGGGGTCTTGCCGCCGTAATTTTTATTGCCGAAATTTTTAATTCTTTAGCGTCTTTAACGGTAGGGATTTTCCCTGCCGAGCTTTCAAGGACGTCTTTCAGGTCGTCGGCTTACGGATTTTCTGCAATGTCGGGCAAAATAGGGGCAGTATGCGGGGTTTTAATAATGACGTATTTCGTCAGGGAAAATAAAAATTTGGGCTATTATGCCGTTGCAGGTTTAATATCCGCCGCATTTTTCCTTTCTTTTTTTCTGCCGGAAACAGGAAATAAAAGGCTCGACTAAATTAAATGATAAAGATTAAATAATATTGAGTTAAAAAACTCGGCAGAATCCGTGAAGATGTCATACTATCCGTTAAAGCCGCGATTAAAGAGATGCTTGTAGATTAAAAATTCAAATTGAAAATTGTCAATCCGTTCAAATAAATGAACCCCGGCATTTCTACTACTCCCGATATATAATCCGGATTTCTGGCGGAAATTCCCAGCCAATCCCATCCGTGTTTTATAACTTTTCCGCAAGTAGATATAGCTACCCCCCTTTTTTCTTCGTCAAGCGGGTCTTTATATTTCCTGACGAAACCGACCCCGACGGGTTTTCCCTTTTTTCCGAAATGAATTTTAAAGGCATTGCTCTTTTCGAACTGCATCATTTCGGATAAGTTTATTTTTTCTTCCTGCGGAAACGGATAGGAATCCCGTATATCTTCCAATAGATGATGTAAATTTACCCTTGTTTCGCCCATCAGCGTTTCTTTGCCGACATTTTATTTTAACGAATTAAGATAATAAGCAACATATTTAACCTGTTTATCGGTTAAAATTTGAGAGCAGTAAGGATCCATTCTGCAACTTCTAATAGCTTTTTCCGTCTGCTTAATCGAAAGATGTTTATTTCCCCATCCGGCAAGAGTTGCTATATTATCGATCCTTTTTCTTTTAACGAAAGAATGGCAGCGGATGCACCCCGATTTTATAACAATGCTTTTGCCTTTTAATATGCTAAGTTCGCGTTTTGTTTTTACTGCAGATTTATGTAAAGCAAAACTATGTTTAACGAAAATAAATAAAAAACCGGCAAGGAATAAAAAGGAAGTTAATAACAATATTTTTCTAAAGGACATTTGAAACCTCCGTACGAAGTTTTAATTTTATATAAATGTTTTTATTATAACATTCAGATAAATATTTTCAATTAAAACTTCTTAATAAAAGGATAAATACACCAATTCCGATTTTTCTTGACTTAATTTTTTATCGGATATATATTTATAATAAATTGCAGCATTACCCTGATAAAATCGTTCTTTGAAAATTAAAGCTTAGTTCCCTTTTATTAATAAGGGAAGCGGAGGAACCAAAATTTCGGGGCGAATATCTTTTCGATAGAGGAATACTCTTTATCCTTAGCCCGTCAGCTAACTTCGTAAGCTATTAAAGAGATCAGAGAAAGTTAAATATAATTTAGTTTAAAAAGACAATGGATTTTTATTAATATATATTTATAATCGTATATCGATAATATTTTTATTACTTATTACTTTAATAGCCGAAGGTTTTGAAACCTCCGGCTATTTTTTTTGCAAAAAATGCGCAACTTAAGCATTTATATCTTAGATGTAGGGCTTATAGGGGTAAAACCGCCAAAAATTTTAATTTATTTATATGAACGGAGGCAGGCAATTTATGATAGAAAATATTATTCTTCTTATAGTTTCGATAGTAGTATTGGTATATTTGTTTTACGTGTTGATATATCCGGATAAATTTTGAACTTTATATAAAGTTAGTATTAATTAAATATTTTAAGGAGAGTACCGTAAAATGATTGCATTTTTAACGGCTTTTGCCGGCATAGCCGTCATGTATGCCGTATTATGGTTTTTTATCGATTTTATAGATAAGATTTAATTTTAATTAAACATAATTAAGCATAAAAGAGGTGCGAATAATGACCTATACCGGGGTTTTGCAGATTTTAATAACGCTTGCCGCTATGA
>JAKAKF010000181.1 GCA_021813595.1 bacterium
TCATCGAAGACAGGCTTGTAAAGGAAAGCATAAGATATAACATTTACGGCGGGTTAAAATTTTATCAGAGAAAAGAGATAAAAGATATTTTATCGTTTTTAAGATTTGCGCTTAACCCTAAAGACGCGGTGAGTTTTGAAAGGAGCATTCAGTGCGTTCCTACAGGCGCAGGCGAAAAAACGATAAAAAATATGCAGGACATCGCATTTAAAAACGGAGCCGATATTTTAACAGCTTTAAAAACGGGGCTGTTTTCCTCAATAAGAGGATTGAACAATATGCAGGAGCAGACTATTTCCGTTTCAATCGAATTTTCCCGGCTGACCGCCCGCGATTTTTCCGTTTCCGGTATCGCAAATTATTTCGGCGTAATATTGAAAATAAAATCGGAAATAGAATCGGCAATATTAAGCAAACATGAAGGGGCGGTTAAAACAGGCAATACCGATGCGGGAGAAGAATCTGGCCGCGGTTACGGTTCGAACTCCGGCGATAAACTGGCGGATATAATCAATTTCGCCTATAAAGCTTCGGGCTATGAATCTATGCTTAAAGCCGGGGTATCCAAGGCTAACGAACTTGACGGCAACAGGCTAGAAAATATAGAAGAACTGATAAACGCTTCCCATGATTTCGACGATATCACCGAGTTTTTAGACCAGAGCGCGATTAACGATACTAAGGAAGAACCGGATGCGGGGGGCGGTTCGGATATTACAAAAGTGTCGCTCATGACCCTCCACAGCGCAAAAGGCTTAGAGTTTCCGGTTGTTTTCATCGCGGGGCTTGAAGAGCATCTCTTTCCGCACATAAGGTCTTTAGACAACGAGCTGTCGCTGGAAGAAGAAAGAAGACTTTGTTACGTAGGGATAACAAGAGCGAAAGAAAAACTTTATCTTACATGGTCTAAAAGAAGAAGGTCGGGCAAAGAGTACAAATATAATATGCCGTCGAGATTTTTAAGGGAGATACCCGAAGAACTTATCGAAGAGATTATAGATAATTACGAATATTATTAAAAAGGGGCTGTTTAATGGAAACGGATAAAAAAGAAAACATAATCGACATACACCACGTAATGAAGCTGGCAAAGCTTGATTTGAGCGAAAAAGACCTCGGACATTTCGCTTCGGAATTAAATAAAATACTGGAATATATAAATATGATACAGGAAGCCGACGTTTCAAAAATAGAAGACGCATTAAACGAACTTGAATACGATAAATTGACTTCGGGAAGCGATTTAAGCGATAAATTTTATAAGGACTGCCGCATAGACGAGTGTAAAATCGACGACAGTTTCGATTTTGCTATAGTCAAAAGCAACGCCCCTGCTTTTGAAACGCGGAGCGCCGGTTCTGAAGAAGGCTTTTTCGTCGTGCCGCAGATTATAGAATAAATAATTCAGTAATAAAATAAGCATTTATATAATAACGAGGTAATTATAAATGACCGATGATTTATACAAGCTGACCATAGGCGAACTCGGCGTTCTTTTAAAAAATAAAGAAGCAACGAGTAAAGACATTTTAAACTCATATATAAAAAGGATAAAAGAAGCCGACCCTAAGGTTTCGGCTTATCTGTACAACGATTTCGAAGAGGCAGAGCGAAACGCCGAAGCCGCAGACAAAATCATCGCTTCGGGAGGCGGTTTTCATCCTCTTACCGGTATTCCGCTTTCGATAAAAGATATTTTTTTAATAAAAGGCAAAAAGACGACATGCGCCTCAAAAATATTGGATAATTTTATAAGCCCTTACGATTCTACAGTCGTAAGGAAGTTGAAAGAAAATAATTACGTTTTTTTGGGAAAGGCAAATTTAGATGAATTTGCCATGGGCTCTTCAACCGAGAACAGCGCTTATAAAACAACGAGAAATCCTTACGATTTGAACAGGGTTCCCGGAGGCTCCAGCGGAGGCTCCGCCGCCTCCGTCTCAGCGGATTTGTGCGCCGGCTCTTTCGGAACGGATACGGGCGGTTCCGTCAGGCAGCCCGCCGCCCTTTGCGGAATAGTCGGATTGAAGCCGACTTACGGTTTAATTTCAAGATACGGTATTATAGCGTTCAGTTCTTCGCTCGACCAGGCGGGCGTCCTTTCCAAAGATGTAACCGATGCCGCGATTATGCTCGGAGCGGTCGCCGGGTTCGACGAAAAAGACCAGACTACCAGAAAATTTGAAGTTAAAGATTATGCCGGAATAGTGAAAAAAGCCGATAAATCCCTGATGAAAGGATTAAGGGTGGGAATCCCCGCCGAATTTTTTTCCGAAGGTTTAGAACCGGAAATAGGTTCTAAAATTTCGGAAATCAAAGCTTTATTGAAAGAACTGGGAGCGGATATAGTAGATATATCCCTGCCGGATACTAAATATTCGGTTGCGGCTTATTATATAATTGCCACAAGCGAGGCCAGTTCGAACTTAGAAAGATACGACGGTATAAGATACGGTTATAGATATAAGGAAGCAGACGGGAACGGAATGCAGAGCCTGGACGCTCTTTACAGAAAGTCGAGGGAGGCCGGTTTTGGAAACGAGGTAAAAAGGCGTATAATTTTAGGGACTTTTGCTTTATCTGCAGGTTACTACGACGCTTATTACAAGAAAGCA
>JAKAKF010000283.1 GCA_021813595.1 bacterium
TAAGCGATTTTTTAGGTTTTGTGAAGATAAAGTCTAAAACTATAGGCGGAAACGGGAATTTTGAAAAATTCAACTTGTTTTTATTTTTAGAAGAATTAGCCTCGAGATATGCTTTCAACTCGATTAAAATTCATAACAGCGTCGGCAAGGATGCGGAAATATTCTCCGAAAAAAGCAGAATAGGACAGATATTTGCAAATGTAATTCAAAATGCCGTACAATCCATAGAAAGAAAGTTGTCGCTCGTTAAAAACGGCAAATGCAATACGGGAATTATAAGAATAGGTTCAAAAAAGATAAAAAACGGAATAGATAAAAATTATATTTCTATCAGTGTTTCGGATAACGGAGAAGGAATGGACGATTTTACGAGAAAAAATGCTTTCAAGCCGCTTTTTACGACTAAAGAAAACGGTTTCGGATTAGGACTGTCAATAGTCTATTCGATAACGGAAAGCCTGGGTGGAGAAGCAAACATTATAAGCAGGGCGGGAAGGGGAACCTTAATAAGAATTAATATACCCCAAATACCAAACTAAATCCCCAAGTAAACTTATGATATATTAAAATTTGTTTTAAAATGGAAAATAAACCTAAAATATTAATAATAGACGACGAAAAGTCCATACTTGAATCGTTAGCCATACTTCTTAAGCTGGAGGGATACGATATTTTTACCGCCGAAAGCGTAAGTTTGGCAATAAAGCTTATAGACGAAAAAAATTTTAATTTGATTATATCGGATATTAAGATGCCCGAGATGTCAGGCATAGATTTAATAAAATATTTCAGGAGGGAAAAAGCGGATTTTATCTCTAGATATAAACATATTCCTGTTATATTAATGACGGCGTATTCCGATGTTAAAACCGGCATAGAAGCAATAAAGCTGGGAGCTTTCGATTATCTGGCTAAACCGTTCGACAATGAAGAATTTAAAATTACCGTCAGAAGAGCATTGGACTATTTTTCAGTTTTTAACGAATTAAACGACCTGAAATCGGTTTGTATTACGTCAGGCGAAATAAAAGGAATTTCCAAAGCGATAAAAAACGTCGTAAACGAAATATCCCGCATTTCTTCAGCTTTTAATAATATTCTCATTACCGGCGAGTCCGGAACCGGAAAAGAACTTGCGGCGAGGCTGGTTTACGAAATTTATTCCAAAAATTCAGGCAGTTTAAAAAATATTCCTTTCGTGCCCGTTAACCTTGCCGCTATTCCCGATAATCTTATCGAAAGCGAATTGTTCGGTTATGTCAAGGGTGCATTTACAGGCGCGGAATCCGATAAAATGGGGTTGATAAAATATGCGGACGGAGGAATTCTTTTTTTAGACGAAATAGGCGATTTGCCTTTAAGCGTCCAGGTTAAATTATTAAGGGTTTTACAGGAGAAAGTATATAGAAAATTAGGCTCCAATACGGAAGAGTCCGCAAGGATTAAGATATTAGCCGCAACGAACAAGGACTTGAGCGCGTTAATATCCGGCGGAAAATTCAGGGAAGACCTCTATTACAGGTTAAATTCCATAAATATCGAGATGCCTCCTCTAAGGGAACATAAAGAAGATATTCCGCCGCTTATTTCTTATTTTATAAAAAAGTTTTCTAAGAATATAGATTCTATTTCCCGTGATGCGCTGTCGGCTCTTATGGATTACGATTATCCCGGAAATACCAGAGAACTCGAAAACCTTATCGAAAGAGCCTGTATTTATTGCGAAGGATGGGATATATCTGGCGCCGGAGACACGCCGAAAGAAATAAGCATGGAATGTCTTCCCGATTATATTTTTAATAGCGCAAATAAAGCAAAAAGCACGACTCCTGCAAAAAATGAAGCGGGCGGTTTTCAAAGAAATGAGGAGTTTAACGGAACCGACCCCGAAATTTATATGTCCGAGATAGCGGATATATTCGACCGCATCAACAGAAATAAGAACATATCGCTTCCGGATTTTATGAAAGAATTAGAAAAATACATAGCGGCAAACAGGATAAAAAAGGAAAACTCTAAATTGGAAGCCGCAAAAAGTTTAGGTTTGTCGCTTCGGTCTTTAAGATATATACTTTCTAAAAGCGGCAATAACGGATAATAATTAATTTAATTTTTTGAGATTGCTTCGCTGCGCTCGCAATGACAATCGGCGTCTGTCATTGCGAGGAGTTGGAGACGACGAAGCAATCTTAAATATGTATTATAATAATCGTATGAATTATTTAATGGTTTTTGAATATTGCGGAACTGATTATAACGGCTGGCAGGCTCAAAACAGCGTTAAAGCGCTGTTAAGAAATAAAACCGTAGAAAACGAAATACTGAAAGCTATAAAAATTATTACTAAATTAGACGTAAAATTATTCGTTTCGGGTAGAACCGACGCTGGCGTTCACGCTTTAAACCAGGTTGCCAATTTTAAACTTCCTTTTTATTATGATTTAACAAGGTTTAAAAATGCGCTAAACGGAATTATGCCCCGCGACATATCAGTAAAGAACTTAGAAATAGTGCATGATTCGTTTCATGCGACATACGATACTATTTCAAAAACGTATCTTTATAAAATAAATTCCGGATTCAGGAGCCCGTTGTTATCGGACAAGTCGTGGTTTGTTAAAGAAGAGTTGAATATTGGTTTAATGAATGAATCCGCAAATGTTTTTTTGGGAAGAAATAATTTCTTTAATTTTGCGAAAAGGGAAAGAAGAGAAAAAAACAGAAATTACCACAGAGTAATTACCCAAATAAAAGTGTGCCGCAAAAATTACGGGTTTGATATATTTATAGAAGGGGAAGGTTTTTTAAGGCATATGGTAAGGAGAATAGTCGGAGTTATAATTTTATGCGGAACTGGAAAAATGGATATTAAGCGCCTGACTGATATGCTTAAAGGAGAAAATCAAGTGCGTAATATTATATGCGCGCCTGCATGCGGGCTTTTTTTATATTCCGTAAGATACGGGCATAAAATTTATTGTTGATATTTTATTTAATTTCATTTATAATTCTATATTATAGTATATAAAAAATATTTTACGACAAGGTTTTTATATAAAAGTGGGTTATACCCGCTTTTTTTGTTTTATGCACGAAAATTTAATAAAAGAAATAGAAAAAATTATCGAGGATATAGTGCCTTATTACGGATGTTATCTTGTAGGGGCAGTGTTTTTTCCGGCAAGAAAAAACAGCGGCGCTATTCTAAGAGTGTACGTCGATGCCGACGGCGGGGTGGGAATATCGGCTTTGTCCGAAATATCTAAAGAATTAAGTATGATTCTCGACGTCAAAGACATTATAAAATTTAAATACACTCTTGAAGTTTCGTCCCCCGGCATAAACAGGGTATTGTTGAAATTTAAGGACTATAAAAAATTTATAGGCAAAAGAGTAAAAATAGCATTAAAAAATAAAATAGACGGCAGAATTAATCTCATAGGGGAGATAACGGACGCGTCGGGCGAAGACGAAAACCCGGGCATCACTATTTTCGACGAAATAGAGAATAAACATAGGACGGTAGGTTTTTGCGATATAAAGAAAGGAAATTTGTTGGTCGTATAATATAAATTTATAAAATTAAGGAGTCTTAAGGTGCCTCAAATTATTATAAACGATTTAAACCCGGTGATAGACCAGGTATCAAAAGATAAAAATATCGACAGATATCTGGTGGTGGAGGCTTTGGAACAGGCTATTCTTGCTATAGCCAGAAAAAACCTCGGGCAGGGTTATGATTTAGAAGCGCATTTTACGGAGGAAACCGGCGAGATAGAGGTTTTTATGTTTAAACTTGTAGTGGGAGAAGTTAAAAACGCCAAAACTGAAATATCTCTCGAAGAAGCCCTTAAAGATGACCCAGATGCTATTATCGGAGATAGCCTCGGACTTAAAGTAGAAAAAAATATTTATGGAAGAATAGAAGCGCAGGTTGCAAAACAGATTATTTTCCAAAAAATAAAAGAAATCGAATACAAAAATATTTTTAACGAATTTAACGAGAGAAAGGGAGAGATAGTCAGCGGACTCGTAAGGAAGGTCGAAAAGTCCGTAATAATAGTAGATCTTGGTAAAACCGAGGCTATTTTGCCAAGGCAGGAGCAAATATTCAGCGAAACATACAGGCCGCACGACAGGATAAGAGCCGTACTGTCCAATATAAAAATGGAAAAAGGCGGTCCTAAACTTATTCTATCACGCGCTTCGGACGAGTTTTTAGCCAAACTTTTTGAGACCGAGGTTCCCGAAATATATGATGGAGCCGTTAAGATAGTTAGAGTTGCAAGGGCGCCCGGATTCAGGTCTAAAATTGCCGTTGCGACCACCAATAAAGATATAGATCCTGTAGGCGCCTGCGTCGGAATGAGAGGCATAAGGATACAGAGTATAACTAACGAGCTTAGAGGCGAAAAAATAGATATTATACCTTATTCGGATAATCCATCGAAATTTGTCGTAAGCGCTCTAAGTTCGGTTGAAGTTTCCAATATTATGGTTAACGAGGATTTAAAATCTATTACCGTCGTGGTTCCCGACGACCAGCTTGCGCTTGCGATAGGCAAACAGGGTCAAAATGTAAGGCTTGCGACAAAAATTACCGGTTATAAAATAGACATTTTAAGCGAATCTAAAATCAGCACAAAGGATAAAAACGCTTATAAAGACCTTATGGACATTCCCGGAGTCGGGGAAATTACGGCAAAGCTTTTGTATCAGAACGGTTATGCATCGGCAAACGATATATCCGGCGCCGACGCGGAAAAATTAGCAAAAGATATTTCCGTGGATGTAAAAAAAGCCGAGAAAATTATTAATTCGGCAAGCGTTTATTTAGAAAAAGTAAAATCCGATATAGAGCTTAAAGAAAAAATAGAACAAGATACTATATAAAAGAGAAAGCTAAGACTGCACACTAAAAAAGGGAAAATAATGGAAGAAAGAAGGGTTTCTAAAGGAGTTATCAGGAGAAGGGCAAGCAGGACGGAACCGGAAGAAACTAAAGCAATTTTAACCGAGCCGCAACCGGCGAATATATCTTCAACCGAAAAACATGAATCCGGCGAAAGGCTCTTGGAGCCTGTCGAAGTTTTAACGCCTGTTAAAAATGCAGGGGAATTTAAAGAGCATAAAAAGCTTGAACCTCCGCGCCATGCAACCGCGGCAGAAAAACCCGCCAAGGGAAAAGAAAACGTTATTAAATTAAAAAAAGGCGGCAAAAAAGAAGAAGTTCAAAAACCGGACGTTCTTAGCGTAATAAAAACGTTAGACACCCTGAAAGCTAAGAGTATGTCAGAAGAAGCACCTGAATCCTCGCCCTATAAAAAACCTGTTAAAAAAGAAGAAATAAAGAAAGGTCCCCAAGCTAAATTTTCTAAGAACGAAAAATTTATAGACACGTCCGAGGAAGGGGAATCGTTTATTTTCAGGAAGCATAAAAGAAAATTCGGCGGTAAGTTTCATAAACAGCCGAAGCGCATCCAGCAGATAGTGCCAGAAAAAAAAGCATCCAAGAAAGTGATTAAAATAAGCAGCGGCATAACCGTAAACGAATTATCCCAGGCACTCGGAGTTAAAGCGTCCGAAGTTATAAAAAAATTAATGGATGTCGGCATAATAGCTACTATGAATCATATAATAGACATAGATGCGGCTTCCCTCATTGCTTCCGAGTATGGATATACCGTAGAAAACGTAAGTTTTAACGAAGCTATAGCCCTTGAAGAATCCGCAGATGCCGAAGATTCACTTTTACCGAGGGCGCCGGTAGTTACCGTTATGGGACACGTTGACCACGGCAAGACCTCACTGCTCGACGCTATAAGAAAAACGAACGTTACATCGAACGAAGCCGGCGGTATAACCCAGCACATAGGCGCATACAGCGTCGAGATAGACGGCTCTATGATTACTTTTCTCGATACTCCGGGACACGAAGCGTTTACGGAAATGAGGGCTAGAGGCGCCGGCATAACCGATATAGTAGTCCTTGTAGTTGCGGCAGACGACGGAGTTATGCCTCAAACTATAGAAGCTATTAACCATGCTAAAGCTGCCAACGTTCCGATTATAGTCGCAATAAATAAAATAGACAAGCCGGGCGCAAATCCTGCTAAAATTAAAAACAGTCTTCTGGAATACGGCCTCGTTTCCGAAGAGCTGGGAGGGACGACCCTTTATGCGCAGGTTTCGGCTAAAACGGGCTCTGGAATAAAAGAACTCCTCGAACTCATCATACTCCAATCCGAAATATTAGAATTAAAAGCAAATCCTAACAAACCGGCAAGGGGAACCGTTATCGAAGCAAAGCTCGATAAGGGAAGGGGTCCCGTGGCTACGGTTTTAATACAGAGCGGCACATTAAAAGTTAACGACAGCGCGGTATGCGGTTTGTATTACGTTAAAGTCAGGGCAATGCTAGACTACAAGGGAAATAAGATTGAAACGGCCGGTCCGTCCACTCCCGTCGAAATATTCGGATTGGAAGGCGTTGCATCTCCGGGAGACAATTTTATCGCGCTTAAGGACGAGAAAGAGGCTAAAAGAATAAGTTTAGAGAGGCAGTTGAAGCACAGGGAAGTCGAGTTAAGCTCAAATGCAAGGCTTACTCTCGAGGGATTGTACGAAAAGATTAAATCCGGAGACGTAAAAGAACTCAGGCTAATAGTTAAAACAGACGTTTACGGCTCTATGGAAGCTTTAATACAGTCGTTTAAAAAACTTTCCAACCCAAAGGTAAAAGTCAATATAATACACAGCGGGGCGTCGGCAATTACAGAAAGCGACGTTATGCTTGCAAAAGCGACTAACTCTATAATCATAGCCTTTAACGTGCGCCCGGAGTCTAAGGCTTCGGCATTAAGCGAAACCGAAGGTATAGAAATAAGATACTACAGCATAATTTACGATGCTGTAAAAGACATAAAAGATGCTATGGAGGGACTTCTTGCCCCTATAGAAAAAGAGAAAATTACCGGCAAGGTGGAGGTAAGAAGCGTTTTTAACGTACCGAAATCGGGTGCCGTTGCAGGGTCGTTCGTATTAAGCGGGGTCGTCAAAAGGTCGTCAAACGTCAGGCTGTTAAGGGATAACGTGGTAATATATACCGGACACATCGACTCGCTGAAAAGGTTTAAAGAAGACGCAAAAGAAGTTCAGGCAAATTTTGAATGCGGCATACTGCTTGAAAATTTTAACGATATAAAAGTCGGGGATATTATAGAAGCTTTCGATATAGAATATATCAAACAGACGCTGGAATCTTCGGCAAATAATGCGTAAAAAAGATTTATTCGCGCATATAATATAGCAATAATATATTATAATAAGGTAATAGAGGAGAGTTTTAATAAATTGATAGAAAGAAATAAAAGAGTAGCCGAACTTATTGCAAGAGAAGTTTCTTTGTGTTTAGAATTCGAAGTAAACGACGCAAGATTGAAAAATGTTACCATTATAAGCGCCGAAATTTCAAAAGACTTAAAATTCTGCAAAGTATTCTTCAGCGTATTGGGTTCCGAGAAAGAAGTGAAAAAAGCGCTAAGCGGTTTTGAAAGTTCTAAAAATTTTATTAAAAAAATAGTTTTTTCTAAAGTGCTCTTAAGAGTAGTCCCCGAAATCAGGTTCGAATATTACGGCGGTCTGCAAAAGGCTTTTGATATAAACACTATTATAAACAGTTATAATTCGTCAAAACAATAAAGACTATAAATAAAGTAAATTTTTTAATAGATTAAAATTATGATATCGATAAAAAAAAATTATTTAGCTTCGGATTTAAAGAATTTAAATAATTCCGCCTCCGATATATTCAGAATCATAGAAACGTCAAAAAAGGTTCTTATTGCGACGCATGAAAATCCTGAGGGCGATGCCATAAGTTCAGCAATAGCTGCGGGTATTTTTTTAAAAGCTATAGACAAAGACGTTTATTTATATGATAAAGACCAGATACCGAATAATTTAAAATTTCTGCCGCAGGTCGATAAATTTTTAAACGAGTTTCCGAAAGAACCCATAGATTTGCTTATAGTCGTAGATTGCGGGGAATTTTCGCGCGTCGGGGCTAATTATGAACATCTCTCGGGCATAAACAGAATAATTAATATCGACCATCATTTTACAAACAACTTTTTCGGGCATTCTAATCTGGTACTGCCGGATGCAAGTTCTGCCGGCGAAGTCCTTTTCTATCTTTTTTTAGCATACGGAGCTCATGTAAACGGTATCGCCTATTCTCCTTTTGATAACTTTCTCGGAGATAAATTAGGAGAACCTCTTCCCTGCGAAGCCGAAGAAAGAAAAAAAATATTATCGTTTATCGATGACGACATCGCTCTGTCTTTATATACGTCCATATTGACCGATACCGGTTCTTTTCATTATTCTTCGGCTAATAAAAGGTCTTTTTATATATGTTCCGTTTTAAACGAATATAATTTAGACCCGGCTAAAATAGCCACCGAGCTTTTTGAAACTAAACCTGCCGAGATGTATTATCTGCTGGGGAAAAGTTTAAACACTCTTGAATTTTCCTCTAACGGAAAGGTAGCATCAATGGTCGGAACAAAGAAAATGATAGAAGACGTATTGAGGGAAGCCGACGGAAACAGGATTAACGGTTTATACGAAAACTTCGTAAACTATCCGAGGTCGATCCAGGGGGTCGAAATAGCTATATTTTTCAGGGAGACGGGACCCAATCAGTACAGGTTGAATTTCAGGTCTAAAAGCTACGCGAACGTAGCATACGTTGCCGAGAAGTTCGGCGGCGGAGGGCATAAATTTGCGGCTGGATGTAAAGTAAACGGAGATATAAACGAAATTAAAAACGAAGTATATAAATATTGCAGCGAAATAATATAAAATAATAATAAAATAAAGTAAGTAATTTAAATACGGTAATGGATAAGAATAAAAATAATTTATTAAGCGGGATTTTAGTTATAGACAAACCGAAGGATATGACCTCTTTTAAAGTAGATTCTTTAATAAAAAAAGAGCTTAACTGTTCCAAGGTAGGCCATGCCGGAACATTGGATCCTTTTGCCACAGGAGTGCTGCCCGTTCTTTTAAACAAAGCCACAAAGCTTCAGGACGGCTTAGTTAATTTTCCGAAATCGTACGAAGGGACGCTTAAATTAGGCGTAGGCACCGATACGCTCGATATCGACGGCCGGCAAAACGCCGCAAAAGATGTTTCGGATTCGGAAATGGATGACGTAGTTCTTTATCTTAATAATTTAAAAGGCGATTTTATTCAAAAGATACCGGCCTTCAGCGCCAGAAAACATAAAGGCGTTCCTTTATATAAATATGCAAGAAAAAATATTGACGTAATTCTGGAAAATCCTACATCCGTAGTTAAAATCCATAATTTTGAAGTAAAATCGCACGGCAACCCTTTCATAGATTTCAGATGCACCGTTTCGAAAGGAACGTACGTAAGGGCGATAGCTCAGGATATTACCGATAAATTCGGTATTCCGGCGCATCTTTACAGCCTTAAAAGGACGAGTGCGGGCGGTTTCGATATTTCCGAAGCTCTGCCGCTGGAGTCGCTTGAAAAAGGTCCCGATTTTATAATAGGGAACATTATAAATATTAATAAAGTATCGGGTATTCATATCGGCGGTGTTAATTAAACATATGCCGGCAAAAAATTTAAACTAACTAAAATATATCCTTAAGGGGGTTCAATTAAATGCCTATTTCAAAAGAAGAAAAAAACGCAATAATCGAGAAATTCAAGACTCACGATAATGATTCCGGTTCGGTGGAGGTGCAGGTTTCACTTCTTACATACCGGATTAATTTGCTGTCGGAACATTTTAAAAAGTTTGCCAAAGACCATCATTCCAGAAGAGGTCTCTTAAAGATGGTTTCGAAAAGAAGGCATCTTCTGGACTACTTAAAAAGCAAAGATGAGGCGAGATATAAAAATCTGATAGAATCTCTCGAACTTCGCAAATAAAACAAAAAAGACAAATAAATTATTCTTAAGCAATTTAATAAGATTTAATAGGAGACAAGATGATAAGCAACACTTTAATGTTTGACGGCAAAACAATAACTATCGAAACGGGGAGGCTTGCCAAGCAGGCTTCCGGAAGCGCGTTAGTTTCTATAGGGGATACAAAAGTTCTGGTTACCACATGTTTAAATAAAAAAATAAAAGAAGGAACCGATTTTTTACCTCTTACCGTGAATTACGTAGAAAAATATTATTCTGCCGGAAAAATACCGGGCGGTTTTTTTAAAAGAGAGGCAAGGCCGACCGAAAAAGAGGTTTTAACATCCAGATTTTTAGACAGGCCGATAAGACCCCTTTTCCCGGATAATTACTTTTTTGACACCCAGATAATAGCTACCGTCGTTTCAATGGACAACGAAAACGACCCGGACATGGCGGCAATGTTAGGCGTTTCATTTTCTTTGATGCTGTCCGAAGCCCCTTTTAGCGGACCGACTGCAGGCGTCAGAATTGCAAGGGTAAACGGTAATTTTATCGCTAACCCGACTTATAAAGAACTTGAAACCAGCGACACGTTTCTTATAGTAGCAGGCTCAGAAGATGCCATAACTATGGTAGAAGGGAGCTTTAACGAATTAGACGAGGAAGAGCTCGTTTCGGCGATAGAGTTCGGGCATAATAAAATCGTAGAATTAATCGAGTTTCAGAACAAGATTTTATCGGGAATCAGCATTATTAAAGCCGAACCGGAAGAAATTAAAATACCGGAAGGATTATATGAAAGAGTCAAGGAGCTTTCTTACGACGATTTATCCGATGCCCTTAAAATTTCCGCTAAGTTGGAAAGAAACGAAAGAGTGGAAAATTTAAACTCCAAGATTATCGAACTTCTGAAAGAGTCTTATCCGGGCTATGAAGCGGCAATAAGCCAGATTCTTGAATCTATTCAAAAAGATATATTAAGAAAAAATATACTTAACGAAGGTATAAGGATAGACGGAAGAGGGATGAGAGAAATAAGGCCTATAAGCTGTTCCGTAGGAGAATTGCCTATGGCTCACGGAAGCGCCGTTTTTACGCGCGGCGAAACGCAGGCTCTCGTAGCCGCTACTTTAGGAACTAAATTCGACGAGCAGATAATAGACGCGCCCGAGAAAGAATCGACCAAAAGATTTATGCTGCATTATAATTTTCCTCCTTTTTCGGTAGGCGAGGTCGCTCCTTTGAGGTCTCCAGGCAGAAGAGAAATAGGTCACGGGTCTTTGGGCGAAAAAGCGCTCAGATATATAATTCCGTCCGCAGAAGAATTCCCTTATACGATAAGATTGGTTTCCGAAATACTTGAGTCCAACGGGTCTTCTTCTCAGGCTACAATCTGCGGAGGCACTCTGGCTTTGATGGATGCGGGAGTTCCCATAAAGGCTCCGGTTGCGGGAATAGCCATGGGGCTTATTAAAGAAGGAGATAAAGTTGCAATACTTTCCG
The DNA here is from genome assembly GCA_021813595.1 of bacterium. The sequence goes on from JAKAKF010000283.1 coordinate 11,459, forward strand.
ATATTTTAGGGGACGAAGACCATCTTGGAGATATGGATTTTAAAGTTGCGGGAACATCTAAAGGAGTAACGGCCTTACAGATGGATATTAAAATTTCGGGGGTTACCAAAGAGATTTTAAGAAATGCTCTTTCGCAGGCAAAAGAAGGAAGAATGCATATACTCGGCATAATGCTTCAGTCTATAAGCGAACCTAGAAAGGATATGGCAAAAAATGCTCCGAGAATCGTCACTATGATGGTTAAGCCGGAGAAAGTCAGAGAAGTTATCGGGTCAGGCGGAAAAGTCATAAAGGGCATAATAGAAAAGACCGGCGCAAAGGTCGATATAGAAGATTCGGGAAAGGTTACAATTTCTTCTACGAACGGCGAATCGTTAAAACTTGCCGTCGCTATGATAAACGATATAACCCAGGAAGCGGAAATAGGCAAGATTTATTTCGGAAAAGTCAGAAAGATAATGGAGTTCGGAGCTTTTGTCGAAATATTTCCGGGAACAGACGGACTGGTTCATATTTCGCAGATAGACAACAAAAGGGTAGAAAAAGTTTCCGACGTTCTGAAAGAAGGCGACGAAGTAAAAGTTAAGGTTTTAGACGTGGATAGGGCCGGCAAAATAAAACTCTCTATAAAAGAGACTTTATGAAAAATTTTAAAAAAGAAGTATTAGAATCCGGTATTACGCTTATTACGGAAAAAAAACCGTATTTTAATTCTATAAGTATAGGATTATGGGTTAAAACAGGCTCGGTTTACGAGCCTGAGCAGTTAAACGGCATATCCCATTTCATAGAGCATCTTCTTTTTAAGGGAACTAAAAATAGAACCTACAAAGAAATAAACAGAGAAATAGACCTTATGGGAGGAGCGCTGAACGCTTTTACCGGGACGGAGCTAACCTGTTTATATACCAAAGTTTTATACAAAAATTACGATGCCGCCGTAGATCTTTTAATCGACCTGATGTTTAATTCTTTGTTTCCGGAAGACGAAATAGAAAAAGAGAAAAGCGTAATATTGCAGGAAATTTCAGGCGTACAGGACGACCCTTCGGACTATTCTATGGAACTTTTTCATAGGAATTTTTACGGAAATTCATCGTACGCCTTTCCTATTCTAGGAACCGAAAATACGATTAAAAATTTTAACCGGAAAAAAATATTAGATTATTATTACCGCCATTACAATCCCGCAAATATAATAATTTCTATAGCAGGCAATTTCGAGCATAGTAAAATTGCGGATTCGGTCAACAGGTATATGGGTAAAATCGCTTACAGCTACGATAAAGGAGTAATACAAAAAAAATTTAAAACCGACAAAGTGTACGGCGATTTTATTCAGGATAAAGATTTAGAGCAGACCCATTTCTTAATAGGACTTGAAGGCATAAGCAGGTCGGACGAAGATTTTTTCTCCGCAGAAGTTTTAAATACTATTCTAGGCGCTTCCGTTAGTTCTAAACTTTTTCAGGAAGTAAGGGAAAATAAAGGGCTTGCCTATTCTATCTATTCAAATTCCGTGTTTCATAAGTCGGACGGATATTTTTATATTTATGCAGGCGTTTCTCCCAAAAAATTCAAGCTTTCTAAAGAACTTATTTTTGACATAATCGACGGCATAGTAGGCGGCGGCATCAGCGAAGAAGAAGTTATAAACGCCAAAAAACATATATACGACGGTTTTCTTCTTAGTATGGAATCTACCGGAAATATAATGAACCGCAATGCTATAAACGAAATTTACGAAGGCAGATATATCTCCAAGGCGCAGGTTTTGAAAAAGATAGAAAAAGTCGACGGTCATTCCGTGAAAAGAATTTC
>JAKAKF010000213.1 GCA_021813595.1 bacterium
TAATGAATGAATTTTTTCTTAACGTAATAAGCGAAAACAAAGGCGGCATAAAAGATTCCGGAAATCAGGTTATTTATTATTCAAATATAATATCGATTTTAGAATTAATTTCCATAAACAGCGTGGAATTTACGTTTATTTAATATCGGCCTGCTAAAAAATTATTAAATGACTTTTAGGTCATTTAATGGTAAAATTTATTTATAATGTACTCTAAAGAATACAAAAACCTTATATTAATCCTGCTGGTAGCTTTCTTTTTTATGGTAATGCTCGATATGAGCATCGTAACAATAGCCATTCCTAAAATTATGTCCAGCCTCGGAGTTGACCTTGAAGAGGTTGACTGGATTATGATTGCTTACAGCGTTGCAACCGCAATAATAATAATGCCGATTACATTTATCATTAAAAAGATAGGGCTAAAAATCCCGATAATACTTAGCATTATATTTTTCACAGTATCGTCTATAGCCTGCGGATTTGCTACTTCTATTAACATGCTTATATTTTTTCGGATTATTCAGGGGCTGTCCGGCGGAGGCATAGCGCCCTTGGGTCTTGCTCTCCTCGGCAAGGTCTTTGAACCGAACGAAAGAGGTAGGGCTATGGGAATCTGGGGGATAGGCGCTATGGCGGCTCCGGCAATAGGCCCCACGCTCGGCGGATGGATTACCGACCATTTAACATGGAGATGGGTTTTTTTCGTGAACGCCCCGATAGCCGTTATAACGCTTATAGGAATAATAATAATTATGGAAGATGACCGCAAATCGCAATATTTTAAGGCAAATTTCGATTTTTGGGGGTTTATTTTTTTCGCAACCGCTATTTCTTTTATGCTAGTAGCGTTCAACGAAGGTCAGAATAAAGGCTGGGATTCAAACTATATACATATTTGTGAACTTTTGAGCGCCGCAGGTTTTATCATGTTTTTTTTATTTGAACCTTTCATTTCCCATCCACTGATAGACTTTAAAATTTTTGAAAATTATAATTTTACCCTTATAACTTCTATTAATGCCGTTAGGGCTATAGCGCTTTTCGGCTCTTTATTTATAATGCCGGTTTATCTCGAAAATATTATGAATTATACTCCATACACAACCGGTCTTATTATGATGCCTTCGGCAATAGCCGTCGCATTATCTGCGCCTATTTTCGGCAGGGGAGCAGACAGATGGGGGGGGAAATATTTTATAGTTTTCGGCATGGCTTTAACCGCCTTATCGCTGTTTTTATATTGGAATTTATCAGTGCAGTCAAGCCTATACGACATAATATATCCGTCGATTATTAGGGGAATAGGGCTCGGAATGCTATATTCGCCGATTATGAGCACAGGGCTTAATTCTGTCAAGACGGAACAAATCCCCGAAGCATCAGGCCTACTGCCTGTAACTATGAGGATTGCTTCCGGTTTTGGAATCGCATACTTTGCAAATTATCTTGCAACAAAAAAAGTTTACTATCTTACAAGATACGGAGATAAAATTAACGATAGAAATTTCGCTTTCCTTAAGATAAAGTCTTTTTTTAATAACGAAGGCCAGTTCAAAGCAAATACGGGAGTCATAGCCGGCTCGGCAAAAATTAACCCCGGTCTAGGAATTATAGACAGCATAGTTAAGATGTTTGCAACGGTTCAATCTTACGACGACGTATTTATAGTCGCAGGCGTAATATGTCTTATAGGCATAATTCCCGCTTTTATGCTAAAAAATAAGATACATCGCTGACTTTTAAAAATTTAAATATTTTATTTTTCCCTTATCTGAATAGCTGACCCCGGTTAAACCTACTTTCAATATAAACATCCCTTTTATGTTTTCTCCGGCGCGAACATAATAACTTCTTCCGTCCGCTCTTAAAAGAGCGGTTTTACCGCTTATAAATATTAACGACGGTGGGGAGGATTTCTTTTCCGAAAATCCTTTAAACTTTAACTTTTTAATAAAGTTAGGTAAATCTACGCCGCCTGGGCGACTGGCATTCGCAAATACTTTCATTCCGTTATTATTTATTTTTTCCGGGGAAATAAATAGCCGGTTAAATTTTTTATATTTTTTATCCGGAATATTAAAAATATCTTTTAGGCTGTTTTTTGAATTGCCGGCATTTGAATTAGAAAATATCTTTTTTGGTTTTATAACAAAACCGAAAGTTTTTTTATTTTTTATTTCGCTACCCGAAACCTTTTTATGTCCGAATTTCCTTTCCAGCCTATTTAATGCAAAAATAAATAAAAAAATACCGAAAAGAAACAGTGCGAACCATTTTACCGATTTTTTAAAAATATTTATAAAATTTTTAAAGCCCATATTTACGCCCTCTTTAAGTTAAACTTATTAACCTTTCGTCAATAACGATGCGCACGCCTGTGACGTTCACGGATTTTATGGATATACGCCTGAGTTCCGACGGAAAAGCACCGAATGTTTTCAATAATGCAAAAATAACCCCTATATTGGAAATTTTGTTAAACGAAATTATTATATCTTTAGATTCTAATAAAGATTTTTTATTTAGCACTTTTACTTTAATGCCGTAACCGTTTTTTCGCAAATAATTTACATAAGATAACGCAG
>JAKAKF010000102.1 GCA_021813595.1 bacterium
AGAAATTCCGGGAGAAAAATATTTTTCGTTTTTTTTAAAGGCTTCGGCATTATTTTTAACGAAATTTTTAAATTCCTCTATTCTTTTAACGGCATAAGAGGGGTCAAGCCCTCTTAATTCTATAAAACCTTTAACTCTGGGAGCGTATTTAGCGCGCCCCGTTATACCGGTTAAATCGCAGAAAGAAACTGGGTCTATAATATCGCCTATCGTTGTAGTTCCGCTTTCGATAAACTCTTTAAACGCTTTAAGCCTTAAGTTTGCCGTTTCTTCGCAGTTTAAGGACTTGCGTTTTTCTATCAGGGACAGAACCCATCCCGAAAAAATCCGCGGAGTTTTATCGTCAGGTTTAAAAGTAATGTCGGTATGTGTATGGGCATTGATAAATCCGGGAACCATTAAGGTTTTGAAAGGAACTCCGTCCGGGCCTTTCTTTTTTTTTATGCCGTTTTTTTCTATTTTTTCTACGCTTAAGATATTGCCGGTTGTTTCATCGGCCGTCAGACTGCCGTTTACTATAAAAGCGGGGATGGAAGCGGAAGATTTTGCCGAAGTCAGTATGTAATCGGCATAATATTTTTTCATTAAAATTTTTATTTAACTATATCGGCCGCATGATTTTTTCCGTCAACGTAAACCAATACGGGTTTGAACCCGTCCAGCTCTTTTTCGTCGTAAATCCCGAACGTGGCGATAATTATAATGTCTCCGACCTGCACTAGCCGCGAAGCCGCACCGTTAACTATTATATCGCCGGAGTGTTTTACCGCCGGAATCGCATATGTTTCAAATCTGGCGCCGTTGTTTATGTCCCATACGCTGACCTTTTCGTAAGGCAGAATACGCGCCTGCTCCATCAGTTCTTCGTCGATGGAAATAGAACCTTCGTATTCGAGGTTCGCGTCGGTTATTTTTACCCTGTGTATTTTAGATTTCAGTAATATTTTTTGCATATTTACAATATATTATAATATATTTAAACCGCTTTTTCAAATCCAAAACAGGCTTCGGCTTTACATATATCCATAATATCTTTGCCGAGCCCGCGTTTTATTCCGGTTAGTTCCGTTTTTACGGATTCTTCTTTAGAAATTAAAATTTGTTCTAAACCTGCCAAGTCTTTAATTTTTTTATTTATTATGTCTAAATAATAATTTTTCGATATTTTACTGGCGTTAATATCGTTCATATAAATTTCAAACTCTTCATAAACAGGATTTTGTTTTACCGTAAAAGAAAATTCTCCGGTTTTTATATAATTTTCCAGCAAATAAGCCAATCTTAAAGAATTAATCGCCTCTTTAATATCGTAACCGTATAAGTCCTTATATTTTATGGTATTAGACGTATATTCCCCTTTTTCTATATTTAATTTTTTATTTTTTATTATTCCGGAAATTGCGTCGAAATTTTTTTTAAAATTTATTAATATAAATTTTTTTATTTTTTCGGTTAATTTTAAAACGCCGGAAAATCTTTCGGAATTTTTTATTCCATAAGCGAAAGTACCGCATATCAAAGGTTCGATAAATTTTATGTTCCCGTTCATAGCGTGCCGGAAGTATTCATGGAAGGGCGTTATAAAATAATCGTAATCTTTTTCTATAACGGACGACCTTGAAAACGTATGCGTATAAAAATTTTCGAATGAGGGGTAATATACTATAAAAAAATCGTAATCGCTTTTATCCGTTTCGAGGTTATAGTTCCTCGACCCGTAAAAGCAGGCAAAAGCAATATTCAAGCTTAAAGCTTCTTTTTTTATAATATTTTCGAATACGGACGATGCCGCAAATGCGTCAAAACCGTTAGAACCCATTTATCCGATTTACCTTCTGGGACTGGCAAGATATTTTTTTAATTTAATTTTTGCCCACTTTATATTCGGATTATATTCTAACGCCTTCTGAAGGCTGACTATGCCTAGAGAAGGAAAGCCGAGCCTGTGCAGAGCTACTCCCATATGCGCCCATGCAAGGGCGAAATGCGGTTTAACAAGGATTGCTTTTTGAAAATGCTGAACCGCTGAGTAATAATATTTTCCTTTCATAGCCATAAGAGCTTTATTATATTGAAATTTAGCGCTGTGGACGTTGACCGGGCCATTTGCTCCGGCAGACGCCTTAACAGCAAAGGAATTTCTCGAAAATGCAACCATGGACAATATTAATATCAGTCCTAAAACGATGCTTTTTTTCATTTTTTCGACCCCCCGCTCTTTAATTTTTATAGTTTAATTTTATATTTATATTTAATTGTATCATATAAAAAGCCGTAATTCTACTTCCGCAGCCGCGAATAGGATTACGCCCAATTTAAAGATTTTGAAAGGGCTTCGCGCCATTTGGCATACAAAGCATTTCCGCCATTATCGCCGATTTGCGGGTTGTATATTTTTTCGGTTTTCCTAAATCTTCGGAACATCCCGTCCGTCCAAAAACCTGCGCTAACGGCACTGAGTCCGGCTATCCCGAAAGCCGTCATTTCGGTAAAACCTGCTTTTTCGACGGCCATATTTAAAATATCGGATTGAAACTGCATTAAAAAATCGTTCTCGCTTGCCTTGCCGTCAACCCTCAATT
>JAKAKF010000004.1 GCA_021813595.1 bacterium
ACCTACCGGTTATAACGGGTCAAACGTCGAAACTTTTAACGGAGGCGGTGGAGTAGCTGAAAACGGCCAGATTTCTTCGGTTATCCAGGCCCAGGTCGTTAAAGTTTATCCTAACGGCAACGTCGAACTTAAGGGAGAAAGGAAAGTTTCCGTTAACGGAGAAACCAGATTCTTATTAATTAAAGGTATAGCCAGGCCTATAGACATATCTCCGGCGAACACGATTTTGTCGAGCCAGATATCCGACGAAAGAATATGGATAAACGGCAGGGGTTATGTAAACAGCTCGCAGAGTCCGAACTGGCTTTATAAGCTCATGCAGGATATCTGGCCGTTCTAGATATATTATTTAATATTTAAGAATTTCTTGATAAGATTTCTAATGTTAAGCAATTCTGGATTCCGGCTTTCGCCGGAATGACGTTCTCTTTAGGTTAAATGTCAAATTTGGACATTGTCATTCCGGCGAAAGCCGGAATCCAGAAGATAAAAAATTATAATGCAGGATTAAGGAAAATTATGAAGAAAAAAATAATTTTACCGGCGTTAATATTCTTATTAGGCTTGTTTGCCGCGTGCTCCGCGCCCGGTTTTTCCTCCGCCGCAACTATAGGAAATATCACTTCGATATACGGCGCTATGAGCAATCCGATAGTCGGCTACGGTCTCGTTACCGGTCTTGACGGAACGGGAGACCAGTGGGGCGTTAACGTTACCCAGCAGAGCATAGTTACTATGCTGTCAAAATTAGGCATCAATACCAATGAGGCTTCTCTGTACGAAATCAGGGATACCGCCGCCGTTATGGTTACGGCGGAACTTCCTCCTTTCGCCGTAACGGGCGAAAGAATAAACGTTACCGTGAGTTCTATCGGAAACGCGGAAAGCTTGCAGGGCGGAGTTTTATTGATGACCCCGCTTAAAGGGCCGGACGGCAAAGTTTACGCGCTCGGCCAGGGTAGCGTATCTACGGGAGGCAGCGTCGCATCCGAAAACGTTATGCCTCTTCCCGGATACGTGCCGGTATCGCAAAATTTCCAGACGTCGGGCATCGTCGATAACGGAGGAGTCGTAGAAAAAGGCGTGTCTATAGGACTCAATACTTTCAGCAGCATCCGCCTGATTCTTAAAAACCCCAGTTTTACCGACTCGTCGAGAATTGCCGCCGCGATAAACGCAAAAATTGGCAAAGGGACGGCAAAACCGCTCAATTCTACAAGCGTATCGGTCGCCGTTCCCGCATCTTACAAAGGGAACGTTTCGCAGTTTATATCGGTTATAGACGCTATAAACGTTAAAACTCATTCAAAAGCAATTATAGTTATAAACGAAAGGTCTGGAACGGTGGTAATGGGCGGGAATATAAAAATAAATCCGGTTGCCATATCGAACAGAAATATAACGCTTAAGATAAACAAAAAAAGAGTTCCCAACGCATTTTATTTGAAAAACGGATTGACGGTGGCCGAACTCGTAAAAGCCTTAAATGCCGTGGGGGCTTCTACGTCGAGCATAATCTCTATACTCGAATCTATTAAGGCGGCGGGGGCTTTATCCGCGGAAATAAAAATAATTTAAGGTACGGAGGGATATTAAAGTTATAGTCTAAAAATGTCGATTGTCATATAAAGCAAGATTAAATTTCTAAAAAGAAGGTAAAATGTATGGCAATCGAAATTTCCGGAATTACGTCGTCCGTTATCGGCGAAATACCGCAAAACAACAATAACGGTAAGAAAAAAGAAGTAAACGGTCCGGAAGCCGGTCGGGCGGCAGGTTCCGATAAGGTCAGCATTTCGGAAGGTGCGAGTTTTATCGGAAGTTTAAAAAGCGCCGTAAACGGGGCGCAGTCGGCTCCTCCTTCCAAAATTAGCGATATCAGGCAAAAGATAGCATCGGGAAATTACGCCGATTCTTCAAAAATTGCCGAAGGGCTGATTAACAGCTTAAACATTACCGGCGAGTAGCAAAAATTTAAAGGTTGACAGGCATATATGAAAAATACGGTTTCAAACGAAAATAAACTCGAAGACCTCCTCGCCATAGTCAGGAGGTTAAAAAAAGAGCTTAACGACTCTTATTCGATGCTGAAAACTAATTTTAATCCTATAAAAAATATAGATATATTCGACGATAAAAGAAAAATTTTAAAAGAAATAGCTGATAAGATAAAAGAGTTTGGGGCGGTAACGGCCGGTAACGAGGAAATAAGCGGCGAAGACGGAGTCCGCGGCGTAGGCCTGGAAATAAAAGAATTGCTCAAAGCGGAAATACTGGAAATAGCCGAATTAAACAGCGCGTTTTCCGCTTTAATCAAAAAAAACATATATTATAATCAGCTTACTATTTCGTTTATTACAGACGCTTTCAACAAAAATTCAATTTACGACAGGGCCGGCGGAAGCAATTCAAACTTTTTTCCGTTAAAAAACGTTTTAATGAAGTCGGGGGTCAGGGTATAAATGCTTACCATAAATAATATATTAGATATAGCAGATTCGGCTATGAACGCCAATACGGCTGCAATGAACACCGTATCTCAGAACGTTGCCAACGTAAATACTCCTTTTTACAACAGCGAAACGCCGATACAAACGGAAGCTCCCGCGGTAGTAGGCGCACCTTATACATACGGCACGGGAGTGAACGTAAACGATATACAGAGAAGCACCGATAATTTCGTCCAGTCTGAAGTTAATAACGAAACCGGACAAAATAGCTATTATACAACGCTGTATCAGGGTTTGGACCAGATTCAGAATCTGTTTAACGACCAGACCGGCTCAGGTTTCAGTTCGCAGATTTCTCAGTTCTTTAACGATTTTCAGAATGTTGCCAACAATCCGTCTAATACTTCCCAGAGAACGGCTTTATTGGCCGACGCTCAGTCGCTTACCGGGTCTATAAATAACGCTTATACTACTATAATGAATACCGTATCTTCTACTAATACTTCGATTAACGGCGTTATTCCGCAGATTAACAGCCTTACTACTCAGATTGCCGGCCTTAACCAGCAGATTACTTATGCGCTTAACGCGGGCAGTAACGCAAACGAACTGCAGGACCAGCAGATGCAGGCTATAAACAGCCTTTCCAAGCTCGTCAATATTTCGTATTATACCAATAACAACGGAAAAACGAATATATCGGTCGGCGATGTGCCGTTAGTATCAAGCGATTCGTCTTTTAATCTATCGACGCAGATTAACCCGTCTAATGCGGCGAATTTGGATATTATGTGGACGGGGCCGGACGGTTCCGCCCAGTCTATAACGAACCAGGTTACCGGAGGCAGTCTCGGCGCATACGTAAATATCGAACAGACTGCGGCGCCGTCTTATATAAGCCAGCTTAATTCGCTTGCGGCGTCGGTGACCGACAACGTAAACTCCCTGCAATACAACGGCTACGGTCTCGACGGTTCGACGGGGAATTATTTCTTTCAGCCGAATTTGACGACGGCGGTGGGGACAAATTCTGTTTCTAATAACCCTGTAACCGACGCAACTATATCGACCGGCATGGTAACTAATCCGGCGGATTTGACAGGGGATAGTTATAAGATTGTTTCTGACGGCTCCGGCGGTTTTACAGTTACAAATACTACAACAAATCCAAGCGAAACGGTTAATGCGACAGTTTCTTCCACTTTTAATAAATACAATCAGGAAGTTTACACTATAGGTTTTGATGGGGTTTCCGTTAATATAACTCCGACTGCAACCACCGCATCTCCCTTATCTCCCGTATATCCGGCAAGCGGCGATACTTTTACCGTTCAGCAGAATACGACCAATCCGGCTTTTACTATGGAGGTCAATCCGAATCTTACTACCTCTCAGGTAGCGGGGGCATCCGCCGTTTCAACAGCGGTTAATCCGACCAACGCCGGCAACGCGACGATTAGCGCCGGAGCGGTTATTAATCCGTATAATCAAAGTAGTAGTTCTAATTATACAAACGAAGGCGGGCAATATACTATAACATATACTGGACAAGGAACACTAGCAAAAACTGGAGATTTTACAGTTACCAACAATACTACAAATTCAACTCAAACAATAGATGATATACCAATTACGCCAAATTCATCAGGTCAATCCGAATATTCTATTTTTTTTGGTAATCAGATTTTTAGCGGTAGTAATGGCGGGCAGGCAGAAAATTTTCATGTGACGCTTACAGGAACGCCACAAATTGGCGATTCTTTTACGGCAAACGTTTTGAGTCCGTCAAGATCTTCATCCATTAATAACGGCTCAAATCTTAACAGTAATTATTTAACTCCCATGACTTTATCTAACATGAATTCTGCCGGTTTATCCGGCAATAACGAAAACGCGCTTGCCCTCGGCGCGCTTCAAAATAATAATTTGCCTATTAACGGGACAAGTTCGACTATTTCGACGTATTATGCGAATATAGTTTCAAATATCGGAACGCAGTCTCAGAGCGCAAATACTAATTATACTAATTCCACCTCCGTTTTGACGAATTTGCAGAATCAGCTCCAATCGTTCGTCGGAGTAAATATGAACCAGCAGATGACGAACCTCGTCAATTACCAGAATTCGTATCAGGCGGCGGCGGCAATTACAAGCTCCGTTCAGGCAATTATGACGGCGCTTTTAAGCACAGTGCCGTAATTAATAAAAGACTGGATTCCCGCCTGCGCGGGAATGACAAGAGAAAAAAAAGGGTCATATTTATTTATCATCATACTCTCGTCTGCATTTGCGGGCATATGCTGTTAGAAAGTATAAAGGTGTCATTCCCGCGCAGGCGGGAATCCAGAAAATAGAGGCAGGGGCAGGAAAAAGGTGTCAGATTTTATTTTTCCGCCCGATAAAGCAGTAATAATAGACAAAATATAATAGCGGAAAATTAATCTGACACCTTTTTCCGTTATATTGCAGAGCGTCAGGCGGAGAATAAAATCCGATGCCTTTTTCTGCATATGTTTTGATATATATAGTTTTTAGTAGCGAGGTAAAGCGAAAATGATACAGATAACCAACGGCATGATATACAACAATATTAACAACGAATTGTCGAACGAATCTACCAATATTTATAATCTTCAGGACCAGATTTCGAGCGGCTTGCAAATAAATTATCCTCAGGATAATCCGGCGGGTATGGTTAACGTTCTTTCGTATAAAAACAGCACCGCGCTAGTCACGCAGTATAATTCGAACGTAAGCATCGCGAACAGCGTAGGCTCTTTAGCCTCGTCCACTATAAGCAACGCTATGACGGCAGTAAATCAGGCAAGCACGCTTGCCGTCGAAATGGCAAACGGAACGAATACTCCCGCAAATAATGAGGCGGCGGCACAGCAGGTAGGGCAGATTATCAGCGAGCTTACGCAGTCGGCGGATACCTCTTATAACGGACAGAATATTTTTACGGGGGACAATCTTAATTTATCCTCGGCATATACGACTACGACGGCTTATTATACTGCCGTAAATTCAACCGGTTCGCCTGTTAATGTTAATTACAGCGTCTATACCTATGCAGGAACCGATACGAACCAGAATTACCAGATAACCCAGAATGAAACTGTAACCCCGTCGCTTACCGCCGATGCTATCTTCGGAAACGACTCTGTACAACCGGCAAGTCCGACTTCGCCCTATACCCCCTCCGGCCTCATTTCCGTTCTTTCGCTTTTTCAGTCGGAACTTCAGAATAACGTGTATCAGCAGAATTCCTCTGCTATTATTCAAGGTATTCAGAATGGATTAAACACGATGACCGCCGCTCAGGCGACCGTGGGGACGGTAGTTCAGAGGCTTAACGAACAGCAGACGAGCTACCAGACGGTTTTGTCTAATATTTCCCAGCTCCTAAGCCAGACGCAGGACGTTAACGTAGCGCAGGCTATGACTAACCTGACGCAGGCGCAGAATTCTTATCAGGCTACGCTCGAAGCCTCTTCCAATATTACTTCGCTGACGCCGATGCTTCTCCAGTATCTTAAATAGTTGCCGCTTCGGCATAAAAAATTATGTTAATTCTTGCAAGAAAAACCGGCGAAAGCATAAAAATAGGGGATAATATAACCCTCGAAGTTATTTCCGTAGCAGGAAATACCGTAAAAATAGGAATAGAAGCCCCAAAGGAAGTCGGTATCCTCAGGAAGGAACTTTACGACATGATTAAAAACGAAAATATTAGCGCTTCAGGCGTTAGTTTATCGGATTTATCGGGATTAAACGATTTGGGCGGCATAAGCGCGCCGGACGGCGCATATATCGATAAAGACAAAAAAATATAAAAATATAAGAGGTTTTTAAGTGAATAAAGTGAATACGGTAAATCCAGAAACCGAAATTTTAGTAAAAAGCATATATTATCCAGAAGGAGTGACGGTCGAGAAAACGAAAATTATAGAATTCGTTAAACCTATATTGGGATTCGATACTTTAAAAAAATACTGCATCTTAAATATTAATAAAGAGAAAGAACTTCCGTTTTTTATACTGCAAAGCATAGAGAACGATAAACTGTGTTTTATAGTAGCGGACCCTAACTTTTTTTTTAAAGATTACGCAGCAAGTATAAGCGACGAGGAAAAAGAACTGCTCGGTTTTAAGGATAAAACCGACGTAATATTATTCGTGATAGTTACGGTATTTAAAGATTTATATTCGTCTACGGTGAATTTAAAAGCCCCGGTCGTTATAAACGTCAAGAGCCGCAAGGCTATTCAGACGGTTTTAAACAACGATTTATATTCCGTTAAGCAGAAACTGCCGATAATAAAAAAATAAATAAGGCAATGACAAAAACCGGTAAAAGTATATTATTCGGTCTGCCTTCTGTCCACAATTACATTCGACCCCGGCTTTTCTTTAGCTATGGATTTTAATCCGGAAACTATTTCGCTTATCTGTCCGTAATGCGAAATTTTTTCATTTACGTCTTCGATAACCGCTATGGACAAACTCATTACCGGAAATTTCTGCATTTTTCTTTGCCTGTCGTATGATTCGATATATCCTCTTTGTTTGTCGGTATTGTCGTAAAACGACAGTATGATTTTATCGAAATTGCATATTACCGTATTTGAAATGTCTATTATGTCGTCGGAATGAGACATGACGACAAAGTCGTCTCCTCCAATATGGCCTATGAAAACGTATTTTTCGATGTTCCTGCGCCTGTTTTTAGATATGTCGTAAACGGTAGTCGCGATGAGCCTCGAAGTCATCATAATAACTTCGTCTCCCCTTAAAAAGCCGTATTTGTCGTTATAGGATTTGAAATTGTCTATATCTATATAGGCAAAAGAAAAATTAACGTCTTTATCGAGTTTATCCTTAATCGATTCCATTATAGAGGAATTTCCAGGCAGTTTTGTCAGCGGGTTTGCGTCTAATGCGGATTTAGAAGCGTGTATAATGCTGTCTATTTTATATTCCAGTTCATATGGATTAAGGGGCTCTTTAATATAATCTTTTAAAAAATATTTTTCGTCTTTTACGCCGTTAAAATCGAAATCTGCCGGCAGCATAAAAAGAATTGGAATATTGCTCAGCATATTATCCAGCTGCATGTCGTTAATCATCTTAATCTCTTTTTTATGCGCTCCGCGGTCTTTTCCCGAAATCGCGTTTATTGCAATAATGATTAACTGCGGGGGCGAAGCATAAACGGAATAATATGCCTGGTTAAATGAATCGAATATTTTAAAATCGTATCTATCTAATTCATCTTTAAAAACATTGTTATACGGGGAGTTTTTATCCGATACTATAAAAATTTTAGGCTTGTTAATAATGTTTTTATCTTTATTCATATCGAATAGAAAGTTGGTGTTTTATATAAGTCTTATATAATTAGTTCAATTATTCGAATATATAGAGTTCGTCTTTATAGGAATATATTTCTTCTATTACGGATTTTATGAAATCAATATCGATACCTAATATCTTTAATGCGTCAATGTTTATTTTTTCCAAATATGAGGCTCCCGAAAAACCGATGCCTAAGGCTCTTGTTAAGAAATCTGCAATATTTAATATTGCCGTTTCCGCTTTAAAGTCGTCGGCAAGATTAACGTTGTGATGATATTTTATCGGCAGATATATAGACTGAGGCAGATTCCATTCTTTTGTCAGCATATAGCCTAGCTGGTCGTGGGATATATTGAGAATATCATGCTCTATATCCACCAAAGGTTTTTCGCTTTTATCCGCATTTTCAATAATTTTTTTAAAATCGTCTTTGAACGTGGTGGCTATAATTATTTTTCCTATGTCGTGCAGTAATCCCGCGGAAAACATAATATCCGGGTCTATATTATTTATCTTTTGCGCTCTAAGTTTCACCGCGATATGCTTTGCCGTGAAAGCGCAGAAAAGGCTGTGCTCCGACAGCCCCGCCATGGTTTCTTTCATAGCGGTAAAAACGGAGGTGGAAATTATGATGCTTTTTAAAACATTGGCGCCCAACAGCACTATTGCATGATTTATGCTGTATATTCTCTGGGGAAATCCGTAAAAAGGAGAATTTACTATTTTCAATATTCTTGCCGAAAGGCTTACGTCGTGGGACATTAATTCGCCGATATTTTTTATGGAAAAATTATCGTTGTCTATTTCTTCGGAAATTTTCGATAACACTTTAGGCAGGGTAGGCAGGTTATCGGTTTTTTTAACGGTAGCGATTAACTCGTCCAAGGTGTCTATTTTTTTCATTTTATGATAGACTTCCGCCGTAATTTTTAATTATGACGTTTTTTATGATTTCTTTTATTTCTTCCATAAATTTTCCGCTTTCGGCCCGCAGGAACCTTTTTTCCAATAAAGACAGTTCTTTTTCCATTTTTTCTTTATTTTCTGTATCGTTTTCCGATTCTGCGCCGCTTGTTCCTTCTATGAATATATAATTATCCGACGCTCCCGTAGATTCAGCGGTTATTTTTTTAATATTTCCTATAAATTTATCCGTAAGAACCATCCCTTTCTTAAGAACCGTAATTTCTTTGCCGGATATTATATCTTTAGCTAAGATATCGCCTGCTTTAAGATTTTCCGCCGTTACTTTTTTCATACAAATTATAATTGCCGTTTAAATATCTTTAAAAGTTGATTTATATTATATCATATTATAAAATTATAATAGAAAAAAATAAAATTGATATTATGAAAAATAATACGTTATTAGAATTCAAAATCGCCGCCCGGATTCTTAATATAAATAAGTATATACTGCTCATTCTTTTAGAAAAGCGGGAAAATCCGGTTAATATCGGGCATGTATTCGATAGAAAAGTTTTTTTGACGTCTCTTTTTTCTAAAGCGGAAAACCGCGCCCGCGCATATGCATATAAAGATAAAGATAAGAAATCGGAAACGGGCGGCGCCGAGCTTTTATCGCGGCTTAAAGATATATTAACGGATATAACTGAATCCGACAAAACTATTATAAATATTTTAACCGAAAGAAAAGAAAATGCCGCCGATAAAATTTCGACGCTAAGGAAACTTTCCTCCGCCGTTAAAGCTTACGGCGCTAATTGAACGATAAGGTGCATTATATTATGGATAATTTAGACGGGTATTTTTATAAAAATCAGGAAATAATACTAGAAACTCCTCAAAAAAATTTCAAAGGCTATATTAATAAAATAGACGACGGGTTTCTGTATATAGTTTTATATTCTACTTTTAACGACAGGCAGTCGTCGGAATTCCGCGCAGAGGATTACGATATGGACGCAGACGTATCTTTAATTAAAAGCTCCGCCGTTCTTACTTTAATAAGTTCCGGTTTTTCCAAAACTTTCATATATAAGCCTATTTTAAAAGACATCGTTAAAAATGCCAATAATATTTCTCTAAAGGTTCAAATTGTGGGCGTTCCTTCGGAAGAAAGAGAAGGGAGGGAATTTTTGCGCGTCAACGCCGCTATCCAGTTCGTTTACGAAGAAATATCCATGGAAGAGTTTCTTGAAATAAAAGACGCCTATATTACGAAACCTTCCCTTACTACTTCGGTTTACGGAATTTACGGATTAGCAGCTCCTAAAATTTTTCAAACCGCCTCCGAAACGGATTCGGATGCGCCGATTAATCCTAAAATAGAGAAACTTCTTGTAGCGATAAACAGCAAATTGGATGTAATTATTTCTCTTATTAATCCGGAAGCGTCCATATTTGCGGACATTAAGGAAAGGCAGGTATCTATAAGCGGTTCCGGCATTATGTGGACGGATGGGGATAAAGGGCTGAAACAGGGCAGTATTATAAAAATTACGATGCTTTTCCCGACCGTTCCTCAGTTTATAGTAAAGGCTTTGGCTCAGGTAGTAAAAATTTCTAATACCATAGCAGATGCCGGACAAAATAATTCTTCGCCCGTATCTATAGCATGCAAGTTTACCGCAATAAACGAATACGACAGGGACGAAATAATTAAATTTACCCTCGAACAGCAAAGGCGGCATATCAAAAAATCCGCCTCTTAAGAAAATATTTAAATATTTCTATTGCAGGATTAGCGTATTATGATTTCGGCAGTTCGTTATTCAAAAAATTAGAAAGGACGACGATATTTACCCTTCTGTTGAGCGCGCGTCCCGCCGCTGTTTCGTTGCTTGCTATGGGCTTGTATTTTCCGTATCCGGAAGCCGAAAGCCTTGCCGGAGGAAAATTCGCGCTTTTTATAAAAAAGCTCAGAACGCTGACCGCCCTGGCGGTGGAAAGCATCCAGTTGTTCGGGTATTTAGCAGTGCGTATCGGGGTCGAATCGGTATATCCCTCTATGGCGATGTTATTTTTGACCTTAAGCAGTTCCGACGATATTTCTTTTAAAAGCGGGCGATATTTTCCGATAATTCTTGCGCTGCCGGAGCCGAAAAAGCTGGAGCCTTTCAAGGATATAACGAGTCCCCTGGTCGATTTATACACCCTGAGCGAAGATTTGTAGGCGCTGTTTCCGGCGGTAAAAGATTTAATATTGGATTCTATGCCCGTGAAGACGGCGGATTCATGCGTTTCTTCCTTAATAAGCTTCTTATTGGATTTTGAAACCTTAAACGTCGAAGGGGCGACTTTCGCGACGATTAATTTTGGGGTAGAGGCTACATTAGGCTTAGAAGTGGAAACCGTAATAAATTTGTTTGCCCCGAACGCCTGCTGGATGGATACGGCAAGTTCTTTAAGCCGGACGTTATTGACTTTGGATATCGCGAACATTACTATGAAGAACGACAGAAGAGTGGTTAAAAAATCGCCGTAGCTTATCATCCATCTTTCGGAATTGCTATGTTCCGGGCATTTTTTCTTTTTTCTCATTTTTTATTTCTCCGCATTTTTTAACTCGTACATTTTTTTCTCCTGTTCGCTTAAAAACGATTTGAGTTTTTCCTCGATAAGCCGCGGGTTTTCGCCGTTCTGAATGCTTCTTATTCCCATAAGGATAAGTTCGTATCTTAAAACTTTTACTTTCAGGTTCATCTTAAGCTTGCTGGATATGGGAAATAAAACGGCATTGGCAAACGCAAGACCGTAAAGCGTTGCTGTAAATGCGACCGCTATTCCTGCTCCGAGCCTGTTCGGCTCGTTTAAATGCTGCATAACGTGGATAAGTCCAAGCACCGCGCCTATGATGCCTAAAGTGGGGGAATAACCGCCCGCCTGTTCGTAAATTTTAACGCTTTCTTCCCCGAATTCTTCTATATGGGACAACTCCGTTTCCATAATTTCCATAACTATCTGGGGGTCTATTCCGTCGACGACCAATTGCAGAGCTTTTTTTATAAAATCGTCGGACGAGGCTTCTATTTCCGATTCCAGTGCAAGGACACCGTTTTTTCTCGCTTTTGTCGCATAATTCAGGAGGTCTGATATAGTATTTTCAAAATCCACTTTTTCGGATAAAATAACATCCTTAACTGATAAAAGGGCTTTTTTAATATTTTCCATCCTGTTTCCGGCGATAGTCGCTCCGGCTGTTCCGACTATAACTATTACAAATCCGATAGGGTCTATCAACTGCATTAAATTAGACCCTTGCAGAAAATTTCCGAAAACTATTCCGCCGATGCCCAGAATAAAACCTATAATAGATGCTATATCCATATTTCAGCCGTTATCCCAAAATTGCCTATAGAAAACTTTAAAATAGCTTTAAGGTTATTAAAACACTGGATTCCCGCCTACGCAGGAATGACGCCCGTTTGATGAAGACCTAAATTATAGCATTGTCATTCCTGCGTAAGCAGGAATCCAGAAAAAAACTTTCTATCGGCAATTTTGGGGTTATAATATTTATTAAATAAATTTATATTTTTTTATTATTATAATATAAATAATATATTTTTAAAATAATTTCTGCAAACTTTTATTAATAATCCGGTTATGATATAATTTTTTATATGAATATAACAGATGCTTTGACGGTTTCCGCAGGTAAAAAAAATCCGGCCGAAAAAACGGCCGTTTCTCCGGCGGAACTTAAAGAAATAAAGACCGTCGCCGTTAAGTTCGAAAGCCTTTTTTTGAATATGATTTTCGACTCTATGTCGAAAGAAGTAGGAAAAGGTTCCTTCATCGATAAAGGGACGGGCTATAAAATTTTTAATTCCCTGTTTTACGAAGCCGTAGCCAACGGCGAAAGCTACGGAAAAGGGATAGGCATCGCAAGGATGATTGTTGATTATTTTAAAGAGCATCCTTCTTTGATAGCGCAGGACGGACTAAAAGAGCTGAGTTCTTCGGTGTCTAAACTTTCCGCGTCGAATAATCTTTTTCAGGCGTATAATTTGTCATCTAAATACGCTAATAACCAGGGCGGGACAGGTTTAAGCCCGGAAGAAAAAAATAGCGGAGGAGCGGGCGGCGGCGAAGACGCCGGCAGCCTGAACGGAGATTACGTAACGGCGGACGGCTTGGCAAAAAAAGCTTCCGAGATATACGGCGTTCCTTACGGACTGATAAAAGCCGTAATAAAAACGGAATCCGGATTCAATCCTTACGCCGTTTCCGGCAAAGGAGCGGTCGGACTTATGCAGCTTATGCCGGAGACGGCAAAGGAGCTGGGCGTCAATCCGTACGA
>JAKAKF010000112.1 GCA_021813595.1 bacterium
GAAATATTTTAAAAGTATCGGCTAAAGGCGACGGTTCTAAAAACAGCCGCGAAAGAGAAATTAAATTAAATTCAGAACAAAAAAACACTCTTTTGGAAGCAAAAGCATTTTTAAAAGAAAATCATCTTAGAAACCTCAACATAGGAACAATAAAACAAGGGCGGAACTTTGCAAACAATACTTTAAAATCTTTCCGCGCAGAAACCAACCTATATTTTCACTATCACGGAGAAAGGCATTGGTCTTCCCATGAAGCATACAAGGAAGCATGGAAGTTAAAGGGATACAATAATATCGAGTGCAGGGCAAGGACGGGAGAGAGCAAAGCCGAGTGGCTCGGCGGCATATTGGAAAAGACCGGGCTGTCCAAGTCTGAATTTCAAACTATAGATAAAGAAATCAGGCAGTATATATCGCGAGACCTCGGACACGAAAGGATTGAAATAACAAATAGGTATCTGGGGTGAATTAATTGAAAAATTTATCGAATAATATTGACCCGTTCTGTGTGAGAGTTAGCGGCAGAGAGATTCCAAAAGCCGAAGCTACCAAAAAATTTATAGAAAATCAGATTAAAGAATTGCTTATTGACAAATTTTTCCACGCTAAAGTTTTAAAACGCAATCCGGGGCATATTTCGCTTGTTGAAGTCGATATAATGCCGCAGCCGGAAAACATCAAAGAAATCTCAAAGATATGCAGGGAAAAGATAGAATTTAAACTAAGGAAAATTAACGATTGGGAAGAATTTGAATATATGCAAAACGACTTGTTCAAAAGAAAAAAAAGAAGATTAAGGAGAAAAGCAAAAAGGAAAAGAAAAAGAATTTTAAAGGCAATATATCGGGGCTTTGCCCCGAACCCCACTTCTTTTTGATGCCAAAAAGAAGCAAAAACCAGTTGGGTATTGAAAGGCAATAAAAATTAATATTTTAGGCGCGCTCATCGGCGCGCAGGTGCGTTATGATAGACACAAAAAAGTTAAAAGCGATTGATGCGGAAACGGTTTTAAATGCTCTTGAACTTCCATATAAAAAAACCGGAGACAGGCTAATGGCATTGGCAACATACCGAGACGAAAATACTGAAAGCATTTCAATCCAAAAACGTGACGGAAAATGGCTATGGAAAGATTTCGGAACAGGAAAGGGCGGCAGTTGGATTGACCTTGTTATGTCCGCTTTGAGTTTAAACTATATTGATGCAATTAATTTTTTAAATAATATAGAAAATGCGGAAATAAATAACGGCTCCTATAAGAAAAACTTTTCTTTTGGCGGCCAAAAAGAAAAAGAATTTAAACCCGCTGCCGTTGAAATAACAGCTATCACCGAGATAAAAAACTTTGAATTAATTAATTATCTTCACTTAAGAGCCGTATATTTTATACCGGACTGGCTCAAACAGATAAATTATTCCGTTATTAAAAATAATAAGACTTATCTAAATTCCGCCTTAGGCATAAAAAATTATGCCGGCGGATACGCATTAAGAAACGAAAAAATAAAAATGAATATCGGGAAAAGCGCATATTCTTTTTTCTCCAAAGACCCCAAAAAACAGCTAATTTTTGTAGTCGAAGGAATGTTTGACGGTTTAACCGTTGCAGAAAAGATGAAAAACAGATTATACGATTTAATAATTTTAAATTCGGTAAAAAATCTTAACGGCTTTGTTTTAGAAATCTTATCAAATTACAAAAATATAATCCTCGCACTTGATAACGACGAAGGCGGCAAAGAAGCGCAAAATAGAATTATCCGGCATATTAAAAGCGTCCCTATAAATAAACTAACCTTTAAAGCTAAAGACTTAAACGAAGCTTTAATTTTAAAAGAAAAAATAGGAGTTGCCCTATGCCAGTTATAGCGCCCATAAATTTTAAACCGGAAGAAACAAAAAAGGTTTTCTGTCCTGTTCTTATGAAAGAATCGGATTGCGAACTGTTTCTTGGAAAATACTGCGGTAAAAATCTACCTGAAAGAATGGAATGCGCAAGGCTTCTTGATACAACAAGCATATACGGCTTAATTCCGCATGGTTCATTTTTATATCGTTTCATTGAATACTGCAATAAAATAACGGACGCTCCCGATATTTTTGCGTTCGCTGCTGGATTAACGGCAATTTCTGCTATTTTGCAAAAAAATGTTTTTATGAAATGGACTGGGGGCAAACTCTACGCTAATATGTATATCCTGATGATTATGAAATCCGGCGGAAGGAAAAGCACGGTCTTAAGGGTATTAAAACAAATACTTGAAAATTTCGATACGGAAGACGGCTCTTTGATTTATCCTTCCGACGTAACGCCCGAAGCGTTTTACATGGTTGCTCAGGGTAGGCCTTACGGAACGTTTTTTCACGGAGAGTTCGGCGGCTGGCTTAAATCGCTTGAGAGAAGCTACAACAAAGGATTTAAAGAATTTTTGACTGACGTTTACGACGGATTTTCGCAAAAGAAATTAATTAAAGGTCCAAACGGAACGGGACAGCTATACAGGATAGACGAACCGGCTATTAATATCTTGAGCGCTTCGACCATCGCCTGGATTTC
>JAKAKF010000203.1 GCA_021813595.1 bacterium
AGAAAAAAGCATTTCCTCTATATATTCTTTTTGACCCCAAAACATTTAACCTTTTACGCAGTCTCTCAAGTTCATGGGTAAAGAAACCATCTTTATCGATTAAAATTTGTGCATCTAAAGTCATATCGAGAAATAAAGGGCTTCCTGCCGCAGCTTCTTCAGGCGTTTTAATGACGGGGGAAATATATGTGTTAATACCGGAGTTTTTAAGCGATGCGATTAAAGATTCCAACCTATTTTCAATCAACCCGAACTCTTTGATTCTTTTTATCCTGCCTGTCGGCAATTTTTCCGCAATTATTAAAATATCGATATCGGAATTATAATTCGGCGTACGTCTTCCAACCGACCCAAATACGACGGCGGATATCAGTCTTTCTCCGTAAAACGATTTTAGTTCGTTCTTTAAGGCCTCAAGAATCATATCGTATTTTTCTACTATAGATTTCATGAATATATTATATACGATAAAATATAACTAAACAATTTTTAAATACAATAAGCAGTAAAGGACAAAATGCGGGTCAGATTTATTTCACTGCGGCTTAGCTATTGTCTATTAACGGCTTTCATATACTCTTTAGCAACATAGTCATTTGACTGTTCTTCAAAATAAAACATCATTCTTACCTTGTCTATGGAATACTTTGGCTTTAAATATTCTTCAATATAGATATCTTTTAGATTATCATCCATTTCTACTAATCTTTTTATAAATAATTTAACGTTAAAATTAGGATCGGCTTTTAGAGAGTCGTCTATTATCTTTTTAAACCCTAATTCTTTAGATATAGCGTATAAATCATAATAATCCCTTATTTTTTCTCTGCTCTTTAAAGCATCCGTTTTCATAGCTATTAAAACATCCATATTTGCAATTTTTATGTTTCCGAACAACTGCTTATTATTTTCTTGCAATAAACGTCCAAACTTAGGATAAGAGCAGAATGTAGTTTTGATATGATTTATATAGAAATCCATTTGCTCTTCTTCGTCTAAAGCGTTTGAAACTTTAAATCCGTTATTTATAAATTTATCCATTAATTTATTAAGGTTTTGCCTATCAAGCTTAAATGAAGATGAAAAAGAAAAAAAATCTATGTCTTCGGATAATCTGTGCTTAAGATAGTAAGAAAGCGCTGAACCGCCGCAGAAAGCAAAATTATCAATTTCTTTATACTGCGAAAATTCTTTAAGAAGTTTTTCGGTTTCAGGCATCCACATAGCGTTAAGTTCCGTTTTCTTGTCGTCTAATTTTATATATTGTCGGTAAAATAATATCTAAAAGTTTAACAAGCCCGGTACTTCTGTCTAAATTGTTACGCATATATATTTCACGTTCTTCGGCAGTCAGCGAATTAAGTATATATGCAACACCTTTGCCCTCGAATATCGGTCTTACTTTATTTCTGTAAATATTCATAAATTCGTCGGCGTCCATAAAGTTAAAAATTGCGAATATTTCTTCAAGTTCGCCGTATTTTAATATATGCTCGATAATAATTTCTAATGGCAATTCCGCTTTTTCTTTATCGTAACTCCAGAAATGGTCTTTATTTACTTCTGCCGGTAAATCGGTTATTTTTATCTTTTCCATAAATCTATTATAGCATTAATTTACGAAATATTTATCTTTTTAAATCAACCGGCGATTTTGGGTTATAATTTTGGGTTGTAAAATTTTATTGTTTAAATTTTCTAAATTATTTATAATACAAAATTATGATTTTAAAAGAGGACTGTATTTTTTGCAAAATCGTAAGCAAAAAGATACCGGCCGATATAATTAAAGAGACGGGTAATTTTATCGTTGTAAAGGATATTAATCCGGTAGCGCCGGTTCATCTTTTGATAATTTCGAAAAGGCATTACGACAGCGTTATGGACGCGGGCGTGGATGCGGAGAACGGCGGCGAAGGCGGCTGGGGCGGCGGAAACGAAATATTCGGGCTTCTCGGCGCTCTTGCGAAGGAATTTAAAGCCGCGGGCAAAGGGTTCAGGACGGTTATCAATACCAAAGAGGACGGCGGACAGACCGTAAACCACCTTCACATTCATTTTATGGCGGGCAGAGGGTTCGGCTGGCCTCCGGGTTAAAAATAAAAATAAAGAAATTTAAAAAACGAGGAAAATAAAAAAAATTAATGGAAGCTTGGTTTTTCGAGAATCAGACCGGCAATTTCGGAATTAAAATAAGGATTAAATCCGTTTTGTTCCACGAATTTTCCGATTATCAGGAAATAACTGTTTACGATACCCCGGAGTTCGGAAAGGTGCTTGTTTTAGACAAAGCCGTTATGTTTGCCGAAAAAAACGAGTTTGTTTATCATGAGATGCTAGCCCTCGTTCCTCTATTTTCCCATAAAAACCCCGAAAGAATTCTTATTATAGGCGGCGGAGACGGCGGAGTAGTCAGGGAGTGCCTGAAAAATCCGTTCGTAAAGCATATCGACCTCGTGGAGATAGACAAAAAGGTCGTTGACGTTTCTAAAGAGTTTTTTCCGGAAATAGCCTGCAGGCTTGAAGACGAGAGGGTGCGGGTTTTA
>JAKAKF010000092.1 GCA_021813595.1 bacterium
AAAGTCCTCCCTGTGTTTAATTAAAAATTATAATTTATAATTTTATATATATCTTAAATATATTAAATTATCAAGCAAAAAAACACCAAAAAAACGCCTTAAATATTTAATTCTGATTCTGCGCCTTATTTTCATTATATAATATAGATTTAAAAAAACCGTTATGATAAAATTTAATAAATGAAGATTCTTGCTCATGCGGTAAAAAATTTAAGCATTAAATGGAAAATTTTAATAGGGGCTTTTGCGGTTTTTTTCTTTACGATTTTTATCAGCGACGGCGTATTTCTTTATACCATTTATAAAACCCTGTCTTACCGCAACTACGTAAACGACGAAAGGCTGGCGGACAGTTTAATTCCGGAGATAGCTTATTCTTTGCATTATAATAAATCTTCAGGCGCCGAATATATTAAAAAAAACTTATTATACGATATAAAAAATTACAAAATCATAAAAGGAATAGGATTATATAACGATAAAGGAAAATTAACCGAAAAATGCGGCTCATTGTACGGCAATTACGGTAAAACGATAGCGCCAAATGAGAAAAATAATAAAAATAGAGGCAATCATTCCGGATTAATAAATATTATCAAGAATATGGAAGTTCAATTTACCCTTATGGGAACTAACTTTTACGGCTATAAAGGATACAGGAAGTCGTCCATGCAATATCCGGTGCTGATTAAAAAAATTGAATACGGCGGCAGGCAATTAGGATTCGCATCTATAGAGTTTAATTTAAAAAAAGAAATTAAATCTACCGATAACCGCGTCTTTTGGGTAGGAATAAGGTTTATGTCGATTGCTTTGTTTTTTGTAACCGCCGGATTGATAATTTTTTATTATATATCGTCAATAGTAACCAATCCGCTAAGCGATATAAAAGAAAATATAAAAAAAATAAAAGAAGGCGATTACGATATAAGTTTTGATAAGCGTTTTAACGACGAAATAGGCGGCGTTATGGACGCGCTCTCCTCTATGGCTCTTTCTATAAAAAAATATATTTCGGAGGTCGAGTCCATAAACAAAGAAAAGAACGAGCTTAACTGCATGGCGGTAATGGGCGAATTATCGGCAAATATCGCCCATGAAGTTAAAAACGCTATTTATGTCATTTCTTCGGCAAACGAATATATATCGCAGGAAACAAAAAATAAGATAGTGTTGGAGTTTACCGGTATAATAAACAAAGAGGTTAAGCGGTTAAATAAAATGTCGGTCGAGTTTTTAAGTTTTGCGAAGCAGAGAAATCCGGTTTATGCCGCGGTAGATATAAATAAGCTTCTTGAAGATTCAATAAGAATACTTAAATTCGAAGCGGCAAATTCAAAAATAAAACTGATTCAAAAAAATATCGATTATAGTCTTCCACCGGTTCAAGCCGATGCCGAAATGCTTAAGCAGGTTATTTTAAATTTAATTATTAACGCAATAGATAAAAAATACAGAACCGATAATAAGTTAATAGAAATAAAGGCGTTTTCAAAGGACGGCCGCGTAAATATAGAAATTGCGGATAACGGAGATTCTATAAGCGCAGAAAATATAAAGAAAATATTTAATCCGTTTTTTACTACTAAAAATTCCGGTTCGGGACTCGGCCTTCCGATATCCTTACGAATAATTAAACTTCACGGCGGAAGCATAGAAGTTTTTAGCGAAGAGGGTAAAACAGTTTTTACTATTATTATACCCGCCGGCGACGCCGGAAAGATAATGAATAATTGAACAATTAAGCTATAAGCCTGAATTAATATTGAAAATTAAAGATGAGAGATATATGGCTGAAACGATTAACAAAAATAAAAAATTGCTTTTAGTGGACGACGAGAAAAATCTTCTCAGAGTCGTCAGCCTTAATCTTGCAAAACGCGGATTTTCGGTCGATACGGCTGTCAGCGCCGAAGAGGCGCTAATATTTTTAAGTAACGGCGGTTACGACGTTATAATTTGCGATCTGCGTCTTGGCGGCATGAGCGGAATAGAATTATTGTCCAAAGTTAAAGAATATGACGAAGAAGCAGATAAAAATACCGTATTTATAGTTATAACGGCATTCGGAACGATTAAGCAGGCGGTCGAAGCCATAAAACTCGGAGCGGATGATTTTATATCGAAACCGGTGGATATAAACAGTCTGGTAGAGACCATAGATTTAGCCCTGCGGAGAAAGAATTACGCAAAAATAGATAATTTTGAAGTTCAAAACGGTTCCGATTTAAACGGAAGTATCTTTAAAGATTTTATTTTTAAAAGCTCAGCAATGAATGAAATTTTAAACGAGGTCAAACTTACGTCTAAATCGCAGTCTAACGTTCTTATAACCGGCGAAACCGGAACGGGCAAAGAGGTGCTGGCGAAGGTTATCCACATACTTTCGGGCAGAAGCGGAGAATTCGTTCCTATAAATTTAAGCGCGATTCCCGAAGGGCTTATGGAAAGCGAGCTCTTCGGCTTTGAAAGGGGAGCGTTTACGGGTGCCGTTTCCGGCAAAAAAGGAAAATTTGAAACGGCTAACGGCGGAACTCTATTTTTGGATGAAATTGCGGATATGCCTCTGTCGATGCAGGTAAAACTTCTGAGGGTAATTCAGGATAAAGAATTCTCAAGAATAGGTTCAAACGACGCAATAAAACTTAACGCAAAAATAATATCCGCTACAAATATACCGCTTGAGAATGCCGTTATCGAAAAGAAGTTCAGGGAGGACCTTTTTTACAGGATTAACGTCCTGCATTTTAAAATTCCGCCTTTAAGGGAAAGAAAAGAGGACATTATTCCGCTTGCAAATTTTTTTGTTAAAAAGTATTGCGCTATAAATAAAAAAAATATCGCAAGCATAAGCGATTCTGCCATAAATCTTTTGAAAAATTATACGTTCCCAGGAAACATAAGAGAACTGGAAAACATAATCGAAAGAGCCGTCGTAGTTTGCACGTCGGACTCTATAATGCCGGTTCATCTGCCGAAAACATTGACTGCGGAAACTGAACGCGAAGCAGAAACCGAGACCGAAAAATTCCGGTATGTCGATTCCGTTCCCGAAAATCGTGGCGATAAAATAAATATAAATCTTGACGGGCTTGAAATGGAACTGATTAAAAATGCCCTCGAAAAAAATAATTATAATCAGACCAAAACAGCCGCATCGCTTGGAATTACCAGAAAAAGGCTTATAACTAAAATAAAAAAATACAGCCTGTTTTCCGATAAATAAAATAAATTAAGCATTTTAAATTTTAAACATATTTATTTCCGAAGAAAGCTTTTCGGAAAGTTTAGACAGTTCTATGGAATTTGAATAAATTTGTTCGACGCTTATAGAATTTAACTCTCCGGCTTTCAATATCGAATCTGTAGAACCTGATATTTCCTCGGTAGCCGTCGACTGCTCTTCCGCCGCCGCCGCAATTTGCGTAATCATATCTTTCAGTTTATCGGCAAGCTCCATTATTATTTTTATTTTTTCGCCGGCTTTTTCCGCCGAATTTACACCGTTTTTAACTTCGGCTTTGCCGGTATCCATAGAATCGGACGCTTTTTTTGAATCGATTTGAATTGATTTTATCATTTCCGTTATCTCTTTTGTAGCTTTTGTAGTTCTTTCGGCTAATTTTTTTACTTCGTCGGCTACTACCGCAAAACCTCTTCCTTGTTCTCCTGCGCGGGCGGCTTCTATTGCGGCGTTCAAAGCCAGAAGATTAGTCTGGTCGGCAATATCGTCTATTACCGAAATAATTTCGCCTATTCTTTGGGAAGATTGTTCCAGTTCTCCCATTACTTCTCCTACTTTATCCACCGCGTTTTCTATGGAGTTTATATTGGAAATGACCTCTTTTACGGCTGAATATCCGTCCTGGGTAGCCTTTTGGGTTTTATCCGCTTCCCGTGCGCCGTTAGCCGAGTTTTTTGCGACTTCAAGAATAGCCTGCGTTATTTGTTTAATCGATTCTATTATGGACGTATTGTCCTGTTTCATATTGTCCATGTTTTTTTTAAGCTCCTTCGACAAACCGTTAAATTTTACTCCCGAAGTCGAAATTGATTTTGCCGCCGAAGAGATAGACCCGACGTTTTTAAGAAGGGAATCGATCAGCGAATTTATGCTGCCGACCAGCATTCCGGTTTCGCTTTTAGGATTGGCTTTAAGGTTGATTTTAGAAGTAAGGTCGCCGCCGGACACTTTTTTAATAAACTTTACCACCGTTTGTATTTCGTCAACCAAATATTTTTTAAAATAAAGAACGGTAAGTAAAAGAATTATCAATATTAAAAAAGGAGCCATTATAAACATATTTAACAATTTAGTCATTTTTTTTGCCATGCTGTCTGAAATATTATGCCTGAAATAGTCTAAATATGAAATAATTTTATTGGAACCGTTTTTAAAATATGAAATATTGCTTTGCGGACCGATTTTATATGGATTTTTTAATAATTTAACTACATGAGGCCTGTAGTTTTTCATAAATTTTTTAAGTTTTCTGACCTTTAGCTGCATTGCGGAAGTTTTAAATACCGAAGGCCTTTTTAAAAAAACCTTCTTGATTCCGTAAAGGGTTTTAAACTTTTCATGCGAAAAACCGGAATAAAATCCGTTAATAGAAAGGATTTGTTCTTTTCTTGCCCTGCCTATTTTTAATTTTAAAGTTTTAATGACGGAATCTATTCTCGAAATATCGAACTTGCGTTTTCTGAATTTATTTAACGCGATTTCCGATTTCCTTAATTTAGTCAAATAAATAAGGCTTGTGATATTTCTGTTTACACGCATTAAAGAAACCATGGTGCTTCCTAGGACAAGCTGGGTATAAGACCTGTTTTTAAAGCCGCTGACGAAGCCGTAGACAAAAAAACTTAATAATAAAAAAGCGATAAATAATATTATTGCGGCAAAATACAGCCTGTTTTTAAAAGACGAAAGCATAGTTTAATTCCCCTTTTTTTATAAATTTTATATTGGCAATAATAAAAAAATATCACAGAAACATATAAAATGTAAAGAAATTTATTTTTTCGATAAATTAATCTAATAAACTCAGCAATTTTTTAATTTTTTGTCCATTTCGGTACAGTTAATATTAATATATTTGTCCAAAAATGGACAAATATAAAATTGCTATTCAAAAAATAGATGTTTTAAGGCGTTTTTAAATATGGCATTATTTTTGCATAATCATAATCAAAATACAAGTTAAGTTTATTCAATAACAAATATAAATATAAGAGGTGAATCAAATGGGATTAGATTTAAATATTACCTTAGCCGTCGCTTTTTTCGGAGGCATACTTGCTTTTTTTTCTCCTTGCGTTATCCCTCTTATACCGGGCTATATATCGTTTATCAGCGGAGTCGGCATGGAAGGGTTAATTTCGGAAAAAAAGGACTATAAAGTAATTCTGAAAGTTTTTATAGCGTCTATTTCTTTCGTAATAGGTTTTTCTATTATATTCGTCGCATTAGGAATGGGATCGGAAACAATTTTCGGTAATCTTCTAAAAACTCATACGGGATTAATTAGAATAATAGGCGGTATAGTAATAATTATTTTCGGATTGTACTGTCTGGGACTTTTTAAAATAGGTTTTTTAAACAGGGAAGTAAACTTTCTCCCATGGAAGAGAAAAGGAGGTATAATATTCGGCTCTATTTTTCTTGGGATTGCGTTTGCCGTAGGCTGGACGCCGTGCATAGGACCTATCCTTGCATCCATTCTTCTTTATACGTCTATGGGCGCTTCCCTTGCAAAATCAGCCGAACTTTTGTCCGTATTCAGCATAGGTCTGGGAATACCGTTTATTTTAACCGGTATATTCATTACGTATTTTATTGCTTTTTTTAAAAAAATTAAATCCCATCTTAATTTATTTTCCATAATTTCCGGAATTTTTTTGATACTGATGGGGATACTAACGATTACAGGCAATTTTGAAGCTATTTCGCAATATATTATAGGTAAATTTTAAATGAATGAAAAAAAATAAGCAAATATTGACAATTATAAGATATGTATTATAATTATTTATATTATAATTTTGTAAATTAATATATTATTATATTTTAACATTAGAATATATGCATATGTAAATAATTTAACAACAGGAAAAAAAATGAAAAAAGAATTTTTATATTTATGGCGGCGTTATTCGGTATTTTTGTTGTTGTCCGCAATATTGTTGTTATCCTCATCGGTATCGACTCTTTTATCGCCCGTTAATGCATATGCAGGCGGTCAAAGCAATTCGGAAACGATAAAATGGGAAAGTCTTACCGCCGCGATAAAAAATAATAAACTGCATAAGAAAGTTTTTTTACTGCACTTTTATTTCCCTACCTGCGCATACTGCATCAGAATGGACAAACATGTATTTAGCCGCAAAAGCGTCATAAATTATGTCAATAAACATTTTCATCCCGTACTAATAGATATTTACGGCAATAAAAAGATTTTATATTTTAACGGCGTTTATTTAACGGAAAAACAATTGGCCGCTAAACTTAACATTACCGGAGTTCCGACGGAGATTTTTTATACCCCTTACTATAAGAAAATATTTCTGCTTCCGGGTTACTGGAAAAAGAGCGATTTTATGCTGGTGTCGAGATGGATCGCTTCGGGTAGATATAAAATTGAAAGTTTGAGAAAATTTTCGCAGAATTATAATAAATAATAACAGATGATGCAGTTTAATTTCATTATTTAATAATTATTAACTTTAACTATTTTTTAAGGAGGTTCTAAAGATGGGTAACAACGTATCGAGAAGGGATTTTATGAAAAAAACGGCCGCAGCCGCCGCATTGATTCTTGCTGGTCCGGCGGCCGGCGTTTTAGATGCGGAGAATGTTTTTGCGGCGGCTAAAAAGAAAGCTTCCGTTGCTCCAATTATTAAGTCCGACGTAAAAGAGATAGATGGCAAAGAGGTTATATGGCTAGCCGAAAATTCCTCAGAGTACAAAAAAATGTTGCTGCCGAAGATTAATTTGCCTCTTATAGCCCAGAATGGAGGACTGGTTCCTTTGACTATCGATTCTAAACATCCTATGAAAAAGGGAAATTATATTAAGGCATTTCATGTTTACGATTTTAACAATCCTGTATCAAAAGTAGCAACGTTTAATTTGACTCCGGAAAACGGAAAGGCTTACATATCTACTAGAATTAAAATTCAGCAGGATTCTTACGTTCAGGTTGTTACCGA
The DNA here is from genome assembly GCA_021813595.1 of bacterium. Next base: position 7,213 of record JAKAKF010000092.1, read on the forward strand.
GTTTTCGGACGGGAAAATGTTTGGAGGCAAAAAATACATAAAAGTCACGGTAGGCGGCTGCTGATATTAGAATTATTTAAAAGTATAAACGATAAATCATAACTAAATAATTAAGAGGAGCGTATAAAATGAAAATAGGAAGCATTATGGTAAGAGTACCTAGGAAGGTTAAAAAAGGCGAAATATTTAAAGTAATGTCCATAACAAAACATCCAATGGATACCGGTCTCGTTAAAAATCCAAAAACAGGAAAGATAATACCTATGTGGATTATTAATAAAGTAGATATTTATTACGATAAAAAATTAGTAACCAGTTGCGATTACGGAATTGCGGTCTCGGCAAATCCTTTTTTGGCGTTTTATTTAAAAGCCGATAAAAAAGCGCCTTTAGAATTTATTATGTACGATACCCATCATAATATTTACAAAAAAAAGGTGACTATAAACGTAGTATGAATAAAAAAATTAAAAACAAAGCATTATGAAGGGGGCTTAATAATTAATGATTAATAAAAAAAATATTGCCGTGTTTCCTGCATTTTTAACCGTAATGATTTTAATATCCATTTTTTGCGGAACCGTTGTTTTTGCCGGAAACTCTTATGGAGTAAATATTCCAAAAGGACCTTTTTATATTTTGAAAGTAAAAAAAAGATTTAAAAACGCGCTTTTCGACCTTAAACAGGGGATAGAAGACGCTAATTTCAGCATACTTGCCGTCGCTCCCATATCGACTGGAATAAAAGGTATAGGCAAGAAAATACCGCATCTAAAGGTGATAGATTTTTGCAACCTCCAAGACGGCTACGACCTTTTAAAAAACAACATGAATTATTCGGCATTTATGCCGTGCAGAATAGCCATATACAAAGACGGAAAATATACCGTCATGATATCTTTTCTCCCTACTTATTTTTCTAAATTTTATAAAAACACGCCGGAGCAGAAGAAAACGGTTATAAAAGTTACTAAGCAGATAATAAGCATAATGGATTCCGTAAAGACTGGATTTTAACCGATATTGGCAAAAATTAAATAATTTAAATTTATTTGCAAAAAAGGGGGCTATAATTAAATGGATTTAAAAAACGTTTCCAGAAGAAGTTTTATAAAAACCGCCGCCGTCCTTGCGGGAGCGGCGGCGGTCAATCCCGTTAATCTTTTAAAGTTCAAACCGGTGGGCAATTTGACCATCATATGGAATTCAGATTCCCATGCCCATTTAAAGCCTACTCTTTACATGGAGCCTTCGGTTAACATAGGTCCTCGTTTTATGAACGGAAGACCCGGTCATCTCGTAGGGGATTCTTTCAACCTGTACTACGATATAAAACCCAAGTCCGCAATGGGATATTTCTGTTCATACGTAGATTTTTTAAAATTAAATAAAGAATACGGTCCGATGGGCGGTTACGCTCATATGGCAACCGTATTCAACAAAATAAAAGAAGAAAGATACGGCAAAACAATAATGCTCGATACCGGCGATTCATGGCAGGGTACCGGCATCGCATTGCTCACTAAAGGCATGGCGGTAGTAAACGTCCAGAATGCCATGGGATACGATGCTATGACGGGGCATTGGGAGTTTTCTTACGGCAAGCAAAAGTTGCTTTCAAATATAAAATCGTTAAAATTTCCATTTATAGCTCAAAATGTTTTTGACATATGGGGAAGCAGAGTTTTTAAACCCTATATAATAAAAGAAGTCAACGGATTAAGGGTAGGAATAATAGGACAGGCGTTCCCGTATGTTCCGATAGCACAGCCTTCAGGTTTAACACATGGCTGGAACTTCGGCATTAACACGAGTCATGCCCAAAAGATGGTTAATAAACTGAAGAACGAAGAAAAAGTCGATTTAGTCGTAGTTCTTTCCCATAACGGGCTTGAGGTCGATAGAAAATTTGCATCCCTTATCAACGGAATAGACATTATAGTAGGCGGACATACCCACGACATACTTCCCGCCCCTCAGATTATAAACAATACCATAATAGTTCAGGCAGGTACCCACGGAAAGTTTGTAGGCAGGATAGATTTAAACGTCAGAAATAAAAGAATAGTCGATTACGACCATAAATTAATCCCGATAGTTACTAACTGGATTAAGCCTGACCCCGAAATAAGCGGATTAATCGATAAAGAATATGCCCCTTATGCCGATAAGTTAAACGAAGAACTAGGAACCGCCGAAGACTTGTTGTACAGAAGGGCGACGTTTATCAGTACGGTAGATAACGTGGTAGAGCAGGCTTTTATCGAAAAATACGATACCCCATTGGTGTTTACTCCAGGCTGGCGCTGGGGCGAGACTATTCTGCCCGGCGAAAAAATAACTATGGAGCATGTTTACGGGGAATACGGCACGACCTATCCCGAAGTTTATAAGGTTAAGCTGAGCGGTAAAAAAATTATCCAGACTACGTCCAGCAATTTAAGCGATGTTTTTACGGCGGATCCTTATTTACAGATGGGCGGAGACGCTACCAGGATATCAAATTCAAAATTGCATATACTTATAAATCAAAAAGGCGCAAAGAGAATAAAAAGTTTTGAGATCAACGGAAAGCCGATAGAGCCGAATAAAGATTACTGGCTTATTACGTCTGGCGCGAAGATGCAAAAAATGGCCAATATGCCGAAAGACGGCTTGCAAAAAGAAAAGGCATACGACGTTATTGCGGAATACGTTAGGAGACATAAAATAATTCGATCGATTAATACCGAAAATGTCGAATATAGGCATTCAAGAACGGCAGGTTGATATAAAGCAAAAAAGATAATCGAGCGAATAAAATATGCGTAATGATTATAAGAAGCGAATAAGCGTATGCCTATGGCTGTAGGCTGTAACTTATAACTAAATTAAGGAGATTAAAAAAATGGAAAAATCAAGTTTATTTTTAAGGCTGTTAATGATTACCGCAGTTTCAATCTTATTATTCTCGATGAATAATACATCTTATGCTTTAAAGTACGGTCCGTCGTCTTACAGTTCCTATGCGCCGTACTATAATACCCACGGTTTGCCTCTGCCGAAGTTTTTTAAGCATAAAGTATTAAAAATGATAATTGAAGTAGATTACGCAAAACCTGCAAGGTGGGGGCTTGCGATAGCAAACATTAAAAATGTAATGGCGGCATTCGGCGATAATTCCTTTAAATATAAAATCGAGCTTGTAGTATTCGGTCCCGGTTTGAGGATGCTGATGAAAAAATTCGATAAAAAAAATGAAGCCGTTCTTCAAAGTTTAGTTTCATATGGGTTAAAGTTAAGAGCATGCCATAATACTATGATGAAAGCGCACGTTACAAAGGAAGCATTGTTTCCTTTCGTAAAAGTCGTGCCTGCAGGCGTAGTTGAAATTGCAAGAAAAGAAATGCAGGGATACGCATTTCTTAAGCCTTAAAAGGTATAAACGGAACGGCGGCTATGCGGCTATTAATACTTATTAATAAGCCTTAAACATAATAGATAACTTAGGGAGGTATGATTTTATGAAAAAAGCAATTTTAATAACTTTTATTGCTTTATTGATTATTTCGGCGGTTTACTATTTCAAACCTTTTGCGTTTGCATCGGGAAAATTAAAATTAAGCAAGAAAATGATTGCAAAGGAAAAAATAGAGGCGGGATTGAAGTTTGGCAAATCGGAGTTTTATAATGCTAAACTTGGCACCGACGGTTTCTCCTGCGCTAAATGTCATGTTGACAGCGTCGGGACATATATACCCATGGCTGGAAAGGTGGTAAGGAGTCTGGCGGGCGTTGCGGCAACGTTTCCAAGATTCAATCCTAAAACCCATCAGGTCATTACTCTTGGGGAAAGATTAAATATGTGTATCGTCCATGCGTTAAAAGGAAAACCGCTCAGCGGACAGAAGCTAAATGATATTACCCTTTACGTAACGTCTTTAAGCAACGGATATAAAATTAAAGGTTACAACGCAGAGCCGAGTCCGGTTTTTACAAATGCCGACAGACATCCAAAAACAGTTCAACAGGCTTTAACGCTTGGAAAACATTATTATGATACCCCGCTCGGCGCATCGGGCAAAAGTTGCGACAGCTGTCATCCAGGCGGAGGCGCAGGTATTTTGGGCGGAAAACCGACCAAACCCGTTATAGGACATGCCGGCTTTTATCCTACCTATAAAAAATGGGGCAATATCATTACTATGCAGGACCAGTTTAACCACTGCATATATACCGGCGAAGACGGCTTTAAAAAGAAAATAGGCTCTAAGACTTGGAAGTATTTAGACTTATATGTTTATTCTTTGTCTAAGGGATATAAAATAAAAGTCGGAAAATAATTATCGGCGCATTAATATTTAATTAAAAAATAAAAAATGGAGAAAAGAACATAAAATGAAGACAAATTTATTTAAAAAACAATTGAAATTAAAAGCGGTTTTTATGATTTTGGCTTTGCTTTTAATATTTTTTAGCGGCAAAGCCTACGCATATAAAAAGATTCAAGCGCTTCCTTATTTTAAAAATAAGACAATAAAGGTTGTGTTTCAGATAACGCAGGATAGCCCTGCACGATGGAAACTTGTGCTCGGCAATGCCGCCAAGGTTGTTCAGGTTATGAGCGCTAACGCAATTAACTATAAAGTTGACGTTGTAGCGTACGGTCCGGGACTTAGAGTTTATATAAAAAAGGACGATAAAAAATTCTACCCTCTGCTTCAGGGTTTAAACGCTTATGGAGTTAATCTTGTAGCATGCCACATGACTATGCATGCAATGCATGTTCGCGAGAAACAGTTGTTTCCTTTTGTAAACGTAGTGTATCCAGGTGCCGTGGCATATATAATTAAGAAAGAAATGCAGGGATATGCATATATCAAACCTTAATAAAAAAGTTTTAAATTTAACAATAAAAAACTGGGGTGTTGAATGAAAAAACTTATGAAACTGTGGATTATTTTAATAGTCATTGCGGTCGGCGGTTCATTGTTTTTGACAGGTTGCGCAAAAAAACAGGCAAAAACAGTTCCTGCTCCGGCAGTTACCAAGCCTTTAAAACCTAAAACGGCTTTAAAAAAGAAAATTAAAATAAAAAAGCCTCTCCTGACCAAAACATCATATCACGGATTTTTTAATAATAAGGTCGTTAAGGTTGTTTTTCAGGTTTCGTCACCTAATCCGAAAAAATGGAAAATAGCTCTCGGAAATATGAACGATATAATATGGGAAATGCATTATAATCCTAAAAGATACAAAGTTGTTTTTGTGGCTTACGGTCCGGCAGACAAAATGTTTCTTAAAAAAAATAATAAATTGGAACCGCTAATAGAAAAACTATATAAGCATAATGTAAGATTTGATATATGTCATGTGGCGATGATTAAATTAGGCATTAAACCGAATGATATTTTCTCGTTTGTCCATATCACGCCGGACGGTTTTTACGCTATTATTCATTACGAAATGATGGGTTATTCTTATATTAAGCCGTAATGCGGTAATTGCCAAATTAATTACTATTTATACAACTCAATTATTGCATTAAAAAAATTTTATAAAAGAAGTTATTATTCCATATGACAGGCAAATTATCCAGAAGAAGTTTTATAAAAACCGCCGCCGTCCTTGCGGGAGCGGCGGCGGTCAATCCCGTTAATCTTTTAAAGTTCAAACCGGTGGGCAATTTGACCATCATATGGAATTCAGATTCCCATGCCC
>JAKAKF010000078.1 GCA_021813595.1 bacterium
AAGCCGTTTTCGACAAATGGGGGTTGAACTGCGTTAAGGCGGGAGAAGTAATAAAAGAAAAAGTTATTAAATTTTATTATAAGTCGAAAATTTATAAAACGTTGGACGTAGATGTTATCGTTAACGGACCCGAATATAAAAGACCGTTAAAAAAACCGCAATATTTGAATAAAATAAAGTCCGTAAAAATAAATAATTATAAAATACCCGAAAATCTTAACGCTCTTGCCGTTAAAATTATAACCCACCCCAATATAGCGTCTAAAAGGGCGGTCTTTACCCAATACGATTATTCCATAGGGACGGCTACCATAGTTCCGCCGGGTTTTTCGGCGGCGGTCTTAAGGGCTAACGTTAACAGCTGCAAAGGCTTCCTGCTTAACGCAGGCGGAAATTCCAGATATACGTATCTTGACCCTTTTACCGGAGGAGCGCTTGCCGTAACGGAATGCGCCCGCAATATAACCGCGTGCGGAGGCTACCCCGCCGCGATTACGGACTGCCTTAATTTTGCGAGCCCCGAAGACCCCGAAGTTATGTGGCAGTTTGCATATGCGGTGGAAGGCATAAAATCGGCGGCCGTTAAATTAAATACTCCGGTTATAAGCGGGAACGTCAGTTTTTACAACGAAACCGCAAAAAAAGACGGGGACAAAACATACGTTTCCAAGATTTATCCGACTCCGGTAATAGGCATGCTTGGATTTATTGACGACGCCGGCAGTGCGGTAACGCCTTTCTTTAAAGACGAAGGCGACGAAATTTATCTGCTCGGTTCGCTTAAAGGCAGTCTCGGCGGCAGTTTATATATGGAGCTTGCATACGGAGATTTCCGGCAAAAACCTGCGGGACTGGACTTAGACTATGAAGTCCGCCTCCAGAACTGTTTAAGGTCATTGATAAATAAAGGATTTTTGAAAAGCGCCGCCGACATAAGCGAAGGCGGGATTTTTACCGCCCTGGCGGAAAGCGCAGTAACGAATCCGGAAAAAATCCTCGGATTTAACGTAAATTGCGATATTAAGGCGCTCGGGCTCAGAATCGACGAATTTTTATTCTCCGAATTCGAACAGGCTTTTATAATAACCATGGTTCAAAAACCGGACGGACGGCGGAAGTCCGAAACGGCCGCAATCCTTAAGAAATACGGCATAAAATCGGAAAAAATCGGCGTCGTAGAAAAAGGCGCAATGAAAATTAACGGGATAATAAACTTAAAAAGTGGTAAAATTAAAGAAGGGTACTATTCGGCGGTTTAATTACAATTTATATTCTATAATCGATTCTGGATTCCCGCTTTCGCGGGAATGACATGCCGGTGAGTAGTGAAATAGAGTTCGGGCAGTCGGTTTAAAATTTAAAAAATAAAGGGCGGCGGTTTTTTAAAATGGAAGAGATAAAAGACGAATGCGGCGTATTCGGAATATATAATAACGAAGAGGCTGCTAAAATAACTTATCTTGGGCTTTACGCACTTCAGCACAGGGGGCAGGAATCCTGCGGTATAGCGTCCTCCGACGCCAATAATCTTTATTTTCATAAAAGTCTCGGTCTCGTAAACGACGTATTCAAAGAAAACACCCTTTCCCAGCTTAAAGGAAAAAACGCGATAGGACACGTCAGATATTCTACGGCTGGAGAAACGCTTCTGAAAAACGCACAGCCGCTCGTCGCAGATTACTATTACGGCTCTATCGCGGTAGCCCATAACGGAAACATTACGAACGCCCGCATTATAAAAGACGAACTCGAAGAAAACGGCTCTATATTTTCCTCCACCTCCGATACGGAGGTCGTAATACACCTGATAGCTTCATCGGCGGAAGACCTTCTTATAGACAGGACGATAAATTCTTTAAAAAGGCTTAAAGGCGCATATTCTTTCCTTTTTCTTTCTGAAAAAGAGATGATTGCCGCAAGAGACCCTTTCGGCTTCAGACCGCTCGTTATGGGAAGGCTTAACGGCTCTTTAGTTTTTGCATCCGAAACCTGCGCACTCGACCTTATAAACGCCGAATATATCAGGGACGTCAAACCCGGCGAAGTAGTATTGGTAAACGGCGAAGGAGTAAAAAGCTTTTTTCCTTTCAGATTGGAAAAAAACTCCAACTGCGTATTCGAACTTATATATTTTTCAAGACCGGACAGTATTTTTAACGGCAAATCCATCTACAGCCTGCGGCTGAGGATGGGCAGGGAGCTTGCAAAAGAATCTACCCCCGAAGCGGATATCGTAATACCCGTTCCCGATTCCGGAGTGCCTGCCGCTTTAGGGTTCTCAAAAGGTTCCGGAATAGATTTCGAAATGGGTTTTACCAGAAACCACTATGTGGGCAGAACTTTCATAGAGCCTAAAAAATCTATAAGGCATTTCGGCGTCAAGGTAAAATTAAACCCCGTTCCCGACGTTATAAGGGGCAAAAAAGTCGTAGTGGTTGACGACTCCGTAGTAAGGGGGACGACGTCTAAAAAAATAGTCGATATGCTTAAACTTGCCGGAGCAAAAGAAATTCATCTGCGCTTAA
>JAKAKF010000221.1 GCA_021813595.1 bacterium
CTTAAAAGAGTGGAAGAGCAGTTTGAAACCCACCTTATAACGGAAACCCCGTTAATCCATAAAGTCGCCAAATATGTTATTTCAAGCGGCGGAAAGAGGATACGCCCTATACTTTTGATAGTATCCTCAAAGATTTGCGGATATAAAGGCGGCAGCCATATCCCGTTAGCCGCCGTTATAGAATTTATCCATACCGCGACCCTTCTGCACGACGATGTGGTCGATAGCGCTCCGTTAAGAAGAGGCAAATCGTCGGCAAATGTAGTTTTCGGAAACGAAGCCTCCGTCCTCGTAGGAGACTATTTATTCGCAAAGTCCTTCAAAATTTTATCTGCTCTCGACGATTCCGAAATTATAAAGGCATATTCCGATGCCGTGACGCTTATGGCTGAGGGGGAAGTTAAAGAGCTTGTAAAAACGGCGGACGTAAAGACTACCGAAGAAGACTATCTCGATATAATCATAAAGAAAACGGCGGTTCTTTTTGCCTGCGCTTCGCAGGCTGGAGCCATAATAGCCGGCAGCGACGGTAACTGCATAAAAAATCTTTACGACTACGGTTTAAATATAGGGATTGCTTTTCAGCTTATGGACGATGCCTTAGATTATATCTCGGACGAGGAATTCGGCAAGTTTATAGGCAACGATTTGAAAGAAGGCAAACTTACCCTTCCGCTTATACACGCATTGGAAAGGGCGGATGAAAAAGAGAAAGATACTATTTCCAAAATAATTTATAAGAAAAAACTTGCGGTTAAAGACCTTAAGACGGTTTTAGGGCTGGTTAAAAGCTACGGGTCCATAAACTACACCATTTCAAAGGCAAAAGACGCCGTAGAGAAAGCAAAGGAAAATTTAGGCATATTTCCGGATTCCGAATATAAAACGAGTTTAATAGATATAGCAAATTATATAATAGAAAGGAAATTATAGCTATGAACGACTTTATTTTCAAAGAAAACGAGCTTTATTGCGAAGACGTTCCCGTTGAACAAATTGCGTCCGAAGCCGGCACGCCTTTTTACCTGTATTCGCTTGCGACTCTTAGGAGGCATTTTAACGTTTTTAACGAAAGCTCAAAGGTCTTAAATTCTTTAATCTGTTACAGCGTAAAGGCTAATTCCAATATAGCCGTGCTTAATTTTTTATTTAAAATGGGATGGGGAGCGGACATAGTTTCCGGCGGAGAGCTCTTCAGGGCGCTAAAAGCGGGCGTAGATGCCCATAAAGTCGTTTATTCCGGCGTAGGAAAAACCGAAAGCGAAATAGAATTTGCCCTTAAATCCGATATTCTTATGTTTAACGTAGAATCCCTGCCGGAAGTTTTTCTCATAGATAAAGTCGCGGGCAGGCTTAACGCGAAGGCAAGAATATCTTTCAGGATAAATCCCAACGTTGACCCTAAAACGCATCCTTATATTTCTACCGGGCTTAAGAAAAACAAATTCGGAATAAATATAAAACATGCCCTTTCGGCTTACGAAACCGCGGGGGAACTGCCTAACATAGACGTTGTAGGGCTTGACTGCCATATAGGCTCTCAGTTAACAGAAATAACGCCGTTTAACGATGCGGTAGAAATAATAAAAGAACTTTTAGATAAAATTATATCTAAAGGATTCAATATAAAATATTTAGATTTAGGAGGCGGGCTCGGCATTACGTATGAAAATGAAATGCCGCCTCACCCCTCGACCTATATGAATTCTATAAAGAAAATATTAAAGGGCTATGAAGGGATGATAATTTTTGAACCCGGAAGGCTTATTGTCGGAAACGCCGGAATATTTATTACAAAAGTAATCTACAACAAAGATACCGGCAGTAAAAATTTTATCATAGTGGACGGCGGCATGAACGATTTAATAAGACCGGCTTTATACGAAGCCTATCACGAAATCGTTCCCGTAATTAAAAGAGACGGTCCGCGCGCGAAAGCCGACGTCGTCGGCCCTATATGCGAATCGGCGGATTTTTTGGGCAAAGACAGGGTTATGAATTCCGTTCAGGAAGGCGATTTGCTTGCGGTATTCAGCGCCGGCGCCTACGGTTTTTCGATGTCGTCGAATTATAACTCGAGGCCGAGAGTCGCAGAGGTGCTTGTCGATAAAGATAAATTTTATATTATAAGAAAGCGCGAAACCTATGACGATTTAATAGCAAAAGAAACTATACCGGATTATAATATATCATAGTGCCGGAATTCAATTCGGGCGCTATCAGAAAATGGAAAAGCCGGAATTCAATTGGGGCACTATCGCAAAATGGAAAAGCCGGATTGCTTCGCTGCGCTCGCAATGACAGACGACTTTGGATTTTGTCATTGCGAGCGCAGCGAAGCAATCTCCGAACAAATAAACTATGACTGAGGGTTTAAAATAGAAAAGGAGTTAATATGTTTAAAGGAGTGTTTACCGCAATAGTTACGCCTTTTAAAAACGGCGGAATAGACGAAAAAGCGCTTCGCAAATTAATAGAATTTCAGATAGAAAACGGCGCCGCCGGAATAGTTGCCTGCGG
>JAKAKF010000269.1 GCA_021813595.1 bacterium
ATTTTATACATGTTTAGCCATATTCGTAAAGCCGTTTATAAACAAGCATATTAAAATAAACAGCCGTATGCATATAATTAAATCAAAATCTTCATTCGAATATATTAAAAACAACAAAAGAAGTGAATTTATACCTGCGCGTACTTTTTATAAAGACGGCATAGTATATTCGGAAATCTATAAAAAAACGGGACCTGCAATGATCAGCTCTCTCGGTTATATGAATTCTATCGTATACGTCCCCGAAAGCGTCTCTAAGGTGCATAAGGACGAACTGCTGGATACATACCTGATTTAATAATAAATTATGAAAAAACAAAAAATCTTAATCGTCGATGACGAACAAAGCTTGGTTTATGTTTTAAAAAAACTTCTGGAGGACGAATTTATTATCGATACCGCTTCCGACGGAGAAGAAGCGCTGTCGCATATCAAAAAGAATGAATATTTTGCGATATTTTTGGATATACGGATTCCAAAAATTAACGGCATGGAAGTATTGGCTTATACAAGAAAATTGGACACCAAGCCTAACGTTATAATTATGACCGCCCAGAATACTATGGTAAACGCGATAGACGCTATGAAACAGGGCGCATACGATTATATAACGAAACCTTTTGAATTGGAAGAGATTCTGGGCATAATTGAAAAAATAAAAAAGAACGAAAATTTAGCAAATAAAAAATTAGAAAAATCTGAAGATTTTCTTGATACACTGCTGGTAGGCAAATCTAAAACTATGCAGGAAGTTTTTAAAACAATAGGCAAATTGTCGCATAACAACATCACCGTATTAATTCTGGGAGAATCCGGCACAGGCAAAGAACTTGTAGCGAGAGCTATCCATTTAAACAGCGTAAGGAGCGATAAGCCGTTTATTGTAGTCAATACTCCCTCCGTTCCTTCTGAACTGCTCGAATCGGAACTATTCGGACACGAGAAAGGTTCATATACCGGCGCGAACGAAAAAAAAGAAGGGAAATTCATTAGCGCGAACGGAGGAACAATCTTTTTAGACGAAATCGGAGATATGCCTTTAAATCTTCAGGCTAAACTTTTGCGCGTTATACAGGAAAAAGAGGTTGAACCGGTAGGCTCCAATAAACCGGCCAAAATCGACGTCAGAATTATTGCCGCTACGAATAAAAATCTTAAGTCGATGATTAAGAACGCAAAATTCAGGGAAGATTTATACTACCGACTGAATGTTATAGAAATTACACTGCCGCCTTTAAGAGAACGAAAATCGGATATACCTATTTTAGCCGACTTTTTTATAAAAAAGTTTTCTGAAGAGCTTAACATCCCCGAAAAACGGTTAAGCGCCGACGCCCTTTCATTTCTTCAGTCGTATAATTTTCCTGGAAATATCAGGGAATTAGAAAACGCCATAAGAAGATGCATGGTTATGTCGCCTTCGTCTATATTGAATTCCGAGGATTTCATAGAAATATTGAGCAACGACGAGAATAATTTAATTATCGATGATAAAAGCTTAAAATATAAAAAAACGGAAATTAATTCATTTGAAGACATTATAAGACATAAGATAAAAAATTACGCCGAAAAGGTCAAAGATACCGAAATTAACGACGTTTATAAATCCATAATGGGCCTGACCGAAAAAATCATTATAGAAGAAATCCTGAATCTATATAATTTTAACCAGCTGAAAGTTTCCAAACTTCTAGGAATAAACAGGAATACTCTGCGAAAAAAAATAAACGAATACAAAATAGATTTAAAGAAAACAAATTAATATTCTTCTTCCTTCCACATATCTTTAGTAAACCTTACGACTTTATTTCTGCCGTTCTCTTTTGCTTCGTAAAGGGCAACGTCGGAATATTTAACCGCCTGCCAAAACTTGTCGGAATCCGAAGGATATTCGCAGACCCCTATGCTTATGGTCTTTTTAAGGACTACCCCGCCCGGTATCTCTAAAGGCGACGATTCGACGGCTTTCCTGATTTTTTCGGCGATAGCAACGCCTTCCCCTTCTTTTATGTCGATCAAAAGGGCAAGGAATTCCTCGCCGCCGAATCTAACGGCAATATCCGAACTTCTTATGCTTTTTCTTATCTGCTTTGAAACATTCCTGAGGACTACGTCTCCGTTGTCGTGGCCGTATTTATCGTTTACCTCCTTAAAGTGGTCAACGTCCAACATTAAAATTCCCAAATTGGTGCCGCGGCGTTTTATACCGGCAACGATATTTTCGGAAGAGTCGTCTAAATACCTCCTGTTGTATAAACCGGTAAGCTGGTCCACTATCGACTGCTCTTTTAAGAGCTCCATTAATTTTCTGGATTCTATGACGGGAGACGCTTCGGCAAGATAACCTTTAACATACGGTATCATCCAGTGGACGAAATCCGCCACGTCGTTGTCGAATATAAGCTGTAAAACCATTCCGACTTTACCGCCTATATATATAGGGATGCAATAGTAATTATATTTTTCGTTGCAAGTTTCGCTCGTTCCGCCTTCATTTTCTTCGGGAACGTTAAACTTAAA
>JAKAKF010000227.1 GCA_021813595.1 bacterium
CATAATGACTTTTTAGTCAATTATTGCCTTGCTTATTGCCTTGCTTTTGTTTAGTTTTATGACCTTCTTGCATATGTTCTTGCATGTTGTCAAATTAATAGATTTGATATATAATTAATATCATGACGGACTTATATTTAAAAAGCGACGAAAGCGAAAGCGGTTCAAGTTCCGGACATTCTAAAAATACCAAAGCCGTTCTGGATACTATCGATTTGCTTCAAAAGTATCTTGCCGCAGAAGTAGCCGGCAGAGACCTTTACGTCGAGCAGGCTAAAACCCTCAAAGACCCTATTTTAGTTCAGGCGTTAAAATCTTTTGCATCCACAGAAAGCGGGCACATCATAAACATTAGGGAAAAAATAACCGAACTCGGCGGAACGCCTAATACTTTAAATTCTATCAGGGAAGCTCAGAAGGGCGTGAGCGAGGCATCTCATCAGGTTTCGGCTCCTCTCGATATGCTTAGAATCGATTTAAAAATTGAAGAAAACGCAATTAACGATTATACTGCCGGATTAGAAGTAATAGGCGATCCGGGCGTAAGGGCGCTTATAGAAAACAATCTTGCCGAGGAAATTCACCATTCTTTATACTTATCTAAAAGAATAAACGAAATTTTAGAAACCACCAAAGCGCGTATAGGCGCTATTAAAGGAATAGAAAAGCCGGGAGGGAAAGAAGCTTCGGAAATTTTTAAGGCTTCGGTCGAAGTCGGACAGTCAAGGCTTGAAAGAAGCTGGCTTGAAATGTCTATGTCGGGACTTATAGCCGGCATGAACGTTACTTTCGGCATAATCGCTTCTTCATACGTTGCCGGAGCGACCGCTCCGTTAGTCGGCGCTAATGTGGCAAAAATCCTCGGAGCGCTTTTTTTCCCTATTGGTTTCATGTTTTTAATGATAGGCAAAAGCGAGCTTTTTACGGAAAATTTTTTAGTTCCGGTAACCGCAGTCATCGCAAAAAAAGGCAGAATCCTTGAGCTTTTAAAATTATGGTCTCTTACGCTTATCGGCAATATGGCCGGTATTTTTATTTTTGCTCTCGTAATAGCAGGCTCGTTAAATCAGATTGTTCCGTCTTTCGTCGTTAATCATATACACGGCGTTGCAAACAGCTATATGAACAGAACGCCCTTCGTAATGATTTTAAGCGCTGTATTTGCCGGCTGGCTTATAACTCTTATGACATGGCTTTTAATAGCGTCAAGCGGCACGCTTGCAAGAATTTTTATTATATGGGTCGTCGGTTTTATGATATATCTAAACTCCTTCAGCCATATAGTAGTGGCGTCGTCAGAAATTTTAATTGCAATAAATACCGGTTCGCATATTTCTTATATTTCTTGGCTTTATAGATATGTTCCGTTAACGCTTGTCGGCAATATGATAGGCGGTTTATTTTTCGTTACTATTTTGCAGTATTTGCAGATTTTACACTCCGTGCCAACGGCTCATGACGATCTTATTTCCGCTTCTTCGTATGAACTTGATATGATGGGCGGCGGAAACGGCAGGGCTAAATATGACGCTATGGAAAACGTAGAAAATATAGAGGATACGCTTTAATTTAAATAATAAAATTTGACTTTTTTATTTATCGTGATATTATAAATATATTAAAGAGTATTTTTTAAATATAATTATTATTGCATTTTTAGCAGATATAAACGAAAACGGTAAAGCAGGAGAGCTTTATGGAATATGATGAAAATGGAGTAAGTATAGTTCCCGCCGAATTAAAAAAAGAAATTTTCGAAGAAGCAAGAAAAGATTTCCGGTATGAAGAGTATGTTAGAGGATGTTTAAACTGCGGCGTCTGCACCGGCGGATGCCCGCCCCACAGATTTTTCGATTTTTCTCCGCGTATAGTTCTGCAAAAAATGAAGTCAAAAGACCCTGAGCTTATCTGGACGATGATGGACGAATATGTATGGGCTTGTTTTCAGTGTTTTACATGCGCGATGATTTGTCCGTTTTTAAACAGCCCCGGAGGCGTAATAGCTATATTAAGGGAAATTGCCGTACGAAGAGGATTCGAATCGGCGAAAAAAGTTTTAAAACCTTATTCGCGCGTGCTTTTAAAACTTACCGCATACGGCAATCAGCTTTCTCCAGACATGATACAGCCGGATTTCTTTCCGGACTGGGGGCCGCATATAGGATATGCTTCGACGGATCTTGCCGTAAAAAGAAAGGCTATTCCTATGCCGACCCTTCAGGTTACCAATTTGGCATGGGACGTCGCTCCCGAAACGATGAAAGAATTATACGATATATTTGACGAAGCCGGAGTTTTTAAAATAATAGAATCCGTCGACCCTTCGCTTTACGAAATAATCCAGGATATAGTGGACGACGTCAGGAGTTCTTAACGGGAAGCGATAATTAGTCTTAATTTATATAGCCTGGATTCCCGCCTGCGCAGGAATGACAAAATAAGCATGGGGGAATAATAAAGAAAAGACGGGAATTATAAAATAAGGTAAATATTTAAATTAAAGTTTAGTCATTCCCGCGCAGGCGGGAATCCAGAAATAAGGAGACATAGATATGGCTATAGAAATCAGCAACAGGCTCGGTCTTGCAAACGTAAAATCGGATTATATCCACACCGCCGGAAGAAAACTAGAAGATATACATGAGCGGCTTCTCGAACTTGAAGCAAAAGGAGAGGTTAAGGTAGTACATATAAAAGAAGAGAATAAACCCATAGAAGCCGAAACCCTGCTTGGATGGAAGAAAAAAATTCCTACCAATAAATTATGGCATCACAAATCATGCGGACAGTGCGGCAATATTCCCGGATATCCCGTGTCTTTGCTGTGGTTTATGAACCAGATGGGTTTGGAATACGTCGATGAAAGAAACCAGACGTCATGCACCGCTTGGAATTACCACGGTTCTGGAACATCTAATCCGGTCGGGCTTGCCGCCGTCGCCGTAAGAAACTGGCACAGGGCATACGAATTAGGTTTATTTCCGCTTTTTCACTGTGCTACTACTTTCGGCGACTATAAAGAGATGAGAAATTTGCTTGTCGAAAATAAAGAACTGCGCGACGAAGTGCGCAGAATTATGCATAAAATAGGAAGAGAATTAGTCATCCCCGAATATATAGTGCATTACAGCGAATGGGTACACGTTATGCGGTTTGAAATAGCAAAGTTAAAAAAATACGACTTAAGCAGCATCATAGCGACAGTTCATCCCGCCTGCCATACATATAAAATGATTCCGGAAGACTGCATTTACGACAAAGATATATATGCGGGGAAAAGAACCGCCGTTTCTACCGGAGTAATGCTTGCTCTCGGAGCGCAGGTGGCTGATTATTCTACATGGTACGACTGCTGCGGTTTTGGTTTCAGACATATATTGACGGAAAGGGAAGCGTCGAGGTCTTTCGTAATGGACAGAAAAATAAGGCCGATGGTCAGGGAAGCCCATTCCGACGTCTGTATTACTCAGGATACCGGATGCACCACTACCTTGGATAAAAATCAGTGGATAGGAAAAGCTATGGGCTACACGGAACAGGTTCCGGTTATGGCGGACGTTATGTTTGCGGCGTTGGCGTGCGGCGCGGACGTTTTTAAAATCGTCCAGCTTCAATGGCATACCACCGATTGGAGACCTTTATGCGAAAAAATAGGAATAGACTGGAAAAAATCGGAAGAAGAATACAACGCCTATCTCGAAGAACTTAAAGCGGGCGGCAAAACCGTTAATTTATACGAGTATCCGAAAAGTTAAAACTGGATTCCTGCCGTCTTTACCTGCGTCAACGGCGTGCGTTGACAATGATGCAGGCAAAGATATGCAGGAATGACAAAAATAAAAAGATTAATTAATATTAATTAACACGGCGATTTAATGGAGGATGTTTTATGTCTGAAAATATTTTAGTGATAGGCGGGGGTCCGGCAGGTTTGAACGCGGCAGTTATGCTTTCCGAATTGGGAGTTAATGTAGCTTTGGTTGAAAGAGATTCGTTTCTCGGCGGCAACCCTAAAAAATTCAAATATAAATTTTTATTTCCCGATATGCAGCCGGCAGACAACGTAATTGGGGAGCTTATTAAAAGAGCCGAATCAGGCGGTAACATCAAAGTTTATTATTCTTCCGAAGTTTCGGATTTTAAAGAAAACGGAAAAAAATTCGACGCCGTTATAAAGTCTGCATCGGGAAGCGAAACTAAAACATTCGATTCCGTTATCGTTGCTACGGGTTTTGAGCATTTCGACCCGGCAAGAGACGCAAAGTATTCTTATCAGCTTTTCGACGACGTTATAGATATAAAAGACCTCGAAAGAATGATGGGAGAAAATAATTTCGTAAGGCCGTCAAACGGCAAGCCGCCCAAAAAAGTAGCGTTTATTCTATGCGTAGGCTCAAGGGACAGGCATGTCGGAAACCAGTATTGTTCCAGAGTCTGTTGTACGGTTTCCGTAAAACAGGCTATTGAAATGAGAGAGCATTTTCCGGACTGCGAAGCGTATATATTTTACATGGATATAAGGACGTACGGTTTTTTTGAGGATTTATACTGGAAAGCTATGGAAGAACATGACGTGCAGATAGTTAAAGGCAGAATTGCGGAAATTACTTCAGGACCGGACAATACGGTCGTATGCAAAGGCGAAGACACTCTTTTAAGGGGGCCGTTCGAAATTCCCTTCGATATGGTAGTTCTTGCTTCCGGTATGGAAGGCGGACCGCAGTCTCCCGAAATATCGAGCAAGCTTGGCATCGAACTTGACGAACACGGTTTTTTAAAGCCGGAAAACGTTACGCTTTCTCCGTTTAAATCTAATAAACCCGGAGTTTTTTTGGCAGGCGCGTGTACCGGGCCTAAGGCTATTTCCGATTCTATTACCGAAGGCGCCGCCGCCGCTATGAATGCTTATACTTATGCCGTAAAAAACAGGTAAAATGCCTTATATACTAAAAAATAACAAAATAGATAAAAGATACGAAGAAAAATTTTTCGAGATAGTAAGAGAAAATTTACCGGATGAAAAAATAGAACTTTTTAATTATCTTTTAAAATTTAAAACGGAAATTATAAAGGAGTTTTTATCCGAAGCACTAAACGCATCGAAAACCGGCGGTGAATTAAAAAAAGAAAAAGCGGATGAAATATTATCCATGATTTTTTCGATTAGAAGGCATAAGGAAAAAATTTTAAACGGCGTAAGCGAAGAAACTTTAAAAAATTCGTTTGTCTCGCTATCAGATTTTAAAAAGTCCGCCGAAATAAGAATAGGGCGTTTTTTAGAATTGTTTTCCTATGATGACGTTATAGTTAAGAGAGACATAGCTTTAGAGCTTTTGCATTTTTACGAACCGGATAAGAATGTTTTTTGGACTTCATGGGTTTACAGACAGGATAACGGAACTGGATGTCTGCCTTATATGGCAGATTTTTTGAAAAGAACGTGGGACGGCAATCCTTACATTATGCCTTTCAGTATTAAAGAAATGAAAGACGAAATCGATTATCTTTACGAACTGTCAGGCAAAAACGGGCTTAATTTGGAACGTCCTTACGGTGCGGATATTCTGCTAAGCTATATGTATTCGGACTATGTTTATAAAATGGTTTATGCCGAATCTAAGTCTTTGTCGGTCGGCGTTCCGGATGGATTTACTTTAATGAAAAAACTTCTCGGTATCGAAAAGTTGGAACAGGCAATAAAATAGGAGGAAAAATATGGCTATAGAAAAACATGATAAAGAAAATTCGGGCGGCGGCAGACCGGTTGCCGAAAAGGGCGAGCATATAGTAGCAAGACATCTTATTGAAGACGACAATATTAAAGAAGAAAAAAATCTGGTTATCGACGGCGTAGATGTTTCCGGCCGCTGGAATACCTTCATTATTTCACGCGTT
This sequence comes from bacterium, assembly GCA_021813595.1. The sequence goes on from JAKAKF010000227.1 coordinate 5,896, forward strand.
AATTCCGAATTCGACAGAAGTTTTTTTGAAGAAATTAAAAAAACAGTAGCAGGTTCCAGGATAAACAGGTGCTGGCAGTGCGGAATGTGCACGGCAAGCTGTACCGTGACGCCTTTATACAGGAGGTTTAATCCCAGAGCGTTTATTTATATGATGCAGTTGGGCAACTTAAAAGAGCTGAAAAAATATATAGACGTTGCCTGGAGATGCGTGGGATGCTATAAATGTTCCCAGAGATGTCCCAAGCAGGTAAATCCCGCCGAAATGATGGAAGCTCTTGCACTTGTTATAAAAAAATATTTTCCGGAAGAGGTTAAAACCAAATTAAAACTTGACGAGGAAGTAAAAAAAATATACGAAGACATGATAATAGGTCACGGAAGGTTGGATCTCGCTAAGCTTCATACATACGCAATGCAAAAATCCGGCAGAACGAAAGAACTGCTCGGAAAGATAGAAAGAGACGCTATTTTTAAAATGGTTAAAGACGGCAGGGCATTTTCCGTATTAAGGCTGGGCAAGCCTCATAACTGGAGCAGTTCTGAAGAAGCTATGGAAAATTATTTACGTAAACTAAATACAATTGAAAACACCGAAGCGGGGGTTTAGATAAATGGATAAATTAAAAGAAAATCAAGCTGCGTATTATCCTGGTTGCGCATTATTGACTATAGACAGAGCTTACAATAATAGTTCAAAATTAGTTTCAAAAAAAATGGGTATAGAACTTGTCGAAATTCCGGATTATAACTGCTGCGGAATAGGCGAAATGAAATCAAAGGGGGCGGCTTCTATGTATATGCCCCTTAGAAATATGATGCTTGCTAAAAACAGGCTCGGCTCTAAAAATTTAGTTATGGCTTGCTCGGTATGCTACCACGAATTCAGCAGGTCTATTGCGAGGGTTAAGGAAAACCAAAACGAACTTTCCGCCGTTAACGAAATATTTAAAGAAGCGGGCGAATTTAACGAGGAATATATTCCGGACGGCGAAGCAAGACACATTCTCGAGTTTTTGTATAACGAAAAAGGCGTAGAAGAAGTAAAAAAGAACGTCGTTAAACCCCTTAAAGGACTTAAAGTAGCTCCTTATTATGGATGCCTTTATTCCAGACCTTCTATGTACACCTTTACGGATAAAAAACCTAAAATGGATAATTCAGAAAGACCCCGTTTCATGCATGAATTTTTAGAAGCATTAGGTGCGGAAACTGTTTTTTACGGCAATGAAGTGCAGTGCTGCGGCGGCAGAAACGTAGTTCAGGACGAGGAAACATCCTTTACCTTATGCTCTCAGACGATTTCAAAGGCTAAAAAAGCCGGAGCCGACGTTATAGCTCTTATATGCCCTAAATGCGCCGGCGCATTAGACGTCAATCAGCCTAAGATAGTCGAGAAATTTGGAAAGGACTCCGAACTCCCTATTGTTTATCTGACGCAGTTAATGGCATTAGCGTTCGGTTTTTCAAAAAAAGAAGCGGAATTCAGCGATATGATTTCGGAACCGTTAAAAGTTCTTAACGAAAAAGGTTTTTAAATTTTAAGTTTAATTTTTTAAATTAAAATTCTTTAGAAGAGAATTTTTTAAACATATATTTATCTTTGTAAAGAAAATCTTTTAATATATAAAATTTTACCGTCCTGATTTTCTGGCCGAATTTATTTTTTATCACGGTTTTCTTAACGAGAGAACAACTCTTAAAATTTTCGCATAAGCTTTTTTCTAAGTTTTTTCCGTATTTTGTATCTATCACGTAAAGAAAATTCCGTCCTTTTTTGTTTTTAAAATTATTCCAAAGCGAATATTCATTGTTTCTCATAAAATAGTTAAACGAGTACGTCTGCGGTCTTCCTTTAACGTAATATGCAAGTTCGCTTGCAGTTTGAAATCTTCTTGCGGCTATAAGAAGCCGGTCTTTTTTGTATTTATTTAAAATAAAATCTGCATCTTTGCCAATATTTTTCCATCCCAGCATATCCCTTAAAGGACTTTTGCTTATCTTAACGTTAAACAGTTTTCCTACCGCGGGATAATAAGGGGAAATAAAAATAATAACCGAAAACAGAATGCCGGTAATAAACGAAAGGCCGTAAAAATAAACGATTATTTTTTTTATTTTCTTATTAGAAGTTTCATAAAGTCTGTAAGCGACAAGAGAAGCAAGCAGGAAAGCCGGAAAATATAAAAAAACAGGCCAGTTAGGCTGAACCATAGTTTTTGTGCATTGATATAAAAAATATAAAAAAGGTATTATAGATGCCGAGGAAAGGACTAAATAAACGTCGTTCTTTTCTTTTAAGGCGATGTATAAGCCGGCAAATATAGAAACCATCATTATTAAAAATAAAAATGGAGAAATAATACCCGCCTGCGATCCTATAAATAAAGTAAGGTTTTTTGAAAATATATCAAAGCTTTTATATCCGCCCGACAGCGTCATAAGATGCCTGAACGATACGAAATCGTTAAGGCTGTTCCAAACTATTACGGGAGCAAATATAATTACCGATATTAAAAACGCTATATAAGGCTCTTTTTTAAAAAGATATTTTCTGTGTTTACGGCTTAAAATAAGAAAAGCTAAAACTATAGGATAAATAAATGCCGCCGTATATTTACTCAGTAAAGCAAATCCGGTGGATATTCCGATTAAATACCAGTAAAAATCTTTACCGGAAATAATAAAATATATCAACAGCAGAATCGTCAACGAAAAAAACAGCATCTGTAAATTTCCGTAAACTATCAGAATAGAACCTATATTTAATATCGGAACTGCATTTAATAAAATCGCCCATATTAACGGCGGCAAGGTTTTTCCGGTTATTTTTTTTAAAGCCGAATATGCAAACAAAGACAAAAGCAAAGAAATAGCGGGCGCGGCAAATCTGACGAAAAACTGGGAATTGAATCTTCCGAAAAAAGTTGTTAACGCGATAGTATAGGCAACCATAGGAGACATATCGTAATATGAAAGAGCAAGATGCCTCGACCATTGCCAGTAATAAGTTTCTTCCGGTATAAGATCTATTTTAGTTATCAATATAAGCCTGACGGCGAATAAAATAATCAGGATTAAAAAAAGAGAGTAAGTAATTATTTTGTTTTTATTCATAGTGTTATTAATTTTTTTAGAAACATTATACGATTTTTAAAGTTAAAATAAAATCAAAAAGATTATAATTTTTATAAAAAATAATAAAAATACTTGACATTTAATTTAATTGAAGGTATTTTATATTTAGATAAATTTTATATAAATTAAATTTAAAAAATAATTTATTAATATTTTATATATAAAGTTTTGTATATAAATTGCCGATTTATTTAATAAAGTGAGGTTTTCATGGCGCTTAAATTTGGAATAGGTTCAAAAAAGAGCGTGGGTATAGACATTGGATCCAGCTCTATTAAAGTAATTGAACTTTCTAAAAGCGGACATAAATATTATATAGACGTTTTAGACACAATAGACCTTCCTTCCGGAGCCGTAGGAGGAGGCATTGTAAACGATGCGGCTTCTACCGCTTCATACCTTAAAAATTCTCTTGCGAAGCACGGCGTCAGCGAAAAAAAAGTAGTAATCGGAATACCCTGCAAGCACGTAATAATAAAAACTATAGAAATGCCTAAAATGAAACCGTCGGAACTTGAATCTTCGATTTATTACGAAGCTCAAAGATATATAACGTACGACATGAACGAAGTATCATTGGATTACGTGGTTTTGGGAGATTCGCCGTCCGAGCCGTCAAATAACGCTATAATGATAATTGCCGGCAAAAAAGATATAATAGAAAACCAGTCCGATTTTTTTCACGAGTGCGGTTTAAATCCTTATATAATAGACGTGGACTGTATAGCTTTAGAAAATATGTTTAATTTTAATTATCCCGAAGAATTCGACGAACTTATATCCATAGTAAAAATAGGCGCGTCTGAAACAAACGTACACATAATCCAAAAAGGGACTAATTTATTCAGAAGAGATATACCTATCGGCGGAATCAACATAACCGAAGAAATAGCCAAAAAATTTCAAATTAATTTTAACGAAGCCGAAAATATTAAAACCGGAAATATGGGAAACAGAAGCGAAGATTTTAAATCGGAATTCAATATATATTTAGATATGATTTTGACCAGGGTTATTTCCGAAATTCACAGAACGATAGACTATTTTGCGGCAAATAACGACAAACAGTATCCGAAAAAAATTTATTTAACGGGCGGTTCAGCATTGCTCGGCAGCATATTGCAGGAAATAGAGAGCAAAATCAATATTCCTGCATCAAATTTAAATCCTTTTAGAAATTTACTTTTTAAGCATGAATCGTCCGATGCTATTCATAATTTTTTCGGAGTAGCCGTCGGTCTTGCGTTAAGGGGAGCGGAATAAATTGATTAAAATCAATTTGAACAAAAAACCTAAAAAAGTAAAAATTTCCATAGAAGCGGGAAGCCTGCGAAATATGCTTATCTTCTTAATAATTCCGGTTATAGCGGGCGGAATAGTTATTTTTTTAATGCAGTCTTCTATAGAAAGTAAAATAAACGATATAAATAAGAATATAAAAATCTATAATGCAAAAACGGTAGTGTTAATGCCCCAAGTCGAAAAAGTCAACGCGCTTAAAGCAAAGGATGCTCAAATATTGCAAAAGATTAACGTTATTAAAACGTTAAAAAAAGAACAGATGGGTCCGTTGGGTTATATATATTACATTACTGCCGCAATTCCAAGGTTTTCATGGATTAATTCTTTAAAATCCAATAAAGGCGTTATATCCGTTTCAGGAACAGCATTAGACGGGCAGGTCGAGTCTATATTTATGAATAATTTAAGCAAAACGGGTTTTTTTAACGACGTAAGTTTAATACAGACTTCCGAAACAAAAAAACAAGGACTGAAACTGCAAAATTTCAGCATGACTATGAACGTAAAAGGCGAAGCATTGTCTAAAAATGCTTTAAAAAAATAATATGAATTTAGAATCTATAAAATCTAAAATCGATTTAAAGAATCCTAAAGTTTTGGGAGCAATTATAAGCATAGTTTTGTTTATAGTTATTATAGGCGTTTACTATTATTTTATATATTCCGGATTAAAATCGAAGGAAGCGCAAAAACAAAACACGTTAAATGCCGCAACGTCTAAATATAATTCGTATTTGTCGTTAGCAAGGAGCTATCCCGTTATAGTAAAGCAGGATAAAAAGTTAAGCAAGGAATTTGCAGGTTTGCTTTTAGAACTTCCGTCTAAGAAAAATATACCTCAGCTTTTAATGAAAATTTCGAACTACGAAAAAGTTTTAAATCTTAATTTGAATATGTTTAAACCGGATAAAGGAACGGCTAAAGGTTTTTACGAAACCGTTCCTTTTTCTATGAATATAAGCGGAAATTTTTATAACGTGTATAAGTTTTTTTATAAACTTGCGTCTATGAAAAGAATAATCGACGTCCACGGCGTTTCTATTTCAAAGAAAGCTAAAGGCGGCAGCGTTTCGGTTTCTTTTCAAGGAACTACTTTCTCGTTCATAGGAGCCGTAAAGCCGAAGTTTCCGGTAAAGCCGGCGCAAAAACCGACAACGGTCAAGAAACCATAGAAATAAGCAAGGCAATGAGTTAAAGAGGTATAAAATGGCAATTATTAATAAACCGCCGATAAATAATACAAACGATATGGCTGAAAATTTAATTAAAAAAATAAAACAGGGGAAACGGTTTAAGTTTATTTTTGAATTTTTATCGTTTGCCGCATTTTTAGTTTTTTTAACCGGCTTAATTTTTTATGCACCTTCTTGTTATGCAGGCAGCGTTAATAATAACGGAACGCATAATAAAAGTAAACAGGTTAAAAAAGTAAAAAGCAGCAATATCGCGTATCCTTATTATTTAAAGAGGGACCCGTTCCAGACTTTTTTATATACCCAAAGGCCGACGACGTCATTTAAATCAGGAGAATTGCCTTTATTGCAGTACGCCGTTTCGTCCCTGAAAGTCGTCGGCATTATGAGCAGAAGAGGAAAATATTTTGCTATGGTTCAGACGCCGGACGGAAGGTCTTATATAGTTACCGACGGTTCTTTGATAGGCGTAAACAGGGCAAAAGTTGTTTCCATTACATCTAGCGCCGTAAATTTAGTAGAAAGAACTTATAATATTTTAGGTCAAATGCGGTCCATGAATTTAGTTATGCCGCTACAATAGAGCAATAACAATAAAAATAAAACAATGCGATAGTTATTAAATTTTATTAGCTATGGAGAACATAATATGAGAACGAGAAAATTATTATTTATGCCTTTTATATTTATATTATTCTTTATTTTGTCCGCCGGAATTAGTCTATCTTCGGCTTATGCAGGGCAAAACACTGATGGCGGTGGAAACGGCAGCGGAGTCAAAAAATTTTTCGTAGATCCTTCCGATATGAGAGTCAGCTTCAATTTTCAGAATGCTAACGTTTCCGACGTAATAAGAATGATAGCGAAAGTTTCCGACATGAACGTTTTGATAGGCTCAAACGTGAAAGGAACGGTTACTATGAAAATGAAAGACGTTCCGTTGAAAAATATATTATCCCTTATATTAGAGGCTTACGGTCTCGGCATGATAAAAAAGGACGGAATATATTATATAAACTCTACAGGAACTATAGCGACCGTAGTCTCGTCGGAAAAAAAAGCGAGAGCGATTTCGGAACATAAAGTAACGAGACTCGTTCCAATTAATTACGTTTCGGCAAGCGGTTTGATGGCAAAAGTAAAATCGGTCTTAAGTTCGCAGGGCAGGGTAGTTTACGATAAATCCCTTCATTCTTTGCTTATTACGGATATTCCAAAC
>JAKAKF010000238.1 GCA_021813595.1 bacterium
AAAAGTAGAAAGCGCTTTGAACGCCCATAATTGGACGGTTATAGGCAGGTTTAATACCGCGCTTCCGGCGGGAGACCCTTATAATTCGACTGTAATAGTGGCTACTAACGCCGTTTACGACAAATATATGGCAGATAACGGAAATTATCCTCTGGGCGCTTTCGGACTGCCTTTAAGGGTAGCCGTTTATACTACGCCTAATCAGGGTGTAGTCGTTAGCATGGTAAATTTGCCGGCTTTGGCAAGGACTTTTTCCGGCAATTCTTATGCGGGTTATGCCGTAGAAGTTAGCAACTATTTGAAAAGCGCCATAAGGGAAGCGGTAGGCGGTACGCCGTCGAACAGCCAGTATGGCCCTATGAGAACCGGCAGGTTTCCGGGCGGAATAGGCGGAGGCTCGTTTCCGGGAAGCGTTGACCAGATAGCCAACTATTCCGGAAGCGCCGATTCAAATCTGCTGGGCGTAGCGAATTTAGTTTTACAAGGCATCAAGCATAATAACGGAGGATGGCATTTAGTTTACAATATAGAAAAGCCGTCTATAGGCTTTATAGAAATAGGCGTTACAAGAAGTTCCACGGAAAGACATTCGATAGAAATCGACAGCGGTTCAAGGGCGACTTCCTCGGATAAGTTCCCTGGAATAGACCACAGTCCTTCTTATCCAGTTGAAATACTTATATACAGGGACGGAAATTATACCGATGTTTCCATACTTGGAGAAATGTGGAGAATGAAATATTATTTTGCCGACGCAGGCATGATGGCTTTTATGAGCCATATGGGCATGCCCGGTTCCATTCAGGGGTCGCTTAAGCAGATGATTTTATACGGACTTGCGTATTAAGGAAAGAATATAACCACCCCGTCAGCCGTATATTTTACAGAAAAATGTACGGCTGCCTCCCCTCCTTTTAAGGAGGGGAGCTATTTAAATTCTGACGCCCTTTTCCCAAAATTGCCGATAGAAACCGTTAAAATAGCTTTAAAGTTAAATTAATACTGGATTCCTGCGTAGGCAGGAATCCAGTATTAAAATTTTATATCGGCAAATTGAAGTTTTTCTCTTAGCTTTGCTTCGTCCGTTAAGCAATCCCGTTTTCTTTTTCCTATGCGCATCATCCGCAGTCGGAGTATCCGCAGTCGAGGCATACCGTACAGCCTTCCGCATGTTTCAGATTGGAGCCGCCGCATGAGGGACAGGCGCCTCTGCCTTGAACGGCACGGTTTTTTGAAAAGGCTTCAGAATTAAATTCCGACACCTTTTCTGCCGGCACCGTTTCTGCTAAATCCGGCGCTTTTTTTTCTCCATGCACGTTTTGCGCGACGGCATTTTCGTTAAGGCTTTTTTCGAGAGCTTTGCCTATGGCGTCGGCGCACGAATATATAATATTGGCTCCGAAACCGTAAGGAATATTGCATCTTATTCCTTTCAGCTGGCTTATAATTTCTTCCGCCCCTATTCCCGACCTCAAAGCCAAACTTACCATTCTTCCGGTGGACTCCGTCTGAGACTGCGCGCATCCGCCTGATTTTCCGATTGAATTAAATATCTCGAAAGGATTTCCGTTTTCGTCGTAATTTATAGTTACGTACAAAGGTCCGCATCCGGTAGTAGTTTTAACCGTTACGCCGTGTATCATATCCGGGCGCTTTCTCGGTTCTATCTGCCTGCCGGTTTTTTTATCGGGGTTGCTATCTTTTATATTTTCGGCGGCGTTCTTGCCGATTATCGGTTTTATGTCGATAGGTTCGGATACGGACGAACCGCAAACCGGACACGTATATTTCATTGCCGCGCCGCCGCCGTTTCCCGAAGAACCGGATGTTAAGACCTGCTCTCTCGAACCGTCCCTGTAAACCGTAATACCTTTTAGATTAAGGTTGTAAGCAAGAGTATAAACTTCTTTTATATCTTCTTTTTTTGCCGAATTAGAAAAGTTAACGGTTTTACTGACGGCATTATCGGTAAATTTTTGAAAAGCCGCCTGCGTCATAACATGCCATTTTGGAGTAATATCATGCGAAGTGATAAATACCTTGCTTAAATATTCATATTCTTCTTTAGTCAGTAATTCCGCAACGTCTTTACCGTACGTTTTTCCGAGACTGCCGTTTTTTACTATATAATCAATTAATTTTGCGGAATAAACCCCCATAGACTCTAAAACGCCTTTAAGGTTTTTGTCGATTTCTATTAAAGTTTGTTTGTCCAGTACGTGCCTTTCGTAAGCTAACGCAAACAAAGGTTCTATACCGCTCGAGGCGCCGCCTATTATGCTGATGGTTCCGGTAGGAGCTATGGTGGTAGTCGTGCCGTTTCTCATAGCCCTGAAACCTTTTTTCTCCCAGAGAGAGCCTTTGAAGTTAGGAAAACTGCCGCGTTCTATGCCCAGCTCTTCGGATTTTATTTTTGATTCTTTATCTATGAATTCCATTATGCTTTCGGCAATTTTAAGCGCGAGTTCGCTGTCGTAAGGTATTCCCAGTTTTATAAGCGTATCGG
>JAKAKF010000153.1 GCA_021813595.1 bacterium
TTCGGCTATAGTAGTAGGCGAACCGGGCGTCGGAAAAACGGCTATCGTAGAAGGGCTTGCAAGAAAAATAGAACTTGAACCTTATAACGTCCCACCAAGACTTAGAAATAAAATCATAGTAAATCTTCAGATGAATTCGTTGGTAGCGGGAACCGTCTTCAGAGGCATGTTCGAAGACAGAATGGAAAAAATAATAAACGAACTTAAATCCAGAAAGAATATAATTTTGTTCGTCGATGAAGTCCACACGATTATCGGTGCCGGTTCCGCTATCGCCGTGCCGAGCGATGCGGCCAATATATTAAAATCGTCTCTTGCAAGAGGTGAAGTGCAGATTATCGGAGCAACTACTTTGTCCGAATACAAAGAATTCATTGCGGAAGACGAGGCGCTGGCGCGCCGCTTCAGGCTTGTTAACGTTCAGGAGCCCAGCGTCGAAGATACAAAAAGAATACTTTACGGATTAAAAAGAAGGTTTGAAGATACTTACGGCGTAGAAATCGAAAATTCCGCTTTAGAGGAATCGATAAAGCTGTCTTCGCGTTATTCCAAATCGTTAAGGCTTCCGGATAAAGCTATAGGATGGATAGACTCAGGCTGTGTAAAGGCAGAAATTTATAATGAGGACAGAATAGTCAAAAAGGAAAATATCTATCAGGTTATTTCCCAGGAAACCGGTATGCCTGTGGATTTAATCAAAAGAGACGTCCTGGAAAGATTTCAGGACATCGAAGACTTTTTTTCAAAAAGGATAGTCGGACAGAAGGATGCAGTTAATTCGCTTGCTAAACATTTGAGGCTCAATAAGGGTCCTTTAAAAGAAAATTTTAACAGGCCCGATGCCGTGCTTCTTTTTCTGGGTCCGACAGGAGTAGGCAAGACAGAAACTGCAAAAGCCATGGCAGAGTATCTTTTCGGTTCGGGCAGAAACGTTATAAGGATAGATATGTCTGAATATAAAGACGGTTCTATCGCCGTCGATAAATTAATCGGCATGCCAAGGGGCATAGTAGGCTCTTCTAGAGGAGGGCTCCTTACCAATCAGGTAAAAGACAACCCTTATTCGATTATACTCTTAGACGAAATAGAAAAGGCAAGCGACCTAGTGTTTAATCTTTTTCTTCAGGTTTTCGACGAAGGATTTCTCACGGACGGCAGGGGCAAAAGGGTTTATTTCTCCGATTCCGTTATTATAATGACTTCGAATCTGGGTTCCCATGAATTTTCAAAATTTACAAAGCCGCTCGGTTTTATAGAATCCGGAGATATCGTTAAATCGTTGAAAGGAACCATAAATAAAGAAATTGAAAACTTTTTTTCGCCGGAATTTATAAATAGGATAGACGATATAGTGATATTTTCGCCACTTACTAAAGAAGAGGTTAAGCAGATAGCGTTAATGCACATAGAAACTATAAACAAGACTATGGCGGAACACGGGAAAGAAGTGTCCATAACGGATGAAGCCCTCGATAAGCTTGTAGAGACCGGTTACAGTACGAAATTCGGCGCAAGGTTCCTCAAGCGCACCATAGATGACGTTATAAAAGTTCCGTTAACGCTAAAATGGAAAGAAGGCGATATATTTACCGCGGAACTTTCAGGAGGCGAAATTGCCGTTAACGCAAATAAAAATATGGAAAAAGATACATTGAAAAAGGGTAAAAACGGAAAGGAAAAATACAAGGAGGAGCCCGATTATGTCTGAAAAAAACGAAAAATCGTTCAAGGTGGTAGATAAAAGAAAAGTTGCAGATTCCGAAAGCGAAAGCGGAGTTAAAGAAGGAATAGGAACGGAACAGGCGGAGGCGGAAAAAGAAACGGCCGGTGAAAAAAATGCCGAAAAAGGTCCAGAGGAAGCACAGGCGGCGTCAAACGCCGAAATCCCTAATTTCGAGGCGGATTTCTCGACTTTTATTTATTCCTTGAATACACAGGCTTTGCTTTTTATGGGCAAGATACCGAATCCGATATCAAAAAAGTACGAGAAAGATATAGGCACCGCAAAATACCTCATAGACACTATAGATATGCTTTCTAAAAAAACAAAGGGCAATCTTGACGAAAATGAAGCCAAGCTTATAGAAAACGTTTTATACGACCTAAGAATGGCTTATATTTCAGAAAAAAAGTAAAAAAGAGGTGATATATTTTTTATGAATTTAAATAATTTTACGATAAAATCACAGGAAGTAATCGAACTGACCGTTAATGCGGCTAAAGAGGCTAAAAATCCCGAGGTCGGAGACCTGCATCTTTTATATGCCCTTCTTAATTATGACGAAAACAGCATTGCCGTTTCTATATTAAAAAAAATAGGCGTCGATTTAAAAGCATTTTCCGCCGAAACGGAAAATGCACTGTCAAAACTTGCGACGGTCGAGGGAGGAATGGAACCCGCGTTTTCTTCTTCTATGAAGCGTATACTTGATGCCGCCGAAAAAAATAAAAATGCGATGAAAGACGATTTTGTTTCCGTAGAGCATTTTATTCTTGCAAT
>JAKAKF010000210.1 GCA_021813595.1 bacterium
TAAAGAGTTAAGAATGACTAAACTAAATGCTGGATGCATGGCAAAGTGACCATAAGAGGAGAAAGAATGGAACTAAAAATTAATTTATCGTTTTTTCGGATAAGTTTGATATTTGCACTTTTATTTACAATCTTGGGATTTACTATAGCGGCTAAGTCTTTCGCAAATACTTATCCTGCAAAATGGTCTATGTATGCTATGAATTCAGAACATAATCCTGTATATGAAAATGGAAGTAATTTGGACGTTAATTGGACTTTCGGGGTTCCTGAAGCTATTTCAAGCAGTATGTCTAAAAACGATTTTAAAAAAAAATATTTTAATCCAACTACCGTAAGAGATATTATGGGGATTCCAATAGGCGTGTCTATCGTTAACGGAATCGTGTATGCGCCTTGCGACGATAATAATTTATATGCATTAAATGCTAATACGGGCAAACTAATATGGAAATTTGATGCGTTGAACCAACTTATGGGTACTCCGGCTGTTGTGCATGGAATAGTCTATATTGGAGCAGGTAACTCAGTTTTTGCTTATTCACAAGCTAAAAAATTCGCTTACCAAAATTCTAACGTTATTAGGGGGGTCGATGTTAGCGCTTTTTATGCTTTAAACGCAAAAACAGGTAAACTTATATGGGAGTATCATACAAAAGGTGAAGATATGCCGACGCCCGTATATTATCGCAATGAACTCATCTTTGGAAATGGAGACGGCCACATTTACTGTTTAAATGCGAAAACCGGCAAGTTATTGTGGAGAATATACATAAGTTCATTTGTCAGTATGTCTTCTGCCGTAAGATATAAAAATATTGTATTGATTAACGGAACGCATCCGAATTATTTTTATGCCGTTAATGTTAATACTGGAAAATTGATATGGAAAGTAAAACCGGCTCATTGTTTTTCATCAAGCAGCGGCGATGGTTCGCCTGCGGTTTCTAAAAATGGTATCGCAGTAAACCAGATTGAGATTCCCGGATTAAAAGCCGGAACTTCAAGCAGTGAAGAAATTGCACTGAATGTTAAAAATGGACGCATTTTATGGACAACAATATTAGGTTCGGGAGCCGTTCCGCCGAGAAATAAAGATGCTGTTCCCATGATACATAAAGGAATAATATATACTGGCAGTCCAGTTACTAAAAAAGCTTATGCCGTTAATTTAAAAACGGGTAAGATATTATGGAGTAAAAAAATTATCAGGATGAAAGCAGCGCCAGTAATTCTGGGATATAAAGTTTATTTTCCAACCGGTAACGGAACTATATTTGTCTTAAATAAAGACAATGGGCATATAATAAGCAAATTTAATGCTCATAACGGAGGATACGGACCGCAGGATGCCGTTATTATAGGTAAAACTATGATAATAGGAACCAATTTTGGCTGGGTTAACGCTATTCCGCTTTCAAAATTGTAGTCTTAATCTAAAAGCAACTTTGCTTTCAGATTTTTAAAATAGTCTGCCTGGGTCATTTAGCACCTGCTTGAATCTTCGATAGGTTAGGGTTTTGTTTATTTTTTTTTCCGTTAATTTAGTGATATAATGATAATACAAATTGTAAGCATTAATAGCGCAAAATTGCTAAATTACCAAAGTTAAAACGTTAAAATGGAATCCGATAAAAAACTTTTACTTCATATATGCTGTTCGCCATGCTTGATGTATCCGTATCATGTTTTCTCCTCTGCATCTCCAGATAAAAAATTCGATAAAATTATAGGTTACTTTTATAATCCTAACATTCATCCATACAGCGAATATCTCAGGCGAGAGGAATCTTTAAAAACATTCAGCGAGGCGGCAGGTTTTAAGGTTATTTACGAAAAAGATTACGATATGGAAGAATTTATCAGAAACGTCGTTTTCAGGGAAGAAAACCGTTGTTATTACTGCGTCGGTAACAGGCTCGAGAAAACAGCAGCTTTCGCAAAATCTTCAAAATTTACCCATTTTTCTACTACGCTTTTATACAGCAGGCATCAGGACCACAGTTATATAAGAGAGACCGGTTTCAATCTGCAAAAAAAATACGGAGTTAATTTTTATTACGAAGATTTCAGGGAGGGCCATAAAGAAGGCATAGAGCTTTCCAAAGGATACGGTTTATACCGCCAGAATTACTGCGGCTGTATTTACAGCGAAAAGGAAAGATTTTTTCGCAAGCAAACAAGCATAAAATGAGTTATAATTAAAATTATAAAAATATAAAAACCGCAATATATCTATTCTAATATGAATGAAGCGTTTAAAAATACTCCTGAAGAATTAATAATTAAAAAAGTCATAGAATATTCTAAGGCAAATAAACATAAGATTCAGGCTTTATGGTTCGGAGAAGAAAACCGCTCATGCGGCGCTATCCTGTCGGATATAAATATGGAAAGTTTAACTTGCTCCTTAAAATTTAAAGATAGTATTTTACATACGCCGCTCGAAGGAGATTTTTTAATTTTGCGGATTTTTTTTCTTTTTGCCCCGATTTCCGGAAAAATTAAAACCGTTAAAGGCGATAAATCTATTACTATCGAAGAATTGAGTTTTATAACTTTAAAGAACAATAAAAGGCGCTATCCCCGATTCATAATGGGTGAGCCCTTAGAAACGCAGATGATGATAGGCAACCATGTTTATTCAATAGAAATTAACGACATTTCTAAAGACGGAATAGGTTTTATATTTTCTTCAGAAAAGAGCATGTCGGGGTTAGCCGGAAAATCTGGATTTATTCAGTTAAATTACAATAACATGCTGTTAAGAATCAGCGGTGATATCGTATGGGTAAACAGATTTTCGCGGAATGATTATATAGGAGGGATGCTTCTTTACACAAATAATCAAGATAAAGATATAATCACAGATATTATATTCGATAACATATTTAAAATAGAAAACGAACTTTTTAAATTCATATCTTTTGTTACCTGCGAAGAAATGAAAATGAAAAAATAAAAAAGGAGATTTTGCTTTATGAAAATTAAGAAAAAATTTGCAATATCGCTCATTCTTATACTTTCTATATTTATTGCATCGTCATCGCTCAGCGGATGCGCTACTTCTAGGGCAACGGCAGCGAGCGGAACGACGGGTGCGCTGTTTGGAGCCGGAACCGGTTTTGTAATCGGGGCACTGACCGGGGGGCCCATAGGGGCGATAATAGGTACGGCGGCAGGACTGTCCATAGGTTATGGGGTGGGCTATATTACCGGAAAGTACGTGGTTACCCGCGAAGGCGGAATTAGAGGTATATCTATGCTTAACAGGCCTTATAAACTTGCCGGCAATGAATTTATATACGACCCGCAAAGCAGTTTTAAAATTAATTTTAATAAAGTTAAAGGCGTTCTTATATCGAATTTAAAAATCTACACTGTTCCAAAATCGGTAAAGTCCGGCGGCATAATAAGCTTAAATATGAAATACGACGTTCTGGGCTCCCCGGTTAATATTAAAAATTCTTCTATTCAGGAAACAAGAATACTCGAAGGATTAAACGGGAAGATTTTTTATACGCATACATCTGCTACTAATATCGGAGAAGAAGGCTTCTACAAAACGGCGCTCTCGGTAAAACTGCCTAAAAAAACGCCTAAAGTTTACATTTACGAAGCCATAGTTAAAGTGAATAACGTGATTACGGCATTAAGTTCCAGGCTGATATTGGTAAAATAATCAGGTTATTTTTTAATCCGGTTTTCGGTGCCGTTTACGAGCCTTTTTATATTAGGGTAATGTTTATATATTATCAATGCCGCGATAAAAATAGAAGCGACAAATATATAAATATTTTTTAGGGTATAGAATATTAAAAAAGGCATAAAAAATGCGCTTACTGTAGAGGCTAGGGAAACGTATTTAGAAGAAAATAATATTGCAAGAAATATTAAAAAAGCTATTAAAACGGCTTCGGGGGAAACGGCTAAGAAAACTCCGAGTCCGGTAGCGACTCCCTTGCCGCCTTTAAATTTTATAAATATAGAGAAACAATGTCCTGCAACCGGCGCTATGATTATTAAAGACAGAAAAATTAAATCCTTTACGGACATAAACTGTAAAGCGTATCCATTCTGCCTGAACGAATCTATGGCTAAAAATACCGGTAAAAATCCTTTACCGGCGTCTATGAGCAAGGTAATTAATCCGAATTTCTTTCCTATTACTCTTGAAACGTTGGTAGCTCCTAAGTTGCCGCTTCCTTTTTTAGTGAGGTCCGGAACGCCTTTTAATTTCGCAATTATTGCGGAAGTCGGAAAACTTCCTATCAAATAAGCCCCGAATATAAAAAATATTTCATACATTTTAAACTATTTTTTCCCCGCAATACGGGCAAAATTTAAGTCCCGGCATTAATGGAATTTCCATACCGCATTTTTTATTCTGGCATATTTTGTTTGTTTCGATGCCGTTTAATTTATTGTTAACGGCGTTGCTTAAATTATCCACAAACTTTTCGAATTTTTTATCATCGTTTTTTTTAAAATTTTTCGTTATTTCATCGATTAAAACGGTGTCGACTGCGAGCCTTTTTTCAAGGCTTTTTCTGTTTATATAAAAATATACCTTAAATTTATTTATTTCTTTTCTGGTAACTATATCTTCATCGATAAATTTTTTAAAACTCTGGCTGATGATTGACGGTGCAAGACCTGTTTCTTCTTTGACCTTTTTGGTGGTTATAGGTTTTTTCTCGTTGTTGATATAATATTTTATTATCATTGCGTATACCATAAATTCAGACGGGCCCATTAATTTTATCTGAAAGTTTGTTATAAGATATCTGCTTGTCCATAAGGCAAGTGCAATGTAATAAAATTTATTGTAATTATCAGATTTAAGCAGGAAACTATCAAGGTTTTTTTCCTGAACGTCGGTTATTATTTTATTGCCTTTCAATAACTTGATAACGCCGCCGATGAGATTATTGATAACGGGAGTGTCGGAATCGGTAAAATTGCAAAATTGTAACGCGGCTATATTTATTTCGTTAAATTTTTTAAGCTCGGCGTAAGGAAGAATGTAGTTGGTTTTTCTTTTGTCTTCGTTTAACGTAGATTTTTTAATCAGTTTTTCGTCCTGAAGCTTTTTAAGAACGGTTGCAAGATGAGGCGTCGAAACATATAAACGGTTTAATTCTTTATATGAAACCGTTATGCCGTTTTTCTCGAATTCTTTCTTCTCTTTTTCCGACGAATGGGTATATTTGTATGCAAAGTATGCGAAAATTGTAAATTCGATATCGGTTAAGTATGCGACGTTTTTATATCCGCTCGGTATATTTATAATGGTATCTTTTATTAATTTTTCCCTGCTTAAGAAAAAAAGGGAGAAAAGAATATAGAGTTTTGCTTGTAATGTTTTCATTTTTTAACTCCTATATTTACTATTAATATCATTAATGTTATAAAAATAAAAAATATATAAATCTATTTTGCCTAATTTAGAACTTCATATATTTTTTACTATTATAATATTTTCTTTTATTAATGTAAAGAAAAAATATAAAGAAAAATTGAATTTTTTTTTAATATATAATAAAATAAACAAATGAACAGAAATAAGGGCTGTATAGCCGAACTGGATTATTTTATAGAAAAATACGGCGTTTCGCTGAACAGCGAAGCAATAATAAAAGAAGATATTTTGCGGCAGGGAATTGCTTTCGAAGAAGTTTCGCACGAAGAAAATTTTTCGGGTAAATCCTATTTTATTTTTTCATTCAATGTCGATAACGACGGCGATGTAATCAATAAAAAATATCCGGAAGAAATATCTGTCGAAAACGGACCCTATAATCTGCAACGAACTATTATTTCGGTCAGGATTAATAAAACTTCCCCTTATATAGTTAAATACGAACCGGAAGACGGCGGCTATAAACTTTATCTCGAAGACGGCTATATGGGGGATGTTTCTTTTTCTCCCGAAAAGTCTTATATGCTAAAAAAAACCGAGTCGGGAAAGTCGGTAAGGGACGTCGCTCCGACTATAGAATGGGGCTATCTAATATATCTTGCCGTATTCAGGATGTGCCAGTATTTTGAAAATCATACCGAGTGTGCATTCTGCGATATGAACTCAAATTACTTAAATCAAAAAAAAGCAAATAAAAATTATTCCGCGGTTAAATCGGTCGAGGACATTATAAACGCCCTGTCCGTAATCGAATCTTCCGAAGATTCTTCTGCTGGAGCATATACTTTAACGGGCGGGAGCATTATAGACGAGGTCAAATTTAAAGGCGATACGGAAATAGATTTTTACGTTAGATTTCTTGAAGCTATAGAAGAAAGGTTCAAAGGTAGATGGCTCAGCAAAGTCGTCGTACAGGCGCATACGCAAAAAAATTTAATGAGGCTTAAATCCGCCGGCGCTTATATTTACCATACTAATTTCGAGGTATGGGATAAAAATCTTTTTGAAAAAATTTGTCCGGGTAAATCTAAATTTATCGGAAGAGACGAATGGATTAAAAGAATCGTCGACGCAGTTGAGGTTTTCGGAGAATACAAGGTTATTCCGAACTTCGTCGGCGGCGTAGAGCTTTCAAAGCCTTTCGGGTTCGAAAGTATAGACGAAGCGGTAAATTCAACCGCCGAAGGGCTTGAATTTTTCATGTCGCAAGGGGTTATCCCGAGGTATACTACATGGTGTCCCGAAAAAACCAGCAAGCTTGGAAAATTGGGCAATTCATCCGCTCCGCTGGAATATTACGTTAAACTTCTTCTTAAATGGCATGAACTGCATTATAAATATAATCTTCCGGTTCCGGAAGGCTATGGTTCGGCTGGACCCGGTAAAGCAGAGTTTTCGGTCAGCGCATTTATGGATGCTTTTAAGGTTGAAACGTTGTAAAATTTATGTTAATATATAAATATATGTATATTTATATACAAAACTATTACATAACTAAAATTTAACTAAAATTAAAGAGGGGTTTTTATGAATAAAGAAAACAACGAAAATGAAATGAACGGAAATAAAGATTATTACGAAGAAGGTGCAGATTCGTGCGGTTGCGGCAGCGGGGAGGAAGAGGATTCCTGCGGATGCGGGAGCGAGAGTGAAGAAGAAGGTTCTTCCTGTGGATGTGGCGGGGGCGAAGGACACGGGCACGGAAGCAAGAACCCGTTTGACGAACAAACGCCGATAAGCGGAGTAAAAAACATCATAGCGGTCGCAAGCGGAAAAGGCGGAGTAGGAAAATCTACGTTCAGCGTCAACCTTGCTATTACGCTTGCAAATCAAGGAAAAAAAGTAGGGTTGTTAGACGCCGACCTTTACGGTCCCAGCGTTCCCACTATGATGGGAATAAATAAAAGACCAGACCTAACGTCTAGTAATAAAATCGTCCCCCTTGAGAAATTCGGGATAAAACTTATGTCGTTAGGATTTTTAATTCCGGAAGATGCTCCCGCTATATGGAGAGGGCCGGTGGTAATGCAGGTCATAACCCAGTTCTTAAAAGACGTCGAATGGGGCGAAATAGATTTTCTGGTAGTCGATCTTCCTCCGGGAACCGGCGATATTCAGCTTACGCTGGTGCAGACGGTTCCTATAAATTTTGCCGTAGTCGTTTCGACCCCGCAGGATATTTCGCTTATAGACGCGAAGAAAGCCCTTGCGATGTTCGATAAAGTGAACGTGCCTGTTTTTGGAATTGTCGAAAATATGAGTTATTTCATTTGCCCGCATTGCAATAAGCGTTCCGATATATTTAAACATGGAGGAGCTAAAGCGGCCGCCGAAAAATTAGGCGTGAATTTTCTAGGGGAAATACCGATAGTCGAAGATATTTGCGAACTTTCGGACAAAGGCGAGCCTATAATGACCAAAGACATACACCCCGAGGTAAAATCGGTATTTAATAAAATATCGGATTCCCTGATTTTAAGGTCTGAGCAGAAGGTCGGGGCATAAAAAAATATTAGAAACAATGATGTAAGCATAAAAAAATTATTAAATCTTATTAAGGAGGATTTACTAAATGTCTTCAGAAAAAGTTTTAGCGTTTACTGATTCAAATTTCGATGCCGAGGTTTTAAAATCGGATAAGCCTGTGATTGTTGATTTTTGGGCTGTTTGGTGCGCTCCTTGCAGGGCGGTTGCTCCTGTAATCGATGAAATCGCATCGGATTACGACGGAAAAATTAAAGTAGGCAAGGTCAATGTTGACGAAAATCAAGTTATTCCGGGTAAATACGGAATAAGGGGAATACCTACGGTTATTCTCTTCAATAAAGGGCAGGTCGCAGACCAGATAGTAGGAGCGGCTCCGAAAGGCTCTTTCAAACAGATGATTGACAAAGTCTTAGGAAATTAATAAAAATAAAAAAAATCACCGTTAGAGACTATTATAAAAATAAAGGTGTCTGATTAATTTATTAAAAATAAATAAGAATCAGACACCTTTATTTTTTTTATTGGTTAAAAGCTTATAACTACTTCTTTTATCGATTTGTTCGTTGATTTGGATACGGTAAAGTTTATATTATCTATAGTAAATTTTTCGCCCGGAACCGGTATGCGCCCAAGCCTGTCCATTATTAATCCGGATATGGTCTCATAATCCGCTTCGGGGTTATTTATTATGCCTACGTTAAAGAGTTCGGACAGTTCGTCTAAAGTTAATTTTGCGTTTATTAAATAAGTATTTTTTCCTATTTTTTTATACATTGCTTCTTCTTCGTCGGTTTCGTCCCTGATTTCGCCGACTATTTCTTCAAGTATATCTTCAAATGTGATTATTCCCGATGCTCCGCCGTATTCATCTACTACCACTACCATCTGCTGGCGGCTTTTTTGCATTTTTAGCATTATGTTGGATATTTTTAATGTTTCAGGTATAAATAATACCGGCCTTGAGATTTCGCCTACTAATTTATTTGCGTTTTCAGCGTTATATATATCGAAGGCAAAAACTATTCCGGATATATTGTCTATTCTGTCTTTATAAACCGGTATTCTCGAATAATTAGTTTCCGAGAAAATCTGCCTCGCTATATTTACATCGTCGTTTTCGTTTAGCGCTATTACGCTTATAAGAGGAATCATAATATCTTTGGATGTTTTTTTACCGAATTCAAATATTCTCTTTATTATTTTTTTATCGTATTCTTTAAATTCTTCGATATTTCCGCTTATTGTCAGAACTTTAATGAGTTCGTCTTTAGTTAAAAAAACATTCTTAGACTTGCTTTTAAAAAGTAAGTTTAAAAATTTAGACAGAATTATAAAAATTATATTTACCGGAAAAAATATGACGGAAAAAAAAGTTATAAGGGGAATACTTTTAAGCATAAGAGAGTTTGCATGGCGCCTATATAACATTTTGGGAATTATTTCACCGAAAACCACCATAATTGGGGTAAGAATAATTGCTACTATAAAAGGAGTATATGATTTTGCATATTCATATATAATGGCAGTTGCAAGAATAGTAGCCGAAGTGTAAGCTATATTATTTCCTATAAGCGACGTAGAAAAAGTGCTTTCCGGTTTTTTAGTCATTAAGAGCAAAAACTTGGCAAGTTTATTCCCCTTAGACTCTTTATGCTTTATTTTAATCTTATCGTAACTTATAATGCCTATTTCCGAACCGGCGAAAAATCCTTCAAAAAATATAGCCGCAATTATTACGGCTATATAAATATATATATTATTGTGCGTCATATTCGTCCTCTATCTCTCCGAAAATTTCTTCCAGCAGGTCCTCCATAGTTATAATGCCTGCCATTTTCCCGTATTCGTTGACTACCACAGCGATATGAATTTTTTTCTTTTGCAGTTCTCTGAAAAGCTCCAGCGCGTTTTTTGAACCTGGTATAAAATATGGTTTTATAAGGAAAGAATTAAGAGTCCTTTTTTCTTCCCCTTTATTATAAACTTTGGATAAAATATTCTTCGCAAGAATTATTCCTATTATATTGTCTTTATCCCTGAAATATATAGGAACCCGGGAGAAATGATACGATTCTATTAGTCCTACGGCGGAAGAAACGGGAGTGTTTACATCCAATTCAAATACGTCATCCTTTTTTGTCATAATGCCGGCGGCTTTTAAATATGAAAGTTTTAAAAAATTTTTTATAAATTCGTATTCTTTTTCTTTTATCTCCCCTTCATTTTTGCCTATTTCGATAATAGTTCTTAATTCTTCGTTCGATATAGACTCCTCCTTTTTTAACTGGAGACGTTTTCCGCTTAGCCCAGTTTTTTCTATCAATAATCCTGCAAAATATACCGGATGGAAAAATATATCAGAAATAATTAAAGATAATTCTATAGGTTTCTTAAGAGCTATTATTTTCGGAATTATTTCCGCAAGTATTATAAGGATAAGCGAAATAGATATAATGGAATAAATAACCGGCGTATGTTTAAAATATCTATTTAAGATTATCGACCCTATACTTGCCGTTATAACGTTTGCCGTCATATTTCCTATTAAAATTATTACAAGAAATACCGACGAATTTCTTATTAAAAAAATCACCCTGCTTTTTTTTCTCATATTTAGATCGTCAATATCTGTCTGAGTAAGAGAAAATATCGAAGATTCAGAAATAGAAAAAACAGAGGAAATTATAAGAAATAAAATAAACAGAAAAAATGAAATGATGCTGTACATATAGTTTATAAATGTTTATAAGTAAAATCCTGAGGGATGTAGGGGTCGCCGTTCTTTAAAAAAATTACGCATGCGGGCTTATCGTTTATATATCCGATTTTATTTATTTTAACCCCGGAGGTTTTTGACAGTGCCAGCAGTTCTTTTTCTTTATTTTTTTTCGATGTCCATAAAAGCTCGTAATCTTCCCCGAATGAGACAGCTTTATCGATATAATCCTCGATATTTAAAATCGTGCAGATATATTTCAATTCCTCATTTAACGGAATCTCGTCTAAATATATCTCGCATCCGCACCCGTAGCCGATTACGTTAAAAATATCTTTAACGAGTCCGTCGCTTATATCCGTTAATGAACAAGCAAGTTTTTTTTCCGATAATTTTCTGCCTAAATTTATCCTCGGTTCCGGAAGTTTATGTTTGTTTATGAAATTTTCTATGAGTTTTTTATCCTCCAGACCGAGATTTGGATAGTTTTTAAATATATAATCTTTATTGGAGTTAAGATAAAACGCCATCCACGAATTTCCGAGTTCTCCGGAAACATATATTTGCTCGCCTTTTTTGGAGCTGAATCGCCTGACGACGTGTTTGTCTTTATAGTCGCCTATTATGGTAGCGGATATCGAAAATTCGGAAGATTTTGATATATTTCCGCCTATAAGCGATACCCTGTATTTTTTTGCAGTGTCTATAATACCTCGTAATGTTTGTTTGATATCGGCTTCATTTACATATGCAGGCATAAAAAGGGACAAAACAAACAACCTCGGAATTCCGCCCATAGCGGCAATATCGCTTAAATTTACAAGTAAAGTTTTTTCCCCTATTTCATAAAAATTATATAAATCAAAATTGAAATGGACGTTTTCGGTTATACTGTCTGAACTCACTAGCATAACGTTTTTATCTTGTATGATAGCGCAATCGTCCCCGATTGATTTAATAATTAACGACTTATTAAAACTTTGAGTTTCCGAACTTAATAGTTCTATCTCTTTTATCAGCCGCGTTTCACTTAACTTTTCTTTTTTTAGCACCCTTATTTTTTTTAGCCGGCTTAATTTTATTAGAATCTGAATTTACATTCGTATCCCCGCCGGATATACCTATTATTGCATGTTTTATGACTTCGTCCATATGCCTTACGGGTATAAATTTCAAATTTTTCTTGACTAACGGGGAAATATCTTCGAGGTCTTTCTTGTTCCTTTCGGGTATAAGAATAGTTTTTATTCCAGCCCTTAAAGCGGCTAATGATTTTTCTTTTAAACCGCCTATAGGCAGGACGTTGCCCCTTAGGGTTATTTCGCCGGTCATGGCGATATCTTTTCTAACCGGCTTTTTTAATACAGCCGAAATCAGCGAAGTCGCCATAGTGATTCCCGCGGAAGGCCCGTCTTTCGGTATGGCGCCTTCGGGTATATGTATATGAATATCGTTTTTTTCAAACGTATCGGTTTTAATTCCGAGTTCGTCAGCTTTAGAGCGGGCATAGCTGACTGCGGCATGAGCCGATTCTTTCATAACGTCGCCGAGCTGGCCGGTAAGAGATACAGCCCCCTTGCCTTTAACGAGTATAGTTTCTATATAAAGAACTTCTCCTCCGACAGGCGTCCAAGCAAGACCGGTGGCTACTCCTATTTCGTCTTTCTGCCTTTCTTCTTCGGGAAGTATTTTTATGGTTCCGAGGTATTTATGTATGTTTTTATCGGTTATAATATATTTCTTAATTTTATTTTCGGCTATATTTCTCGCGACTTTTCTGCATACCGTACCTATTTCTCTTTCTAAATTTCTTAAACCTGCTTCGCGGGTATAACCGGCAATAATAGATTTTACCGCGCTCGGCTTAAATTCAATATAATCTTTTTTTAATCCGTTTTCCTTAATCTGTCTGGGTATAAGATATTTTTCGGTTATTT
>JAKAKF010000137.1 GCA_021813595.1 bacterium
AAAAGATACTGTCCAATAAGGAATCCATCAGAATATTGAACGATACCGCAAACGGTTTAGATATTAGCGCTTTGATATTCGATATAAACGGTAACGTCTTGGCAAACATAGGGGCTAATATCGGGCAATCCGGTTCGGAAAACGAAATCGGTGCAGTCTCTTTCCCCGTAAATATTAAAGACGAACATGCTGGTTATGTTAAAGGAAACGAAAAAGCGGCGGTTATCGTTTCTATTTTAACTTATATGCTTGCGGCGGAATACGATAAAAGAGACTTAATAGACGAGGTTTCGAGCAGATATAAGGAAATTAATCTTTTTTACGATTTTACCGAAAAAATACTGGGATGCAGCAGTCTCAAAGATATTGCGCTGTTGACTTTATCTTTGGTTAAGAATTTTATTAAGGCGGATACGGTATCGATAATGCTGAAAAACGACGAAACAAATTGGATAGACGTTATTTCTGCTTACGATTACAACGAAAAGACCGTAAAAAATTCCATCGTGCCGTTTAACGGTGAAAGCATAGCCGAGTTTGTTATGCTTTCGGGCAATGCGGAGATAATTAACGATATATCTTTAGACGGTTGGACAGCCCCCGGCGGCGGCACAACGGGTTCTATGATGTGCGCTCCGCTTAAAATAAAAGATAAAGTTATAGGGGCATTAAATATCGCTACCGAAAATCATACCGAGTTTTCTTCCTCCGATTTAAAATTATTTACTACGCTAAGCCATAACGTAGGTATTTTCGTTGAAAACGTCAAGCTGTATAAAGACTTGAAGTAAATATTCATTTCTACGGTATATACGCTGGCGGAAACTATAGAAATGAGGGATAATTATACCGGCAATCATACGAAAAGGGTAATGGAATACAGCTATGCAATAGGAGAGGTTATAGGCATGAACAAGGACGCGCTCGAAGAATTGAGGCTTTCGGCAATTCTGCACGATATCGGAAAAATAGGCGTCAGGGACGACGTTCTTTTGAAACCTGGAAAATTGACGGACGAAGAGTTTGCGTTAATGAAAAAAAATCCAGTATTCGGCGAAGAGATTTTAAAGAAAATAAAAGGTTTGGAGCATATTATAACCGGAGTCAAGCACCACCATGAAAGACATGACGGCAAAGGTTACCCGGACGGATTAAAGGAAGACGAAATAGAATTAAACGCAAAGATAATATCGGTAGCCGATGCTTTCGACGCTATGACGTCCGACCGCCCTTACAGGAAAGGACTTGACCCAAAAATCGCCATAGACGAACTAATAAAATGTTCAGGAACGCAGTTCGACGGGAAAATAGTTGACGCTTTCATAAAAGCTTTTCCGCATATCGATATGTCTAAATTATAATCAATTTAAATATTTACATATATATAATTAATATTATTTGAAACCTTCCTGACAAATCTTGAGGTATAATTATAAAAAAATATGTAAATAAATATAAAAATTTTAGCCTTATTTTTTTTGCAAATTAACTTTTAATTAATTAATGGAGGTAATTTTATGGAAACAAAATTAGCCAATCCGGCTCCGCTTGGACTTTCGGGGTTTGCGCTTACGACTTTTTTGCTGAGCATGATTAACGTCGGGTGGTTTTCGGGCGCAAACATGCCGATGGTTCTTGCATGCGCTTTTGTTTTCGGCGGTACGGCTCAGTTCGCCGCCGGTATTATGGAAATGCCGAGAGGCAACAGTTTCGGCACGGTCGCATTTTGCGGTTACGGGTCGTTTTGGTGGAGTTTCGCCCTGTTCGTTTTATTCCTGTCGAAAGGCGTAACCGTGGCGTTCGTAGGCTGGTATCTGTTCTTGTGGGGATTGTTCACGATGTTTATGTGGGTTGCGTCTTTGAAAAAAAACAAGGCTCTTATGCTGGTTTTTTTATTTCTTACTGCGACTTTTTACCTGCTTGCTATCGGAGCTTGGACTGGAGAGGCTATTATAAACATCGTCGGCGGATATTTCGGACTTATTACAGCCGTTTTGGCATTTTATCTTGCAGCGGCAGAAAGCATCAACGAATCGTGGGGAAGCACGGTTCTGCCGGTATAAAAATTACTACTATTTAATATTATTTACCTCCTTCGCATTAAATTTATTTTTTGCGTGGGAAGGTAATAACCTGAAAACCCAAATAAATTTTTTGTGACGACTGATGCCCCGTCTGTCCCGTATTGTATTTTGCCAACTAAGTTGACATTAAGTTGGCATATTGTAAACTAAGTTGGCAAAAACAGGGAGGAATAAAGCGTTGAAATTTATCACTGTCTCCGTCATATACGGACCAACCGTGGCTGTCACTTTAAAAGCTGTATTTAACATGTTTTATTGGTATAATTAGGAATAGGCTATGACTTTTTAGCACCTTTTTAATAATGTGGCACGAAAATTGCTTGTTACAATTATTATGCATCGGTTTAAATTAATTGTTTCGCTTGCTATAAAAATTTTTTAAATAGGAGAATTACTTAATGCATGTCGTCAAAAAATATTTAATTGGAAAATTGAAATTTACCTGCTTGATTTTCATATTGTTTATCGCTATTTTTTCTTCGGTTCAGGAAACTGTTTTAGCCGCCGGAAGTTCTTCAGATAATCAAAGGATTGATATAGGCTATTCATATGATTTTCTAGACCCTCATGGAGTCTATGGCTCATGGAATATCGGCACGGTGACATATTACAATAACTCAATTAAAAAATTCAATTATTTTATCGAGGCAGATGGGTTTTCAAGAACAATAGAAGGTGAAGGTTTTCTAGCTACAATAGGCGCCTATACTATTTGGACGCCATGGCTTTATACATACTCGGATATTTCAAGCGGCACCAATTATCTTTATTTGCCTGAGTTTAGAGTAGATAATAATTTTAATTTCAAACTGGGTAAATATAAGAATATTGTATGGGAGATAGGAGGGTCTTACATAAAATACAACGATAATAATTTAAACCTGATAGCTTCGACCGGCATTACTTATTATTATAAAAGGTGGGTGGCGAGTTATAGGTTATTCAGAACCATCAGCGATCCCGGCAATGTCGGTTCATGGTCGCATCTTTATTCTATAGGTTACGGAAAACGTTATTGGGAGAGAACATATCTTAATGTAACTACCGGAAACGAGGCATATTTAACAACCTATCTGCCGATAGCGGATCAAAGCAGGGTAAACTATAATGCTTTGGATATTGAAATTCGTCAAAGAATATGGCTTAGAAAAGATTTTGGAATAATAGGGAATCTAGATTACTTTATTCTTCAAGATAATTATAGGGCTTATGGCATAACCGTAAGTATTTTTAAAAACTTCTAAAAAATCAATATATATGTCAAAAGATGCTATTTACTACCACAGAGCCTACAGAAAGGAGCCGTTTTCAAAAAAAAATGTTTTCTGGGAAAGCATAGGTCTGTTATTGCCTGTTTTATTGGTGCTGTTCTTTTACCCTACGGTAACTCTTTATATATGTAAATTTTCCGCCTTTATTCTTTCAAAATATTTTATCGTAGGTAATATCCATGTATTAAAAAGAAGTTATATATTTTTCGGGCTATATATAGTTTCTATGCATTCGATTCTTCATTCGCCCTTGTTTTATCTATTGTTCTTTATATTTTCTTTTCTCGCTCTTGTAGTTATGTTGCTTTTTATAAAGACGCAAATTTTTAAGCCTGTTTTTTTATATTTAATGTATATATTATTAATAAACGCGGTATCTTCAGCGTTCTTTGTTCTTGCTCCCTTTAAGTTCCCTTACGATTTCACGACATTTTCGGATCTATATATGAAAACTGAAGTAGCAATATGGTTTTTTATCCCAGTTATTCTTGCAATTGCATTAATACCGATTCCCTCTAATTTTTTTTATAAAATTTTAGTTATTATTACGGCGTTGATTTATTCGGTTATGTTTGCAGTTGTCAGGTATATTTTATTTTTATATATACTGCAAAAATTTTCGTTTGTATTTATGGCAACTCTCTTTTTTGCTTTCGGGCCATTAGTTGATTTTATATATATAGTCGGCATTTATTCCTATTATTTAAGTTTTGTATCTAAAAAAAATAAAAACAGCACTGGAGAGGGAAGATGGTTGTATTAATTATTATTTTAAAAATTTATATGTTGTTTGTGATATTAGTTATGGCAATTTATACATTTAGACATAACTTTTTCACATTAAACCGCGTGTTCGGCGAACAGAAACTTTATTATCAGGATATAATCGATTCCGAACTTATGGAGTTGTCGATTATTATTCCAATGTATAATGAGGAAAAGACGGCGCCCCATATATTGGATTTACTGATGAAATCAGATTATCCTGCGTCAAAGATGGAGGTATTGCCTGTAAATGACAGTTCTACGGACAAAACAAAAGAAATACTAGATTCTTATGCTTTAAAATATCCCATAATAAAACCGATTCACAGGAAAAGCGAAAACAGGGGCAAGGTGCCGGCTCTTAATGAGACATTAAAAATAGCTAAAGGCGAAATAATACTGGTTTTTGACGCGGATTATCTTCCGGGAAAAGGCATGTTAAAAGATTTGGCTTTGGCTTTTAAAGACCCTAAAGTATGCAGCGTAATGGGGAGAGTCATGCTTATCAATACTAGCAAAAATTTATTAACGCGCATGCTCGACCTGGAGAGAACAGGCGGTTATCAGGTTGACCAGCAGGCGAGATACAATCTCGGTCTTATCCCGCAATACGGAGGAACGGTAGGCGGTTTTAGAAAAGAATTAGTGCTTTCTTTAGGCGGATTTGACGAAAAAATTCTTGCTGAAGACACCGAACTTACGTTTAATTTATTTATTAAGGGATGGGACGTGGCTTACGCCAATCGTTTGGAATGTTACGAAGAGGCGCCGGAAGAATGGAAGGTAAGGGCAAACCAGATTAAAAGGTGGTCAAGGGGGCATAACAGGGTTTTGTTTAAATATCTACTCCCTGTTATAACAACAAAACATTTGAATTTCTATCAAAAATTAGACGGGGTTCTTTTGCTTTTCGTATATTTGATTCCATTTATTTTTTTATTGGGCATATTGGATTCTATAGTATTATTTTTTACGGGCGAGATGAATTTAGTAAATTATGTAATTGTATACTTATTGGTAGGCATGTACGTAACTTTTGGAAGTTTTGCCCCTTTTTATCAGATAGGAATAGGAACTTTTCTGGATAGGACTTCAAACAGAATACGCCTGCTGCCTTTTTTCTTTTTTGTTTTTGTCTTTAATATGTGGTTTATTTCTCAGGGTTTTATAGAATCGGTTATCGATGTTATAAGCTTTAGAAGGGTTACATGGCAGAAGACAAAACGCTACAGAAAAGAGGAAGCGGCTACGGGTATGGCAAAATGAATTTTATTATATTAATTTTGATATTTGCATTTTTTATCTTTTTACCTTTTGTTCCGGGCATTATAGAGCTTTTAGCGCCGGAGGACGATAAGCCGCTGCCTGTAAAGGACTACTCTAGGGATGCGCGCTATTTTGGCGGGTCGTTCAGAAGAATATTGAAAGATTCTTTTCAAAGAGACGGGTTTGAAAAAAACACATCCGAAATAAAATTATCTTCTGGTTTAGAAAAAATAAAAATTATTGTATCTTCCGATTTTAATTCATATGAAAAGAATATGGACCATGTGCTTTTAGTATCCGGCAATTTAACTGCTAAACATGATAGTAATTTTAATAAAGAAATCTATATTGGAGGCAATGCATATTTCGGGGATAATAATATTATCCGTGCAGCGGCGGTAGATAGAAATGTCGAAATAAGCCGATCAGCAAAAATAATAAGATGGCTTGATGTTAACGGCGGGATTAAAGCCGGTGAAGGAACAGAACTGGGAATAAGCGCATCTTGCGGAGAAAAGTTTCAATTGTCTAACGGCTGTAGATTCAGACGCCTATTCGGGAACCCTATTTTAACGTTGCAAGATACATCTAAAGTCGACTACGGCTTAATGGACAGCGAAAGGACGGATATTAACAATACATCTATTTCAACCTACTTTAATGAAATAATAAATGAAGACATGAGATATGACGAACCTGCAATAATAAACGGTAACCTTATAATAAACGGCAGTTTGGAGATAAATAACGAATTCACTATCAACGGAGATATAAAGGCCGGCAGGAATATAACTGTAAAAAATGCAAAAAATGTCAATTTTTTAGGCAATATAATATCTGATAAGACAATAAGAATGTCGGGAAACATAAAAGTTTATGGAAATATATTTGCGCAGGAAGAGATTGAATTGGAAGGAGTAGAAGTAGGAAATATTAATAAAACCAAGTCGGTAATATCAAAAAAGAAATTAATACTCGGTAAAAACGTTGCCATTTACGGTTTTGTTCTGACGGAAGGAATAGGTATCGTCGGGTAGCCGTTTTGTTATTAAAAAACAGAGGAAAAAAGATGAAAAAAACAACGGTTATATTTGTTTTACTTTTAGTAATATTGATTGCCGTTCCAATTATTTATTACGGTCTCAACCGCGTTAAAAAATACGAGAAATTTTCTAAGGATAATAGCATAAGCGTTCTTTTAGTATACGGTTCATCGCAAACTCCATATGACGAATCTATTTTATCTGCTTACAAAAGCGCTTTAAAAATGGACGGAGTTCCGTTTAAAGTCATAAGCTATTCCGACCTTATATCTTTTGACCCCAAATCTTTAAGCAAAAATATACCTGCGGTTATTTTTCCTGATGCGGCAGACGAGGAATTTCCTTCCGCGATGGATTCTTCTATAAAATTTTGGGCAGAGAATTATTTGAACAATGGAGGAAATATTGCCGTTGTGTATAATGTCGGGATAAAAAATAAAGAAGGCCTCTATCTTAAAAAGGGCGTGTTCTCTAAAATTATCGGTTTGAATTATGAGCTATACAGTAAAATTAGGGATAAATCCTATGTAGCCGCTTTATTACGCTTCAAGAATCAGAGGAGCATGAAATTTTTTAATATACCTAAAGGAAATGCGATGGACGGTTTTTTAAGCGGCTATATGTACGGTCCGCTTGCTTTTCCGATGGCTTATACTGCTGCAGTGCCCAGGTTAAAAGGCAGAGACGTATATGCGTACGGCATAGAAAGCAACGTTAAAAAAATACTTAAATTCCCTTCTTACAGAGAGGTAAAAGATAAATATGTTTTAAAAAACAACATAAAAAAATTCCCAATAGTTGTTTTAAAAAAATATGGTAGAGGACATATTTTATATGTCGATATGCAGTTGGGATATCTCAAAGCATATGCATCAAACGGATTTTTAATGAGGGCTTTTATAAAGACATTCCTGTTCAAAATAGCAAAGATGCCTCATTTGATTTATACTCCTTACGGAAAAGGCGGGCTGATTGTTAATTGGCATATAGAAAACTATTTAGTAAGCAAGAGCATCCCGTATATGATAAAGAACCGTATTATTAGAAAAAACCTGAAAGATTCATTCGATATATCGGCGGGAAGCTTTGAAGACCGCCCGGGAGACGGAAGAGGCGTCGATGCATGCGGAAAAAACAGGCCGTATATTAAGATGCTACTGCCTTACGGCACAATAGGCACGGACGGCGGATGGACTCATAACTATTGGTATAGGCAAGTTTTAAGCGGAAAATTTAATGAAAGCCAGATGTATGCCCTTATTAAAAAAAATAATAAGTGTTTACAAAGCATATCCGGCTACAGAATAACCGAATATATGCCCGCCGAAGGCGTTTTCCCTCAGCCTGTATCAACTAAAATTCTCAGAAAGTTAGGGATGATAGCTACTTATTATACGGGAAGTATCGGTTCAGGACCTACGAGGACTTTCTGGAGCGGTAAACTTATCTCACGAAAAGTTATATCGTTTCCTGTATCGATAGACGGGGATTTAGCGTCTCTTTATGAATTAAAGCACTACGGCCATATGTCAAACATGCAAGTATTAAGTTGGCAGAAAAGCTTAGTAAATTATTGTATCAAAAATAGAGCTATCAGATTATGGTATTCGCATCCTTACGATATATGGATATATCATTATACTAAAGCAATGAAATTATTTACCGATTATATAGAGAAAAAGCAAAATGAAGGCAAGCTGATTGTCAGACCTATGGCCTATTTTGCCAAGTTTATATTGAGATTTTTAAAAACCAAATATTCTTTTATGTCCTCAAAGAACGGCTCTATTACATTATTCATAAAAAACAAGGAAGGACTAAAAGGGATTACGGTTGCCCTACCGAAGAATAAAATAAGAAAACCGGATGGCAGCGTCGCATACACGATTGACGAAGGCAAAAATTATTATTATATAATTTTTACAGGAGATTTACATGAAGATACTATTCATTTTAGCGGCATTAGCGGTACTGACGGTTCCTAACCCGGGTTATATACCCAAGTGTGACGCTGCTAGTATTAATAAATGCAATAATCCCGCTCTGACGTTATGGAGCAAGTTTTATAACGTAAAAATAAGAAACGGTAAAACATACTATGTAGTTCCATACACCGATAATATAATAGCTTTGTATTTTTTAAAAAAAAATAAAAATATAGGAATCATAAAAAATTATATACTATGGTATTTTAAGCATCTTAATTATTCCGATAAATTTGGACTTACCGGAACAATGTACGATTATAGAATCGCAGGAACCGGATGCGAGGAGAAATCGACTAAAACTTACGATTCTGCGGATAGTTATGCCGCAACATATCTTATGGTTATTTATAAATATTATAAAAAAACCAAAGATATCAGAACGCTTAAATATATATTGCCAAAATTAAAAGACGTTGCATATATTATTCCTTATTTGCAGGCTTCCAATGACGGACTTATAAATGCTTTGCCGGATAAGGACGAGAAATACCTTATGGATAACTGCGAAGATTACGGAGGCATAAAGGCGTATCTTAACCTGCTGAAAATGACAGGGAAAAAGTTCAGCGGAGAATATAACCGTTACGAAAAACTTAAAAAATCAATAAAGGCTGCGGTTATAAAAAATCTTTATAACCGCAGCAGGCATAATTTTGACTGGGCTGTAATCAGAGGCAGAAAACGCTATTCAAACTGGTTTGTTTATTATCCCGATGCGCTTGCTCAATTATTTCCGATTTTGTACGGTATTGCGGATAATTCTGCGGTATCGGAAACATTTTTATGGAACAAATTTGAGTCTATTTATAAAAATAAGACAGGTTCATTTCCGCTTGAGCAGAGGGCTTTATATATTTTAACAAAAGAAAAAATAAAGAAAGAAAGAAATAAGTGAGTAAGTAAAATTTTTCAAATAATTAAATATAAATATATATTACAGGAGAATTAATTGCGAGCAAAATTATTATTTATTTTAGGCACCCGTCCCGAAGCTATTAAACTGGCTCCGCTAATACTAAAATCAAAAAAAACCGATTTTTTTGATGTAAAAGTATGCTCAACGGGACAACATAAACAAA
This sequence comes from bacterium, assembly GCA_021813595.1. The sequence goes on from JAKAKF010000137.1 coordinate 9,497, forward strand.
TGCTTGAGCAAGTCACAAGTTTCTTTAACCTGAAAATAGACTACGACCTTAGCTTGATGAAACAGAATCAATCTCTTTTTGATATAACGGCAGATATGCTTAAAGCGTTAGAGCCTGTAATAGAAAAGGAAAAACCGGACAATATAATAGTTCAGGGAGATACTACGACGGCTCTTGTCGGAACGCTGGCGGGATTTTATAAAAAAATAAGCGTAGTTCATATAGAAGCAGGTTTAAGGACTTATAATAAATATTCTCCATTTCCTGAAGAAATGAACCGGATATTAATCAGCCGCATTGCGGATTATCATTTTGCGCCAAGTGAAAAATCAAGAGATAATTTGTCGGCAGAGGGTATAAAAGACAAAGTTTATGTCGTCGGCAATACAGCCATTGATGCTTTATCATTAGGTCTTGATTTAATAGAAAGAAATGGGGATAAAACATATAAGGAATTTTTTAATTTTTTGGATTTTTCTAAAAAAATAATTTTGGTAACGGGACACAGGAGAGAAAGTTTCGGAAACGGATTTGAAAATATATGCGGAGCCTTAAAAGAATTATTGGAATTGCGCAATGATATTCAGATAGTATATCCGGTTCACCTTAACCCCAATGTAAGCGAACCGGTAAACAGGATGCTCGGAAACCTGCCCGGCATATTCCTTATCAAACCCCTTGAATATCAATACCTTATATGGCTGATGAATAAATCGTTTTTAGTATTGACTGATAGTGGCGGCATACAGGAAGAGGCGCCTTTCCTATGCAAGCCTGTTATCGTCATGAGAGATTCGACGGAACGCATCGAAGCTGTAGAAGCAGGAGTATCGGTGCTTGTCGGCACCGATAAAGATAAAATAGTAAAAGAGGCAATTGTTCTTCTCACGGATAAATTCAGATATGAAAATATGAGCAGGCCGGTTAATTTATACGGAGACGGTGCATCTTCGGAAAAAATAATCGATGTTTTAACAGAAAATATATACCAATATTCAAATATATAATTCCAATATATAATACCAATATAGGATATTTAGTTATTTGCATTGATGTTTAAACGAATATTCCTCAATAACACATAAATATTTATAAAAGGGGTTAAAGTATGGTACCGGAAAGTTTTAATAATTTATGATAACATAAAATTATTTATTCTATCCTAATCCCGATTTAGGACTTTATATTCTGGATGAGCCGTCTAAATACCTATTTGAGGATAATATTATTGACGATAATATTTAATTTGGCTTTCCGTCAGCAATATAATATAATTATAAATTATGAAAAATTAAGTAATATTTAAAATATTTTTAGATATGTTAAATAAAGGTTAAAAAAACAAATGTGCCTTGCGATTCCATCCAAAGTCATAGAAATAAAAGACGAAAGCACCGTTATAGTAGATACTATGGGTTCTAAAAGGCTCGTTTCTACTATGCTTTTGGAAGAGCCCGCCGTTATAGGCGATTATCTGCTTATACACGTCGGCTATGCAATGCAGAAAATAGACGAAAAAGAAGCGGCCGAAAGCCTTAATTTATTCAGGGAGATAGAAAACAAAACGGTGCAGTAGAAAAATATATTGCACTGCCTAAATTTAATAAAAATTTTAATGCACGCATCATTTAGTACATTCAACAATGGAATTATATTCCGATTTTAAAAGAAAAGACGATATAAAAAGGCTGACGTCCGTTATAGATTCCGAAGTTCAAAAAACTATAAATATAATGGAAATATGCGGCGGACATACCCATTCCATTATGAAATACGGATTACATGCCCTCCTTAAAGATAAAATAAATTTTCTTCACGGACCAGGGTGTCCCGTCTGTGTGATGCCCGTTAAAAGAATAGACGAAGCTATAGAAATTGCGGATTCGCAGGATGTTATACTTGCGGCCTACGGCGATATGATGCGTGTTCCCGGAACGGATAGTTCTCTGATAAAAGAGCGCGCAAAAGGAAAAGACGTAAGGATGGTATATTCCCCTCTGGATATTATAAAAATAGCGCTCGATAAAGCAAATAAAGATAAAAAAATAGTTTTTTTCGCTATAGGATTTGAAACGACGACCCCTATGACTGCGGCTCTTCTCGAAGAAGTTATATCGAGAGGCATAAATAATGTTTTGTTTCACGTCAACCATGTTCTTGTGCCTCCTCCCATAAACGCTATTTTAGATTCCGGCGATAATTTAATAGACGGTTTCATTTGTCCCGGACACGTCAGCGTTATGACAGGAAGCGGCATTTATAACGACATTCCGGATAAATACGGCAAGGCGGCAGTAATAGCAGGATTCGAGCCTTACGATATTTTAAGCGGGGTTCTTTTAATAGCGAGGCAGATTAACGAAAGCAGGCCGGCCGTCGAAATTGCGTATAAAAGGGCGGTCAAAGAAAACGGAAATATGAAAGCGCAGGCGCTTGTAAATAAATATTTTACGGTAAGAGACGAATTTGAATGGAGAGGTTTCGGGAATATTCCTAAAAGCGGTTTAAAATTAAGGAACGAATTTAAAGATTTCGACGCCGAATACGTTTTTAAAGATAAACTTAAAGAACTGGAACTAAGGTTAAATGCCGGAAATGCCGGTAAGACAGTCAGAGTAGTCAAAGAAAATGCCGCATGCAAATGCGGAGAAATATTAAAAGGCAAGTCCAAACCGGACGACTGCCCGCTGTTCGGGAAAGCCTGCAATCCGGAAAATCCCGTAGGGGCATGCATGGTATCTTTTGAAGGCGCATGCGCCGCATATTATAAATACCGCAATTTTTAAACAAATTAAAGCAGCAATTAATCAAGAACATTTTCAATTCATTTAATTAATTTGTGCCCCCAATCTATTTTATTTTGCATTATATTCCTTACGGCGGTCTTTTCGCCGGCTAAGCCTCAAATCGTTCGGCATTCTGCCAACTTTATTCTCT
>JAKAKF010000249.1 GCA_021813595.1 bacterium
TATGTCTAAATTTATTTTTATATTCTGAGAGGTACTAAATAACATGTATGAAATCGTCGGTAAAAAAAATCTTGGCGAAGGTATAAATTTATATAATATATCGGCTCCGGATGTTGCGTTAAAAGCCATGCCAGGTCAGTTTATAATTTTAAGGGTTAATAAAAACGGGGAAAGAGTCCCTATTACCATAGCAAATTCCGATAAAAACGATAAGACGGTTACAATATTAGTTCAAACACTCGGAAAAACAACGCATTTGCTCAGCGAACTAAACGTGGGCGACAGCCTGGCCGACGTAGTGGGTCCGCTCGGCATTCCTACGGAAATAGAAAAATTCGGAACCGTCGTATGCGTAGGGGGAGGCTTCGGTATAGCCGCAATATATCCTATAGCCAAAGCCATGAAATCAGCTGGAAATAATGTTATTTCTATAATCGGAGCGAGAAGCAAAGAACTGCTTTTAATGGAAGACGAGATGAGGTCGGCGAGCAGTGAAGTTCTTGTCGCCACAAACGACGGAAGTTACGGCACGAAAGGAATAGTTACAGATGTTTTGAGAAAACTTATTTACGATAATAAAATACATATAGACAGGGTTATTGCGATAGGACCGGTGATTATGATGAAAGCGGTCAGCGACCTTACAAGAGAAAAATCTATTAAAACGACGGTAAGTTTAAATCCTATAATGATAGACGGAACCGGAATGTGCGGCGCATGCAGAGTTCTTGTAGATAAAAAAACTAAATTCGCCTGTGTTGACGGTCCCGATTTTGACGGGCATCTCGTTGATTTTGATAATCTTATGAACAGGCTCAAATTTTATAAAGAAGAAGAAAAAGCTTCTTACGAGTGTCATATGAAACAGCACCATAAATTATAATCCTCCTTAATTAATTTTTTATATAATACGATAAAAAAACCAGAGAGATAAAGATATGGATAAAAACGCAAATACAAGCAGACAGAATTCTTCAGAAACGAAAGAAAGGCTAAAAATCAAAAAGCATGAGATGCAGTGTCAGCCTCCCCAAGAAAGAAGGAATAATTTTAAGGAGGTGCCTTATGGATATTACCCGGAAGAAGCCATGGAGGAGGCTAAAAGATGCATCCAGTGCAAAAGGCCTTACTGTATAGAGGGTTGTCCGGTCAATATCGATATACCCGCTTTTGTAAAACTTATCGAAGAAGGAGATTTTTTGGGAGCGGCGAAAAAAATTAAAGAAACTAATTCTTTACCGGCTATCTGCGGCAGGGTCTGTCCTCAGGAAGACCAGTGTGAAAAAGTTTGCACCATTGGCAAAAGAAAAGATACGCCTTCAGTCGCTATCGGAAATTTGGAAAGATTTGTTGCGGATTATGAATCTAAATACGGCGATATTCATATTGAAACAAATAAAGGAAAAGGCAAGAAAATAGCCGTAGTCGGAGGCGGACCGGCCGGCTTAACGGTAGCCGGAGATTTATGCAAAATGGGCTATTCCGTTTCCATATTTGAGGCTCTTCACGAAATAGGCGGAGTCTTAATGTACGGAATCCCTGAATTCCGTCTTCCCAAAGAAATTTTATTAAGGGAATTAAAAGTTCTGGAAGATATGGGCGTCGAGATATTTACGAATGAAGTAATAGGAAAAACGATAACTGTCGATGAGCTTCTTAACGAAAGAGGATATAGCGCAGTTTTTATAGGAACCGGTGCGGGAACGCCTAAGTTTCTTAATATTCCGGGAGAAGAACTGAACGGGGTCTATTCCGCAAATGAATTTCTTACCCGCGTTAATTTAATGCGCGCCTATAATAAATCCGAATACGATACGCCGATTAAATGCGGCAAAACATTAGTCGTTTTTGGAGCCGGCAATACCGCAATGGATGCGGTAAGAACCGGTTTAAGACTTGGTTACGACGATGCAATAATTTTTTATAGAAGATCTATAAAAGAGATGACCGCAAGGCTTGAGGAAGTTCATCATGCCGAAGAAGAAGGCGTTAAATTTGAATTTTTAATAAATCCCATTAGGTTTATAGGGGACGAAAACCATAACGTTACCGCCGTTGAATGCGAGCGTATGGAGCTGGGAGAGCCTGATGAAAGCGGCAGGAGAAGGCCGATACCGATAAAGGGCTCGGAGTTTATTACGCCGATAGACGCCGCGGTTATTGCCATAGGAACAAACGTTAATCCCATAGTCCCTTCTTCTACGCCGGGAATGAACTTAAACAAGTGGGGCTATATAATTGCAGACGAGAACACCGGAAAAACTACAAAAAAAGGCGTTTTTGCCGGCGGCGATATAGTTACCGGAGCCGCAACCGTCATACTCGCAATGGGAGCCGGAAAAAAAGCCGCGGTAGCCATAGATAAATATTTAGAGACAGGTATTTGGTAATATATCTCCTAGCTTAATTTGACAAAATTATATAATTATGAGATAAATTATACTTAGTTGTTTTTTTACGCCTCACATTTTATAAACTGCCGGGGTGGCGGAAGTGGTAGACGCAAGGGACTTAAAATCCCTCGGAACTTAGTTCCGTGCCGGTTCGATTCCGGCCCTCGGCACCAATTAAAGATGTTATTCAATATCAACTTTAATTTCTCTCAATAAATAATTTTTTTATGTTATCCTATTTATTGAATTTATGAGATTATTGATATATATTCTTAATTATCTTACACAATACTACCTCCCGAAAAACCATAAATTTTACTAAAACAAGTAAAGAAAAATAAGATATAATAAAAAAATAGAAACATATCCCCGTTTATTTAATCGCTTACGTAAGTCATTGTTTCGATAAGAAAACGATTTGAAAAGAAATTAAAAAAACTTGAAGATATGCCGAAAATAAATATTAATTCCATAAAATTTAAAATATATTTTCTTTTTATCATATCGAATATCATTATTTTTTCGATAGGCATATTTTTAGCCGTCCATTATATTGCCTTATACAGCCGTAAATCTTTAAAGGATCAGTTAAAATCCGCGTTAATGGCGGAGACGATGGCATTTATCGGCGACAGGAACTATATGCTCGAAAAGGCTAACGACATTGTCGCTCATAACTTTAAAAGCAGGTTTATACGAAAAATATCCGATTCCAAAAAAATATCGAGCATCGTATTGATAAGAATAAAAAACGGGCGGGAGAGTTACATAAATAAGTTTAAATACAAGTATAAGAATAAAGTTAAAAAATTAAGCGACTATCAAAGATTTCTGGGAATTATTCTAACAAAGAACAGGTATATATATACAGGGTTTGGGAGGGATAAATCTGACAGGCTTATAGAACTAAGGACAATTTACTGGCTGATACATAAAAACAGCGGGTTTATAATTATATTAAATAAGCATATAACCAGCGGTTATTTAAGAAGCATAACTATTAAAAACAATATGACCGTCCGTTTGGGCATCTATTACGGGAGCAAGAGGTCGGCGGTTTCGACCGTCATAAATAATAGGTATTGGGGTGTCGGTCAAAGCGCCACTAAAAAACAGCTTCAGGTTTTAAAAAAAGGCAAAAGTGTTTATACGTCCGTAGTTGTAAGAGGCGTCCCATTTTATATATACAATAAACCGGTAAAAAACTACGGCGGCAAAATAATAGGAATTTTAGGTTCCGGAATAGAGCAATATAGATTTTTATCCTATCTTTCAGAGCTTTATATACCGATACTTTTTTTCTTCGGCTTATATATTTTTGCTATATTATTTTTTATGTTAGTTTATAAGAAATTTACAGGCCCGTTTTACGACCTTTTAAGAAACATCGAAGAAATAGACCCTAATAACCCTAAAAGACAGGATTTGGCAAGCAAATATCAAAATAAAGAAACCGAATTTTACAATTTTGCAAAAGCAATTACTGTTCTAAACGATACGATAATCAAAAAACAGGAAGAAAATAAACTTATCGTATCTAATATAAACTATTTTTCTAAAACAGTTTCCGAGATGGACGATTTTAATTCTTTAACCCTTAAACTTATGGACTTAATAGTTGAAAAAATGGGATACGGCTATGCATGGTTCGGGGTTTTAGACGAGGACAAAAAAGAGGTTAAAATAATAAGCGCCTATAATAATGATTTTAGTTATACAAAAAACCTGATTCTTAAATATGACGACCAGACCGGCAATTTAAAATATTCGCAAAACTTAACGGCAACGGCAATAATGTCCAAGGATTATGCAGTGATAAACGATGCAGAAAGCGATAAAACCGTTCCGTATTATTATAAAGATAAACTTCTTGAATATAAATTTTTATCGGCAGGAGCGTTTCCGTTAATTGCACAGGGTAGGGTTATAGGCGTGCTGGGGGTTTATTCAAACAAAAAAAACGCCTTTGACAGCATTAAAGCCGGTGTGATTTTAAATTTAGCAAATTATCTTGCACATTTAATGATTTATCTAAAAAACCTTAAAAGATCGTCTATTTTATCGGAAATGGCGGAACAAATATTATTTTCAATGACGACGGGGTATGAAAAGCGGCAGGAAGAAGGCTCGACCCATGACGGCAGTTCCGTTCCTTCCCGGGTAGCGGAGCGGCAGCCAAAGCTTGACGAAGCATTTCTTCGAGAATTTTTAAATAATCTGGAAGATAATCTGCAGACCGACTTCGTCGAATTTATCGTCTATGACGGGATTAAAAATGAGATTGTAAGAGCGGAGTTTTCAAGGGGCTGGGAATACAATTTAGGTAAAAACACCTTAGACCCTACCCCTACATTATTCGTTCAAAAAAGAATCGCGGAAAACAGGCTGGATGCTTATAATTATCAGGAAGACGAATTTGCTGCGGAGTTTTTTAAAGATAAGGGCGTTAAAGACATAATTCTTTACACATTCCAAGGAACAAAAGGCAGAAGGTATATGGCGGTAACCGGAGTAATCGAAAGAAAAACGGCGTTTTACGGAGAGGATTTAGAATTTTTTAGAAACGGTATTAACTTTATTGCTGCATATTTTGAGATTAATACGCTTTTGGAGAAATTGGATTTGTCTTTGGAATTACTGGAAAACAGGGAAAATTTGATAAATAAGATGGTCGAGTTCGGGGTTGTTTCAATAAATTTGACAGATAAATTAGTAAGCCTATACAATGATTACTTTGCCGGAGTTTTTAATGTCGGGAAATTTTCCGCTCCGATAAGTTTAGATAAATTTTATGAAATTATAAAACCGGCTTTCAAAGACGAAAATTTTGCCTACACTATTTTCGAAACATATATAAAAAACAGATATACGGCTACAATAGAAAGCGTAGAAATAAATCTTAAAAGCGGGATTACGCTAGGCATGAAATCCAGTTTATTTTTAACCAAAAACAACAATATTATAAGGCTCCTTGTCTTTGGAAATATTACCGAACTGCGAGAAAACATAAAAAACCTTGAGAACTTAACTAAAAAGCTTAATTTATTAAATGATTTATCATATAAATTATCCGTTGTGTTCACGCTTGAATATGCTATAAAAACATTCGCGGAGGGGCTTTATACTATAAAAAAAGATGGAGAGGGAAAAGTAGATTCCCTTCATATCAATATATTCGATACCGTTACTAAAAAGACGGTTACGTCGCTGATTTACAGCAGGAAGGAAAATAGGCAGGGAGAAGATGCGCTTTCCGAAAATTCCAGCAAGGTTATCATAACGACTAATAATATTAATTATGAGGATTATTTGTCAAACTGCGAACTTTTGAAAGACCGAAATAATAAAAACCAGGACGGAATGGTCGATAATTGCGAGTTTCGCGGGACTTCAGGCAGTTATACCTGTTTTGTGCTTAAAATCAGCGACGAGATTGCAGGGACAGTTTCGATAGATTCGGAAGATAAAGATTTCTTTACGAAGGAAATGACGGATTTGATAAAAGAAATAATCAACATAGCCTCTCCGGTTTTCGCAAAACTTATATTAATAGAAACGAACAAAGAACTCGCGATTACCGATTCCCTCACCGAAATATACAATAGAAGATTTATGTATGAATTTGCCAAAAGAGAAATCGTCAGGGCATGCAGAAATTCAGCCGATCTTTCCATTGCCATATTAGATATCGATAAATTTAAAAATATAAACGACAATCACGGCCATCATATGGGCGACATTATGCTGACCGAATTTACCAATGATTTGAAAAATGTTTTAATGAGGAAACAGGATATTATTACAAGGTACGGCGGCGATGAATTCGTTATGATTTTACCGGATACCGATAAAGTTAATGCGTTTAATTTGATGGAAAGATTGAGAGCTTACATTGAAGGAAGAATATATAATTTTGAAGACAATTTAAATTTAAATATTACTGTATCGATAGGAGTTTCAAGTTTGAGAACGCTGCCGGACGGCAAAAGCATAAAAAATAACGGCGACCCTGACGATATTTTAAATCGCCTTCTAAAGATTGCGGACGATAATTTATACAGGGCTAAAGATTTAGGCAGAAATAAAGTCGTAGGATAAATTAAGGGCTTGAAAATTTATATAAAAAGATTAATAATATATCATTAATATGAATAATGAATCTGAAATTATAAGCGAAATAAATAAAATTTCGGAAAATGCCGAAAAACTCTTGAATTCTTCAAAAAATTTAGACGAGTTAGAGAGCGGGTTCCGTGATTTTGCCGGTAAAAAAAGTAAAATAGCCGCTATATTGCATAATATTCACCTATATTCAGCGGAAGAAAAGAAAATTATCGGTTCAAAATCCAATGAAGTTAAAAAACGCATAGAGAATATTTACGGCAGTAAAAAAGAAGAACTTTCGATTGCAGAACGCAGCAAGTTTTTAAACGGACGCAGTATCGATTTGACCATTCCGGGCAATTATATAGAAATAAAGCATAAGCATCCTATAACCGCAGTTTTAGAAGAAGCATGCGATTTTTTTACTTCGATGGGTTTCGAGATAGTCGAAGGTCCTGAAATTGAAACGACCTATTATAATTTTGATGCTCTTAATATTCCTGCAGAACATCCTGCAAGAGACGTTTGGGATACTTTTTATCTTCTTAACGGAATGGTTCCAAGAACACATACATCAAGCGTTCAGGCAAGAACTCTTGAAAAGAAACAACTTCCTCTTAGGATAATTGCGCCCGGCAGATGTTACAGGTATGAAGCGGTAGATGCGACCCATCTTTTTATGTTTAATCAAATGGAAGGACTTTTTGTCGATAAAAATGTAAAACTTTCCGATTTAAAGGGGATATTGGAAGAAACCGTGCGGCATCTTCTTGGCGCAAGGAAAACACGCTTCAGGCCGGCTTTTTATCCTTTTGTAGAACCGGGATTGGATCTGGATATAGAGTGCGTATTTTGCGGCGGAAAAGGTTGCGGAGTATGCAAAAATACGGGATGGATAGAAGTAATTCCATGCGGGATGGTTCATCCTAACGTTTTTAAATATGCGGATATCGATCCTAAAGAATATAAAGGTTTTGCATTTGGAATGGGATTCGACAGAATCGTAATGTTGAAATACAATATTAACGACCTCAGGCTGCTTTATCAGGGAAACCTCGATATCCTTAGACAGTTTTAACGGTTTTCTTTCAAAAATTCCGACATTTTTCCCGCATAAGTAATAAAAATTATTTCTTTTGCTCTCGAAGCCGCAACGTAAAATAGTTTAGCCTCATCGTTTTCGCCTGTTTTTAGTTCAATACGACTGTCTAAAAATTTAATAAAAGGATGCCTTAAAGCATCCCGCGCCGTATTTGCCGGCGATATGCTTTTTAAATGAGGTATATTACCATGCGTTACGTTTGCTATAAAAACGGCGTCGAATTCAAGCCCTTTGCTCCGGTGTATAGTTCCTATAAATCCGCCGCCGCTATAAAAAGAAAAATTATTGTGATAAAATCCGCCGATAATAGTTTCAAAATGCTCAGCTTCCCTTTGCGTCCTAACCAAAATAGCGGTAGATTTTCCTTGCGAAATCAATTTGTTAAACATTTTTTTAATAAATTCCTCTTCAGCATTTTTATTTTTAAATCTTAAAACATTAACGGGGTTGTTTCTACTCGCGTTCGTCGGCGGTTCGCCGCTTCCGGTTTTAGCAGTTAATTTTTTAGGATACCTGAAAGCAATCTTATTTATTATAGAATTGCAGAAATCGACGATCTTATAATTCGACCTGAAATTATTTTGCAGGACAAAAACTTTTCCGGAAGGAAAAAATAGGTCGAAGAATAATATGTTAAAAGAATCGCCGCCGTTAAATCCGTATATTGCCTGGTCGTCGTCGCCTGCATACATGACTGCGCCCCTTGCAAAATCTATTTTTTTAATGATATAATCGCTCAAAAAATCTAAATCTTGATATTCGTCTATAAGTATATATTTGAACCGCGAAGCGATTTCTAATGCGATATCTTTATTTCTGAGAAGTTCTATAACGCATAAAATAATTTCGCCGTAAGATATAAAAGCTATGTCTGCGGTTTCGCCGAAATTATCGCGGTTTTGGTTAATTAAAGGCGGAGATTTAAATCCCAGGTCTTTATAAAATTCTTTTACTATGGAATAAAAGAAACTGTGATATGTCGAAATATTTAAAACATTACCGGCTTTAAAATTATTTTTAATCCCCTTTAACCGCAGGCAGGATGCAATTCTATTTTTTATTTCAATTGCCGCATTATTCGTAAATGTTAAAATTATTATAGAATCTGCAGGAATAAAATTTAAAAGGTATAAAAATTTATTCACGATAATTTTAGTCTTTCCTGAACCTGCTCCCGCAATAATAAGTTGAGGCGAGGATGTTTCTTTTACCGATATATCCTGGATAGCGCTTATTTTGTCGAAGGCCGTTTTATTTGCCGAGGTTTTATTGTATCGGCAATTAATAGATTTGCGCATATTTCGGGAAGTTCCGAGAAATATTTTAATTTTATTAATTAATTCATCTGGATAAAAATAAATATCCGTTAAAGTAGTATTTATCGATATGCCGTTCTTTAAAATAAATTCGCCGTTTGAAGCGGCATTCATTCTAAAGGGAACAGCCGCTATTTTAATTTCAAATTTTTTATCGTTTGAAAAAAACAGATACGGTTTGCCGTAATTTTCCGAAGGAGCTTTTTTAATGTAAAACCCTAAAGCGTTAATTTTAAGGATAACGTTAGCCATGGAAGATGTATAGCCTCCGTGTTTTCCGCTATATATCATTCTGGTTTCCGCAAGAAAGGTTAAGCGAGTTTTATAAACATCCAAAATCATATATTCGGGGGAATTTTTAGCGTAATTTAAATATAAAGAAAAAACATCGTCGATTCCAGAACTATTATCGGTTTTTAAGCAGAAAACAACGGGGCTGTTTATGGCAAAATCGCAAACGGCATTTAATAATGCGGCATCCGACAGGCATTTTATTTCTACGTCCTCCAGTATGATGAACTTTGCGGATAAAAACCCTGCAATATCTTTAAAAGGAAAGCCTAGCGGAGATGTTATTCCGCCGTTAAAATTAAAATAGGCTTTTAAGGCCTTAAAAGAATATAATTTATAATCATTTTTAAATTCCGCGGCCTTTTTTATAAAATCTTCCTTATCCGATTCGGAATAAATCATAGTTCCTATATAACAGGACAGATTAAAATTGAAATTTTTAAAATAAAGATTTATCATATTATAGATTAAATTATTTTAATTTCTTTAAAATCTGATATTTAAATAATGACCGGAAAATATAATAATATCTATGCCGATAGAAACGGGGAATATTTCTATCTTAATGACTATATACCCAAAAATAAAAAAGCGCAGCCGTATGAAGATGCCGTTAAACATTCCGAGTATATATTGAAATACAAAAAAGGAGACCCCGGGATAACGGCTTATTTCGCCAAAATTTTAAATAATATTATATATAATTATTTTTATTTTTACGATTTGATTCTTCCGGTTCCTCCAAGCAATTCCTATTTGGATGTTTATTCGAATGCGCTTGTATGTTCATATATTTCGGCGTTGGGAACCGTTAATACTCTTGAAAGGGCTATAATGTGCGATAGGGGACATAAACCCGGGCATATCGGAGATATCGATTCTAAAAAAAAGGATTTAACGCATATTTCGGTCGCGGATAGATATAATTTTGAAGAAAAAAACATAATAATTCTGGACGATATCTTAACTACCGGAAAGACATTCGCGCATATAAAATATGCTTTGTTAAAAAAAGGCGCAAATACCGTTACGGGGTTGTTTCTCGGAAAAACATGTTCTGCCCGCGGTTTCGGAAAAGAGGGTATTAATGGATGATTTAATATGCACTCTTGCGCTGAAGAAGATAAAAGGCCTTCAGAATCAGCATATATTTTTTTTATTAAAGACGTTTAAGAATCCATGCGAAATTTTTAGCGCGGAAAAGTCGGATTTTATGAGGGCAGGTTTAAAAGCCGAATATATAAAAATTTTAACAAATTCAAGAATAATAAGGACTGCATTCTTTGATGCTATAAAAGAAATAGAAGAAGCTTCAAAAAACGGAATTAAAATTATTACTTTTAATTCCGTTTTATATCCTTCCAATTTAAGGCTTATAAAAACAAAACCCCCTATTTTATACTATAAAGGAGTGCTGAAGGAAAATTTAAGATTTGCGTCGGCGGTCGTAGGACAGAGGAAACCGCCGGATTATGCGTTGGAACTTGCAAGAAATATTACTATAAAGTTATGTTCGTACGGTTATTCCGTAATAAGCGGACTTGCAACTGGAATAGACGCGGCGGCACACAAAACTGCCTTAAAAAATAACGGATATACCGTTGCTTATATAGGCGCCGGTTTGCTTTCGCCTCCGTATCCTCCGGAAAACAGGGACCTTTATAACGAGATTATATTAAACGGCGGGGCGGTAGTTTCGGAACTGCCTTTGCATGAAAAAATATCTTCTAAAAATTTAGTCGCGAGGGACAGACTGCAAAGCGGTTCGGGACTTGGAACGTTTGCGGTGTCTTCGCCGATAAAAAGCGGAACTATGAAAACGTGCAATTTTTCCATAAAGCAGAAAAGACCCGTTTTTGTGCCGGAATATAATCTGGAACTCATGAATTCTCAAGATAATCTAGGCTTAAAATCTCTTTTTGGAGGATTAGGGGTCTCAGGTTTAAAGTTAAATAAAGATTTTTCTTTCGATATAACGGAAGCCGCAGAAGAGATGATGCAGGTTTATAATAAAATATACGCCGGAAAATTTGACGAAGACGATTTGTCGGCCCAGCCGAGCTTATTTGATTTTATTTAATGGATTTTTATAAAAAAGGAGGAATTTCAAATTGAAAGTTAGCTTGAACTGGCTTAAGGAATTTGTAAATTTCAATACGGACGTCGAAAAAATAGCAAATCTTTTAAACACCAGAACAATGGAAGTGGAAAAATTTTTTCCTTATTTTTCGCAAAAAAAATCGTTTCAAAATATAGTAGTGGGAGAAATTAAAAGCATAACGGAGCATCCGTCGAGCGATAAGTTCGGCATTGCGGAAGTTTACGGCGGAGAAACCGTCGGAACTAAAAAAATAGTTTTTACAAAAGAAGGGCTTGATATAAAAGTCGGAGAGAAGCCTTTAATCGCTACAAAAGGAACCGTTTTCGAACACGGTTTAAAGATAAGGGACAAAGCTATATTCGGCGTAATTTCGGAAGCGGCTTTCTGTTCAGAAAAAGATTTAGGCATGCAGTTGAACACATCTTCGATAATAAAGTTCCCTTTTGAAAAAATAGGCAGAACGGCTTACGATATTTTTGAATTAAACGATGCCGTTTTGGAATTCGACCTCGAGCCTAACAGACCGGATTTATTCGGCGTTTTGGGATTTGCCTACGAATTATCCGCTATATTGGATAAAGATATGATTTTACCCGAACTTTACGGCGGCATCGAATTCGAGCCTACAGGGAAATTTTCCTCCAAGGAAAGCGAATTAGCAGTGAATGTAGAAAATAAAGACTTAGTTCCGTCATATATAGCGGTTAAGATTTCAGGCGTAAAAATAAAAGAATCGAGCATGGATATTAAGAATAAATTGCTCAAGGGCGGTATCAGGCCTATCAATAATATAGTGGATCTAACCAATATCGTTATGCTTGAAACGGCTCAACCAC
>JAKAKF010000023.1 GCA_021813595.1 bacterium
TCTTTTTAAGCGCTTCTTTTTCTATTCCCGCCCCATGGTCTTCCACCGTCAAAGACACTTTATTTAAAATATAGGAAGAGTAAACTAAAACGCCGCCTTTCCCGCCGTCGTAAGACTCTGCCGCATTTAATATTAAATTTTTAAATACCTGAAGCATTAAATCCTTGTCCATTTTAATACAGATATTTTTATCTACCGAATCCGAAAAATTTATACCTTTCGATAAAAGCCCGCCTTTAAGCATTCCATATGCCTCGCCTATTAATTCTGAAAGATTAACCTCTTCGAGATTTATATCGAAATCTTTGGTAAATTTAAGCATGCCGTCCATGGTCTGCGCAAGCCTCGCCGTTCCGCTTTCTATCAGACTGCCGGTTCTAATGATACCGTCTTTATTCAGTTCTAAATCCTTAACTTTCTCGTTCAATACTCTGGAGTTAATCAAAACGGAATTTATACTGCCTTTAATCTCATGCATAATAGTTAAAGGTATTTCCAGAATGTTTTTTTCTAACGACCTCAAAGAGGATTCGGCATTATCCTGCGCTTCTATGAGCCTGTAAAAATATATATACATAAATATTATAATGCCGGCGGTTAATAAGAGCGCCGCGACAAAGATAAAATAAAAAGAGGCGTCGCCAAAACCGCTTGATAACGAAGGATAGGCAAGTTTTAATCCGTTATTTCCGTTAACGAAAATCATGCCGGATTGCTTAAGGGAATATATCGAAGCGGATGTTTTAGAATGCAGGGCGTCGAACATCAGGGCGGCCGTATATGCAAAAAATCCGGTAGTTAGAACCGTCAAGCCGGTAATAACGCTTAATAGGAAAACTTTAAACTTTTTAGTTTTCGTCTTTTGCATTATCATAATATATTATTTTATTATACTTTCTATTAAAAATCAAAAATGTTTTATAGGCACTGCGCTTTTTTATACTTTCTCTTAAGAATAAGATTTGCAATTTCTATGTCTTTCCTAATTCTGGCTTCGAGTTCGTTTATATTATCGAATTTAATCTCTTCCCTGAGGCGCTCGAGGAAAAAAACCTCTATTCCTTTATCGTATATATCTTCGCCAAAATCGAATATATAAGATTCTATTCTTCTTATAACGTCGTTAAATGTAGGATTGGAACCGACATTGGTTACGGAATCGTAAGTTTTATCGTTTATCCTGACCTGCGTAACATATACGCCGTCCTTTGGAAACAATTCTTCTTCGGGAATAATATTTGCCGTGGGAAATCCAAGCTGTTTGCCTCTGCCGCATCCTTTAACGACGCGTCCGTGAACCGAATAGTCCCTGCCCAAAAATCTTTTTACGGCGCAGACTTTTCCGGTGATAACCAATCTTCTTATAAGCGTGCTGGAAACAATCTCGTTGTCTATTACTACGGGTTCAATTACCGCAAGCTCAAAACCAAACTCTTTGGAAAGCTTTTCCAGCAAAGCTATATTGCCAGACTTATTCGCCCCGAATCCAAAATCATGCCCTACTATAATTTTAAGCGGATTCAATTTTTTTACTATAATGTTTTTAACAAAATCTTCCGGCTCCATATTTGCGAACTCCGGCGTAAAAGTTATATAAATCAGATAATCTACCCCCGTTTCTTCTATAAGCTCTATCTTTTTTTCGAATGTCGTAATAAGATTAATTTTAGTTTCGGGATGGATAACTTTTAACGGATGCGGATAAAATGTGAGCACGACGGATGCCGAATTTAACTCCAAAGCCGAATCTTTCGTCATTTCCATCAGTCTTCTGTGTCCCAGATGTATTCCGTCAAAACTGCCTATGGTAATTACGGAATTTTTAAAATTAACGCCGGTTTGATTTATTTCCAATACTTCCAATTTTTTCAACTCCTCCACGTTATTTTTTATATTATTTTTATTTCAATAATAAAATGAAAATATATATCAATCCTAAAACCCAGCCTGCTATCCCCATAACTAAAATATAAAAATGCGAAAACTCGCTTCCAATAAGTATGAGAATGCCGGAAGATACTATTACCGACGAAATTAAAAATCCGTTGGTAAGCCTTTTGCTTGATCTTTGCATTTCTTCTATTAATCCGTCTAAACCTTTATGGATAAAATCGATCGAAAAATTATCTTCCGCCATTTTTTTCAGTATTTTTTCGGCTCTTTTAGGAAATCCTCCTATTAAATCCTTATAGCTTTTTAGCTTGTCCATTAAGGATTCTTTAATATCTTTTACCTTCTCCTTTTTATCTACCAATGCGTCTAAGTCGAAAAACGCGAGTCCGGAACCGACAAAAGAGAATTCGGGATCAAGCGTTTTCGCGATAGATTCTATCGGCAGCAAAGCTTTAAACAACAAAGAGAGTTCCGGCGGAATGACTAATTTATTTTTCTGGCCTATTTTTAATGTTTCCAGCAGGATTTCCGTACTGTAAATATCCTTGAAAGGCTTATTGCAAAAACTTTCTATAAACTCCATGAGTTCGAATTTAAAAGACTGCTCTTCCTTGTCCGTTAAATCGCCCATGCATATTTCTATAAACATCAATGCCGCTTCTTCATAGTTGCCGTTGAAGAATTCCATAAAATACTTCAGAATTTTTTTTCTTAAATCTTTCGTAAGTATTCCTACCGAGCCGAAATCGATTATCCCGATTTTATCCTGATTTATAACGAAAACATTGCCCGGATGCGGGTCGGCATTAAAATATCCTACTATAAATATCTGTTTGAAAAAATGATTCAGAAATATTTTAAGAATAACGTTATTATCGAAGCCTCTTTTAGACAGTTCGGCTAAGTCGTTTACTTTTACGCCTTCTATGAAATCCTCTACTAAAAATCCTTTAGCGGAATACTGCCAGTAAATTTTCGGTATTTCGACGGTATCTTTGTCTAAATTGGACCTTCTTATTTTTTCGGTATATCCGGCTTCCGCCATAAAATCAAGCTCGGATATGATGCTTTTGCTGAATTCCTTGAACAAATCTTCCGCATTGTCGATATAAAGCAGCTCCTTAACGGCGTCTTTTACGATATTTACGATAAAATATAAAACGTCTATGTCATTTCTGATTATTTTATCTACGTTTCTTTTTTTGATTTTTACCGCGACCGCCGTTCCGTCTTTTAGAACCGCCTTATGGACCTGGGCTATGGAAGCCGAAGCGACCGGTATTTCGTCAAACGACGCAAAAACGTCTTCTAAATTCTGTCCTGTTTCGGTTATGAATATTTTCTTAATTTCATCTTTCGTATTGAAATCAATCAGCGCATTGTCTTGAAGTTTTCTTAGTTCGACGACATATTTTAAAGGCAGGGTTCTGATCTCCTGAGAAAATATCTGTCCGAGCTTGATAAATGTGGGACCGAGCTCTTCCAAGGCATATCTCAGCCTGATTTCCGGCGGAACGTTTTGATAGTCGTCAACCGGGTAGGTAGCCTTAAGATATTTTTTGAATATAAAAAACTTGGAAAGCCCCACATTGGTGATAATCTGGTAAAAACCGTGCTTTGCAAATATGGAAGCCACCTTTCTGATCCGTCTGACGGCTCTTACAAATCTTATTATGTCGCCTATTTTCATAATTTATCAATCCTTCGAAAATTTAATAAATCTAAGGTCTATCTCGCGTTTAAGCAGGTCTATGGAATAAACGCTTACGTCGATTCCGTCCCCCATTTTAAATATCTTTCTTGTATGCCTGCCCTTAAGTATTTTAGAAGCGTCGCTGTATTCGTAATAATCGTCCGCTATCGTGGAAACATGGACAAAACCTTGAATAAAAAATCCTTTAATATCTACAAAAAAACCGAAGTTTACGACATTTGTAATAAACCCCTCATAAACAGCCTGCGAATTTTTTTTCAAAAATTGCATCTTCTTAAAATCTACATATTCTCTTTCGGCATCGGCAGAAAGCTTTTCTCTTCTGGAAATAGCGTTTGACGCAGACTTTAGATATTCGACATTAAGCCATTCCGGTATCTTTTTAATATCGCCTGCAATATGTCCGTTTACCGCCTCTATTCTGCCGCCGTCATCCTCGTAAAGAATAAAAGCGAGTATTCTGTGCACCAATAAATCCGCATATCTCCTGATTGGAGAAGTAAAATGGGTATAAGACCTCAGTGCAAGCCCAAAGTGGTGAATATTAACAGGGGAATAGACGGCAATTCTCATCGACCTCAAAAAAGCCTGCTCCAAAAAAGATGCCAGCGGGGTTTCCTTCAGCTTGTTCAACATTTTCTGATAATCTAACGGATTTTCGAGAGAACCGTGAGTAAGAGGTATTTTAAAAAATTTTAATATTTTAAAAAATTCTCTGACTTTCTCTTCGTCCGGCCTCTCATGCACCCTGTAAACCGAAGGAACTTTTTTGGCTTCTATAAATTCGGCTACGGCGCAGTTTGCCGTTATCATAAAATCTTCGATTAAATTATGCGCAAAATTTCTCGGTTCGGGAATAACGTTAACGGGTTCGTTGTTTTCATCGAGCTCCACTTTGCTTTTAATCGGGTCAAAATCCAAACTTCCGTTTTTAGTTCTTTTATCCCTTAAAGTTTTTGCAAGCCTTTTCATATCGAGGAGCATATCTTTTACGGGAGAAAGTTTTTTATCCAGCGAATCGAAAAGCTCTCCGTTTTCGACCCCGTTTATTTTATGCCCGGAGAGAGCGTCTTTCGCCTCCAACGCCGTCAGATAATTATACACCTCGTTATAAGTCAGCCTTCCGAAAGTCTTTATCAATCCTCTGTATATTTTTTGATTTTCCGTTTTGCCGGACAAAACGTCTATGTCCATTTCGCAAACCATTACAAAGCGCTTTTTCTCCGGAAGAAGACTGCATAGTCCGTTTGACAGTTTTTCGGGAAGCATTGGATAAACGCTGCCGGGAAAATATGTAGAATTACCCCTTTTAAAAGCTTCGGCATCGATGCGGCTTCCGTATCTTACGAAATAAGAAACATCGGCTATGGCAACATAAAGTTTGGCGGTATTTGTTTTTTTGGACGCCTTTAAATAAACGGCGTCGTCAAAATCTTTTGCATCTTCCCCGTCTATGGTGACAAAAGGCATAGCCGTTAAATCGCGTCTTCCTTTTTCTATATTTTTTTCTTCAAAATCGGAAGAAAATTCATCGAGTTCCCTTACGGCTTCTTCGGCAAAAGACTTATAGACATTATATTTATTAAGAACAATTTCTTCTTCGGCGTCTTTAGATTCTATGTCCCCCAATATCTCGTCTATATCAACCATTCTGGAAGATAAATCTTCCGTTTCCGGCAAAACGGCGTTTACTATAACTCCGTTTTTTAATTTTCCCTTATCTTTAAACTTATGCATATCGAAATAAAATAAATCGTCAAACTCCGGAGAAATAGGGGTCAGAATTGCAATATTTTTTTCAACCTTGATTACGGCTTTAATATTCTTTAAATTTCTTTTTATTATCCTTATTACTCTGCCTCTTCTGTCTTTTGATGCGGCTGACCGCTGTTTTTTCTTTAAATAATATGGACTGTCCGGTATAATCTGCAGTATGACGTTATCCTGCGGAATCGCTCCGGCAATATCGGAGCCTTTGACGAAAATATCTTTTTCTCCGCCGGCATCGTCGCTCACAAACGCATAATTACGCTTTTTAACTATTACCGTTCCGTGTATCAGGTTTAATTTTTGCGGAAAGACGTACTTTTCCCCTTTAGTAAATATTAAATCGCCGGCTGCTACCATAGAATCCAGAATTTTTTTGGCGGCGGAAAGATTTTTTGCGGAAGTTATCTCTAATCCGTGTTTGATATCGGCAAAAGAAAGCGGAATATCGGACTTTTGAGAAAACAGATAAACGATATTTTCCTTTGTTATTATTTTCATTTACTTTTTTATGCCAATTATTTCAAAATATGCTAAAATAAAAAATCAATATATTATAAATATATATAATAATAACACTTAGCAAATATTTTTTCATTATAAAAGATAAAATATCGCGATTAAAGCCGGAATGGCGGAACTGGTAGACGCGCACGGTTCAGGGCCGTGTAAGATTACTCTTGTGGGGGTTCGATTCCCCCTTCCGGCACCAGTTATATCTGTTAAATATACGCTTAAATCAAATTAATTCTTAATGTATAAATTTATGGAGAATTTATGACAAAGCCGTTAAAAAAAATTTATTTGCCGGTTATC
Organism: bacterium; assembly: GCA_021813595.1. The sequence goes on from JAKAKF010000023.1 coordinate 6,191, forward strand.
GCGTTTCTTTTATCGGGATTGTTAAATTTAGCGTGGGTAAATTCTAACGGCAATATATGTTATGCTTTAGGAGTCGCGTCTTCAAAAATTTTGCTGGATTACACCCATGAAACAATTACTAAAAATTATGAAGACGTTATGTCCGAACACGAAATAATAAAAATAATAAATAAAAAAGGTATTAAGAAATATTCATCCTTAACTTTTCCTTTTTCTAAAAAAAACCAGAAACTCAAAGTATATTATATTAAAATAATCCAGCCTAACGGAAATATCATACATATTAATCCGAACCTGTTAAAAACCGTAACGGCGCCGTTTAATCCGGAAGCCCCTATTTTTTCCAATCAATTATTAAAAACAATACAGCTTCCCGGTCTGATTAAAGGTTCGATAATCGATTATAAATATCGGACCGTCGTCATAAAGCCGTATATGAAAAATAACTTTTTCACGGAAGATTATTTCGGCGGACTTTCTCCTTTAAAAAAATCGGTTTATAAATTAACGATACCTAAGGGGTTATATTACCGATATGCCGGATACGGATTGAAAGAAAAACCGGAAATAATTAAAAATTCCTTGAATACGACCCTTATCTGGTCAATCTGGAACAGAAAAAAAATAACCCCCGAAGAAATGGGGCCGGGCGAATCTTTTATCGTTCCCCATGTTATGATTTCTTCGGTAAAATCATGGAACAAGGTTGCTTTATGGTATGCGCATCTTACAAAAGACATAATAAAGCCGGGCGCGGAACTCAATAACTATATAGACAGCCTGATTCATTCAAAAAAAACAAAATTAGAAAAGATAAAAGCGATATATAATTTTACCGCGAAAAAGATTAGATACGTCGGATATGAATTCGGGATAAACGGATATAAGCCGAGCAACGTAAATTCTATTTTTAAAAACAGGTTCGGAGACTGCAAAGACCATGCGACGCTTTTTTCGTCGATGCTAAAACAGATAGGGGTAAATGCTTATCCCGTCCTTATACCTACGACCGAAATTCCCGATATGAACCCGAATATTCCTACGCCTTTCGTTTTCGACCATGAAATAACGGCTATAAAGTTAAAATCCGGCAAATTTATGTTTGCCGATACCACGTCTAACGTTACGACTTTCGGCGACCTTCCTCCTATGGACCAGGGCAGAAACGTATTGATACTTGTTAACGGCAAAGGAATAACCGCAAAAACTCCTATATTCCCTCCGTCAAAAAACAGCATATCGGTAAAAGAATACGCTTCGGTTTCAAGCGGAGGAGCCCTGAACGTTAAGTCGTCCCTCATATACTCCGGGGCATACGATATGTATAAAAGATATCTTTACTCGTCCACGTCTAAAAGAAAAAAAAAGGACGCCATCTTGAAAGACGTTATGTCTATAGTTCCGAATGCAAGACTTACCGGCTATTCTTTTAAAAACGGCAACAGCCTTACTAAACCTTACATAGAAAATTTTTCGTTCGCCGCAAAAAATTATTCAGGCAAAAACGACAGTATAATTATTATAAGATTCCCTTTAAGAACAAGAACCGAACTGACAAAAATAACGGCTATGGATAAAAGAAAATACCCCCTAAAGTTCGGATATAATTTTTCGGAAAAAACCGCTGTTTATCTTAGTTTCCCTGAAAATTATAAAATAGTTTTTATTCCTAAAACCGTAAATATCAGAAACGCCGCCGGTTCTTTCGCCACAAGCTATTCGGTAAAAAACAATACCGCGGTTTTTCGGTCGTATTTTTCCGTAAACGGTTATAAAATAAAGCCAAGGGACTATACGGCGGCAAAAAAATTGTTTAACGGTGCAATAAAAGCTTTAAGCAATCAAATTATTATGTTTCATGAATAATAAAAATCTTTCCGTTCATAATAACTGGTTTAAAGAAATTTCCTCCCGAAAATCTTTGGAAATAGGCCTTGTTCAGGTTTATACGGGAAACGGCAAAGGGAAAACTACCGCCGCTCTCGGGCAGGCGCTGAGAGCAAGCGGGCATAATATAAAATCCTTAATAATCCAGTTTCTAAAGGGCGGCTCGTATTCCGGCGAAGTGAAAGCGGTGGAAAACTGCGCTCCGCTTATTAAAATTTATCAGGCCGGGAGCCCTTTTTTTATAAATAAGGATAAAATATCGGAAAAAGATATGGATTCCAACAGAAAAGGATTGGCGCTTGCCGAGGATGCCGCCTGTGGAGAAAACGACACGGGAATACTGGTGCTGGACGAAATTAACGTCGCAATAAATTTAGGCATAATTAAAACCGAAGAAATTATAAAATTGATAAAAAATAAGCGGCCGGATATAGAATTGATACTTACGGGCAGAAATGCTCCCCAAGAAATACTGGATATTGCCGATTTGGTTACGGAAATGAAAGAAATAAAACATTATTATAATAAAAATATTCCTTCCAGAACCGGAATAGAAAAATAATACGGCGGAAGATAACCTTAATCCTGCAATAAGACGACAAAAAACCTCCCGAATATGTTATAATGATTGATACTTAAGTCAACATAATAACTAACCCGGGAGGTTAACGAATATGAAAAATTATATCACACAAAAAGGTAAAAATAAATATACCCCGTTTGCGGGGATAAAATTAATATCCGATTTAATTGACAAGCTCAATATAAAAGAAGCAATAGACTCAAGGTTTCCTCTTCCAAATTCCAATAGAGGTTATAATCCCTATTCTTACGTTAAATCGATAATCTTAGGTCTTTTGCTCGGGGCAGACTGCATTATGGATATAGACAACATAAAACAAGACGAGGCATTGAAAGACATAGCGGACGTAGAAATTCCCCACTCTACAAGAATAGGTTCTTTCCTTTACTTAGCAGATACTTCTAAAATAGATTCGGTTCATCGGATAATGCAGGATACCTGTATTAAAGCAATAAAAAAAGCAGATATTAAAGAGGTAACCTTGGATGCCGACGCAACCTTCGTAGAAACCGATAAAGAAGGAATTTCTGCATACTGCTATAAGAATTTTAAAGCTTTAAGCATGCTTTTAGGTTTTATATCCGAAACAGGCTCTTGCATATATCAAGAGTTTAGAAGGGGCAACGCAAGCCCGTCTTTGAATCTATACGAACAGTTGTCTTCAGTCCATAATTACCTTTCTTCCAATAAAGTAAGACTTAAAAATTATAGAAGCGATTCTGCCGGTTATCAGGCCAATATTATTAACTACTGTAATTTAAATAATATAAATTTCTTCATAAGAGCTAAGAATATACCGGATTGTTCCAATTTAGACTTTAAACCTCTTCACGACAGATATGGCTTTTGTTTAGACGGTATAGAAGTGTCGGAAACAATTCACATTATGGATAAGACGGAAGCATTCAGGTTAATAGTTACGAGGAAAAGAAAAAAATATAAAGATCCTTCTCTTTTCGGAGAGCACTATTACGAATACTACGGGATAGCTACAAATTCTTCTTTACCCAAAGAAGAAGTATTCCGCTTCTACAATGAAAGAGGCAAATGCGAATACAATATAAAATCGGTTAAATGGGATTTATCCTTAAGAAAATTGCCCTCCGGTTCATTTGAGGGCAATGCTCTTTGGACTAATATAGCCTTACTTGCCTATAATATAATGAAACTATTTTCCGTTATAACAAAAATCAACAGAAGCTTAAAAAGCTTAAGGTATCTTTTATTTTCTGCCGTAGGCTCTATAGTAAAGCACGGCAATAGAAAAATACTTAAATTGTTCGTTGACGATAATAAATATAATATTTTCCTGTATTTAAAGGAATGTTTAATCACTTAAAGAAACTTAAAAAAACGATAAAAATTAAAACTATAAATGAAGACTATCGCAATAGGTTTATCCAAAAATTAGGCATTTTTGGTCAAAAAAAGCAATTTTAACAAGAATCGATTATGAAAACATAAAAATAATAACTGTTCGAAATAAAGCTTACAAAAAATGGCTAAAGAAATAAAATAAAGTAAAAATTACCTCTTTAAAGGGGATATCAAAGGATTAAAAAATTTCTATTGCAGGATTAAGGGATAAATATTAATTGATTTTTTATCCGATTGTATAATATAATAAGCTTTTCTTATTTTAAATCCCATAAATTAAATTAGTTTTATAAAAATACGGAGGCTGTTTTAATGAAAGTAAGCATAATCGGCGCAGGCAGGCTTGGAGCAACCCTTGCATATACACTTACTCTCAAGGATATCGTAAGAGAGGTTACGCTGATAGATATAAACCATAATCTATCGAGGGGCGAAATGCTCGACATTTCCCACGGGATATCGCTTACGGGTTATACGAGGGTTAAAACCGCCGATTACGACTCCGTCAAAAACGCCGACATTATAGTTATAACCGCCGGCATCCCGAGGAAACCGGGAGAATCGAGACTCGACCTGAATAAAAAAAACGTCCACATATTAAAAGATATAGTAAATAACATTACAAAATATAACAAGAATGCTATTCTTTTCGTGGTGTCTAATCCCGTGGATATAATGACCTATGTGGCATACAAAGTTTCCGGCTTCGAAAGAAAAAAAGTCTTCGGCATGGGGACGATGCTCGATACTACGAGACTGCGTTCGGCGGTCGGCACATTTTTCGACTTAAATCCGAAAGACGTCGATATAATGTTTCTGGGCGAACACGGGGACAGCATGACGCCGGTTTTTTCGCTTGCAGGCATAAACAGCGTGCCGTTAAGCTCCATACCGGGATACGATAAGAAAAAGCTTGAAGAAATCGCCGAATATTCCAGAACCTGCGCGGCGGAAGTAATTGCCTTAAAAGGCGGAACGATATTCGCCCCGGCTGTCGTCATGGCGGAGATCATAGAATCTATGGTTAAAGACAGAAGGCAGATAATGCCGTTATCCGTTTATCTTGAGGACTATTACGGAATCAGCGGAATATATACGGGCGTTCCGGCTATTCTTTCGAAAGACGGCATAGAAACGGTAATCAAACCGCCGCTTAACGAAAAAGAAATCGAAGGGCTGAGGGGCTCGGCATCCGTGATACAAAATGCTATAAAGGACTTAAGGGACGGCGGGTTTATAGATTAGATTGAAAAAACCGGAAAATTATTATGCGCCTTGCTTGAACCTTCCGCTTGAAAGTACTCCGATTATGCGTGAAATTTTACCGCCGCTCTTTTCTTCGATAGAAGTTATACCGAACCTCCCTGTATGCGTCTGCAGTCCGTAAATATTCAGATAAAGAACATAATCGTTCATAAGATTTAAACTTTTTGCAAAACTCCTTTCCAGCGAAAAAACCGAAATATCTACGCGCCCTTTATTTACCGACAAAGATTTTATGCCGGTCTCTCCGAACCTGTGAATCGACAAAAGATAAAGCATATATGAAACGTTAACCTGATTTTTGGCAACTTTTCTGAAAAATACGAGATTTGTTTTAATCTTCTTCAGCCTTGTTATATCGCTTTTCAATTGAAAATTTAAATTATTTAAAACTTTATCGTATTTATTTGAATAATTAATATAGGATATACATAAAAAAACGATAATCGACCATGACAGCGCAATTAAAAAGATGAAAACGCCCAGCTTAAAAAAAGGATTTAATTCAAAACCTTTTTTATTTCCGCCGCTTCCAAGAATTTTTTCTAAATCGGCATGAAAATCAGGTTCCTTAATATCAGCCATATAAATTATACCCCGCTGTTTTTTTTAAAAACATTTTTTACCTGATTAATTTATATCATATAATTTAATTTTTGTAAAATATGCAAAACCCGAAATTGTTTTCTTGAATTTTAATCTATTATATTGTAAAATTCTATCTGTCGTTTATATTTCTCTTGTAATCATGGCGACATAATCCTGTTATAAGCCGAAGTGGTGGAATTGGTAGACGC
>JAKAKF010000192.1 GCA_021813595.1 bacterium
CGCCGCATTGGTACCTAAAGCCGAAATAGAAGGCGAAATGGGGGACTCCCATATGGGACTGCAGGCAAGGCTTATGTCGCAGGCCTTGAGAAAACTTACGTCCGCTATAGCAAGGTCAAATACGTCGGTTATATTTATTAACCAGATAAGGATGAAGATAGGCGTTATGTTCGGTTCTCCCGAAACCACTACCGGCGGCAACGCTCTTAAGTTTTATGCATCCGTCCGTATAGATATAAGAAGAACCGGCTCTATAAAAAAAGGCGACGAAGTAGTGGGCTCAAGAACTAAAGCCAGGATAGTAAAAAATAAAGTAGCTCCTCCGTTTAAAGAGGCGGAGTTCGACATAGTCTACGACAGCGGAATATCTTTAGAAGGGGACATAGTCGACATAGGTTCGGAAAGCGGCATAATAGAAAAATCGGGAACATGGTTCAGCTACGGCAAAGAAAGGCTTGGACAGGGAAGGGAAGCCGCAAAAGAAACGCTCAAAAACAACCCCGCCCTGCGAGACGAAATACATTCTAAAATTTTAGAAAAATTTAATCTTAAATAAAAAAATGGACGAAACGGTTTTACAGTCTAATGCCGCACAGGACGGTCAACAGGTTAAGCAGGGAGGACAGCCGTCGCTTTTAGGAACTATTTTAATGACGGCGGTCGGCAAGAAAGCGTCGGATATTCACCTTAAAGTAAATTCTTATCCTATTTTTAGAATAGACGGGGATATTTACAAACAGGAAAATTTCGGCGTTATGTCCAAAGAAGTTATAGAAAAAATAGCCGTAAGCATGATGGATAAGCATCAGCTTAAAGTTTTTCAGGAAAACAGGGACGTCGATCTTGCATACAGCCTGCACGGCGTCGGAAGATTCAGGGTCAATATTTATTCCCAGCGGAATTCTTTAAGCATAGCAATGCGCTATATCCCTTTCGATATTCCAATTTTTGAATCGCTTAACCTGCCTAAAATTATAAAATCTATATCACTTAAAGAAAGAGGATTAATACTGGTTACGGGCATAACCGGCAGCGGAAAGTCCACGACTCTCGCTTCCATGATAGATTTTATAAACAGGAATAAACCGGTAAACATAATAACCATCGAGGACCCTATCGAATATCTGCATAAAGATATAAAAGCATTAGTCAACCAGCGGGAACTCGGCATGGACGTTTATTCTTTTTCGCACGGATTAAGGGAAGCCTTAAGGCAGGATCCCGACGTTATTTTAGTAGGCGAAATGAGAGACTTAGAAACGATAGAAACGGCAATAACTGCGGCTGAAACCGGACATCTCGTAATGAGCACCCTTCATACGCTGGATGCGCAGGAAACCATTAACAGAATTATAGCGGTTTTTCCTCCTTATCAGCAAAAACAGATAAGAATACAGCTTGCTTCCGTTATTTCCGCAGTAATATCGCAGAGGCTTATAGCAAGAGCGGACAAAAAAGGACGTCTTCCGTCCGTAGAGATAATGATAGGAACGGAAACGATAAAAGAATGCATATCAAACGAAGATAAAACCGCGAGTATAAGAGACTTCATAAGAAGCGGAAACATACAGTACGAGATGCAGACTTTCGACCAGTCCCTCTACAATTTTTATAAACAGGGCTTGATAACATACGAAGATGCTCTTGCGGAATCCACCTCGCCGAACGACCTTGCACTGTTAATATCCGGAGTAAACGCTTCCGACGACGATATAAGCGCAGGGGTAAAAGCAGACTCCGTTGAAAGCGGCAAAACTTCAGTCACCGCCGGAGCAAGTCCGTCCGTAACTGGAAATACGGCGGCTTCAGGCGGTTCGGGTTCTTACTGGACAACGTAACCGCATGTATGTTTATGCGCAAAATATAGAAGTATAGCGCTACATAATGTATTATCGGAGTAATCTCTTTGAAAATATCGCAGGAAAATATTTCTAAAAGAAAGTCTAAAACGCCTTTATCGGCGCAGAATTACTCTTTAAAGCTCGTGTCCGCGAGGTCTTATTCCGAAAAACGGCTTGCCGAAAAATTAATCAAAAAAGGCTTTTCTACGGAAGATACCGGCAAAGCGTTAAAGAAATTAAAAGAATACGGATACTTAAACGATGAAGAATTTGCGGAAAGACTTATAGAAAGCGGAAAAAAAAGACTTATCGGCAGAATAAAATTAAGCTATGAACTTTATAAAAAAGGAATAAACAAAAATATTATAGACAAGCTAATCGAAACGTTTTACACGGAAGACGAAGAACGTTCCGTTATGCTTAAAGCGGTGGACAAAAAGAAAGTTTCCCTGATAAAATACAGGGAAAACGAACTGATATATAAAAAGAAACTTTATGATTTTTTGCAGAGCAGAGGATTTTCCTCTAAAATAATAGAAGACTTTATTAAACAGTAGGGACAGAATTCAATTCTGTCCCTACCTCAAAATGGAAACAGTAGGGACGAAAATTCAATTCTGTCCCTGCCGCAAAATGGAATATGAAATCAAACGAACTTAGGGAAATATTCATTAAATTTTTTACGGGAAAAGGACACGTGCAATTGCCGAGTTCTTCTTTAATTCCCGCCGGCGACGACTCTATCATGTTTACTAATGCCGGAATGGTCCAGTTTAAGGACTATTTTACCGGCGTAGTTCAGGCGCCTATGCCGCGAGCCGTAACCGTTCAAAAATGTATGCGCGCAGGCGGCAAACATAACGACCTCGAAAACGTCGGCAAAACTTCCCGCCACCACACTTTTTTTGAAATGCTCGGAAATTTTTCTTTCGGAGACTATTTTAAAAAAGATGCCGTTTTGTTTGCCTACGAATTTATAAAAGACGTCATAGAACTCGACCTCGACAAAATATACGTTACAGTAAACGATAAAGACGAAGACGGTTATAATATCTGGAAAAATACCGTAGGTTTCGATGAAAACAAAATATACAGGCTCGGCGACGAAACTAATTTTTGGCAGATGGGAGAAACCGGTCCTTGCGGCTATTCAAGCGAAATATTTTACGATACCGGTTATTCGGAAGCGGGGCATACGGACTGCGATATTAATTGCGATTGCGGCAGATATTTAGAAATTTGGAATCTCGTTTTTATGGAATTTAACAGAGATAAAAAAGGAGACCTTTCAAAATTGCCGCGTCCCTCTATTGATACGGGAATGGGGCTTGAGCGCATACTGCGAATTTTGCAGAACGTAAAATCAAACTACGATACCGATGTTTTTACTCCTTATATAAAAGAGATAGACGCCGTTACCGGAAAACGATACGACGGCGGAGACGAAGCGTACGATACCGCCGCAAGGGTTATCAGCGACCATATACGGACGTCGGTTTTTTTATCCGCAGAATCCGTATTTCCCTCCAACGAAGGCAGAGGCTATGTATTCAGGAGAATTTTAAGAAGACTTATCAGATATTCTTTAAAGCTCGGCATAAGTCTCGATAACCTGAAATATCTCGGTAATATCGTGGTAATAATTATGGGCGGATTTTATCCCGAAACTGCCGACGGACTTGCCGTCTTCGAGAAGATAATCTCCGAAGAGTATGAAAGGTTTAACGATACGGTAGGACTGGGAATTAAACTTTTGGAAGAAAAAATTATCGAACTTAAGGAGAAAAAGCAGAAAATAGTTCCCGGCGAATTCATATTTAAATTATACGACGAAAAAGGTTTTCCGGTAGATATAGCAATAGATATGGCTGAAGAAAACGGTTTTTCGATAGATTTAAAAGCTTACGACGAATTAATGGAACTTCAGAAAAAAGGTTCAAAGCAGAAAAAAGAAAAAAACGGAGTTCCCGAAACCGTTTCCGGCGTACCTAAATCGCTTTTTAAAGGATACGGCAATATAGAAAATGCCGCTAACGCCGATATTAACGGCATATTCGACGAAGACGGCATGCCCGTCGAGAACATAAAAGACGGCGGTTTTTATTATATAGCCTCGGATATTACCCCTTTTTATCCTGAAGGAGGCGGTCAATCCGGCGACAGAGGAACTATAAAGTTTAATTACGGAAAATATTCCTTATCAGCTTCGGTTTCCGATACATTTAAAACCAAAAACGGAGTCATCCTTCATTATGCAAGAATATTTACCGAAAGCATGAAGGATGCAGAACAAAATCTGGGAGCCGCCGCCGCCGAAGAAATGCTTGCCCCGCCGGTTTTTCCCGTAAAGGCTAGTTTTTCGGTCGATGCGGAATTAAGAAAAAAAACTGCGGCAAACCACAGCGCAGTCCATCTTCTTCAATCCGCGCTAAGAGAGATACTCGGCAGCCGCGTAACACAGCAGGGTTCGTTCGTAGATTCGGAAAGGCTCAGATTCGATTTTTCGTACGGCAAGCCTCTGACAGACGAAGAAATAAGGAAAGCGGAAGTTTTAGTCAACGGATATATTTTTGCCGACCTTGAAGTAAAAACGCACGAGCTTGACGTTCAAACCGCTTTAAATTCCGGCGCCCTTCACTTTTTCGATGAAAAATACGAAGATACCGTAAGGGTCGTGTCCATGGGAACGGCATCGAAAGAATTCTGCGGAGGCACCCATGTTTCGAGAACCGGAGAAATCGGATTTTTTAAGATTACCGGAGAATCTTCGGTTGCTTCCGGCATAAGGCGCATAGAAGCCGTTACGGGTTTTAATTATCTCGACTACTTGTACGTGGAAGAGGACAATATAGTTAATATCGCCAAACTTCTGAATACTTCCAAATCCGAAGTTTACAACAGAATAATAAAACTGTATTACGATTACGAACTGCTTGAAAAAACCAACGAGGAACTCAGGTCGAAACTCAATTCTTTTGAATCCGAGCGTCTTATAAAATCTTTTAAAACGGGCATGGCGGCCGCAGGCGGATTTAAATATTTAATTTCAAAATTCGGCAACGTTTCAGGCGAAGAATTAAAAGAGCTTGTAAACGCCTTAAGTTCAAGGCGCGATTTTCCCGAAGGCGATTCCGTCGTAGTTTTTATATCTAATATTAAAGACGAAAAGTTGATTTACATCGTATCTGCAAAAGGTTCCATAGACGCATCAGCCGTTATAAAACGCATTAATTCGGAAACCGGAGGAAAAGGCGGAGGCAAAAAGGATTTTTCTCAGGGCGGAACGCAGGATGTTTCAAAATTCGACGTAATAGAAAAAATCATTGAGTCGGTATTGTTATGAGCAAGAAAACTGCGGCGGCATCGACGGTCGTCTTATTAATATTTATATCTTTCTTTTTCAGCGGATGTGCCGTAAACGTAAAGACCGCCGTTAAACCGTACAAAAAACCGGTTGCATATAAAAGCAGAAAAGAAGTTCTGGCAGGACTTATTAAAAATTACGGAACGTTCGGCGGGTTATCGGGAAGACTGCGTTTCACGGTATCGGACGGCGGTTTTTCTATAGAGCAGGCAGGCATTTATAAATATATAGCCGGAAAGTACATAAGCTTTATTATTTTAGACATGTACGGCGACGTTCTTTTTAACGCGAAAATAATTAAAACGAAAAGCGGAACGGAAGCCGTTTTTTTCAATCCCGAAGACGGCAAAATTAAATCAATAAACTTGGATAAAAAATATAAAATTAAAACTAACGATAAAACGCAAAATTATCAAAGGCTGTTAAGGGTTTTTAAAATTTTGCTTTTTATCGATAAACTGAATAAAATAAAAAAGTCGCCTATTTTTTATAATACCGAAAAAGGTTTCTTTTTTGCATACGGCGGAAAACAAGGCTATTATATATGCGTTTCAAAAAAATACCTTATCCGTTCCGTAACTTCGGTCAAAAACGGAAAAGAAATAGAATCGGTACGCTTTAAAGATTACGTTTTAAAAGGTTCCGGCGCAAATACAAGCATGGTTCCTTTAAAAATATATGTTGACGATTATTTATATAATGTTAAAATGAATATACGTCTTTCTAAAGGAAGTATGTTGCTTAACTAACAACGGTGCCGTAATTCAATTCCGGCACCGTCACAAAATAAAAGGGGTCAGAATTCAATTCCGGCACCGTCACAAAACTGGTAACGAAATAGACAAATGAAAAAACTAACTTTATTAATCTCTATTATAGCCGCAATATCCGTATTCTCGGTTATGCTTTCCGGATGCGGCAAAAACGTAAAGAAAAATATTTTGCCGCCGGACGTTTATTACGGCAAAGCCATGCACGATTCCCATGTTAAAAATTATAACGGCGCCGCAAAAAATTTTAAAGCCCTTATAGAAAATTATCCGGCTTACGGTAAAACGGAAATTGCGGAAATAAGGCTCGGCGACGTTTACTATCTTGAAGGAAAATATATTGAATCCGCAGGCGCTTATTTGGATTTTGTACATCTTCATCCGCGTTCCAAATACGTTCCTTTTGCAATGTATTACGAAGCTATGTCGTATTACAAAAGAAATTTGGCGGTAGGCAGAAATCAAACCCCCCTTAAAAACTCGAAGAAGGTTTTTGAAAAACTTATATCGAAATACCCTTATTCAAAATATTCAAAAAAATCTTTTAAATATATTAAACTTATTAATATAAAACTTTCCGAAAATACCTTTTTTACAGGACTTTACTATTACAATGCGAGCATCTGGAAACCGGCGGCTTATATGTTTAAAACGGTATTAAAGCAGTACGGGAGGGACGGCGTTCCTATTATACCTAAAACGCTTTATTATCTTTCGTCCTGCTATAAAAATCTTGGAAATAAAAAAATGGAAGCCCGCTATCTGAATATTTTAAAAACAAAATACCCGAAAAGTAGGTATGCGGAATAAAAGAATGTTGACACGGCTCTTAAATTATGCAATAATTTAAAGCTAACGCAAAAAATTAAAAAAATAAATAAGGAGAAATTAATATACAGAAAAATAACAGAACGTACATAAACGAAAGTATCAGGGCAAAAGAGGTAAGGGTTATCGACGAAAACGGCAAACAGGCCGGTATAATGCCTTTATATGAAGCCGTTAAACTTGCCAAAGAAAAGCTCCTCGACCTCGTCGAAGTTTCCGAAGAAGCCGTTCCTCCGGTATGCAGGATAATGGATTTCGGCAAGTTTAAATACGAGCAGAATAAAAAAGCTCAGGAAGCCAAGAAGAAACAGGTAGTTATACATTTAAAAGAAGTTAAATTCAGGCCCAATACCGACGAGCACGATTACAATTTTAAATTGAAAAACGCCGTTTCTTTTCTTAAAGACGGAAACAAAGTTAAACTTACGGTAACTTTTAAAGGCAGAGAACTTGCCCATACGGAATTGGGAATAAAGGTAATACTGAGGGCAATCGAAGATTTAAAGGAGTTCGGCGTTCCGGAGTTTCCTATTAAGCCGGACGTCAAAAGGACGTTCAGCACGATTATAGTACCGGTTAAGACGGCTAAAAAGACTGCCGAAAAAGACGCCGTTAAAACGGAAAAAACGAAAGAGCAGGAAAAAACGGCATAATAAAAATATATTAATTAAAAACGTTAATAAAAAATTAAAATAAATTTTAAAAAGGTGGTTTTATTAAAATGGCAAAGATAAAAATAAAAACTAAAAAAGGCGCAAAAAAAAGATTTAAGGTAACGGCAACCGGACTCGTCGTTCATCATAAAGCAAACAAGAGCCATATACTGACGTCTAAAAAACGCGGCAGAAAAAACAGGCTTAAAAAATCGTCGGTAGTTAATTCCGTTGATTCCCTTAACGTAAAAAGATTAATACCGTATCTGTAAAATTTATAAATATAATAAGCTATTATAAGGAGCAGTATAATGCCGAGAGTAAAAAGAGGTATTTTAACCAGAAAAAGACACAAAAGAGTATTAAAAGCCGCAAAAGGCTATTACGGCGCGAAAAGCAGGCTTTTTAAGTCCGCAAACGAAGCCGTAAACAGAGGGCTTAACTATGCTTACAGAGACAGAAAAGTCAAAAAAAGAGAATTCAGAGGTATGTGGATAGTCAGGATAAACGCCGCATGCAGAGAAAACGGAATTTCCTATTCAAAATTTATAAATGCGCTTAATAAAAAAGGCATAGAATTAAACAGAAAGGTTTTATCCGAAATAGCTCTTTCAGATCCGTCGGCTTTTGCCGGCATAGTGAAAGACGCTGTCGCTGCCTAAATAATTAAAACGATTAATTCGGAGAACATAGTTTATGGCATTAACCAGGGCAAATTTAACTTCAAAAGTACGTTCTAAGGTTGGTTTGCCGACCGCGGAATCCGCGCAGTACGTAGATTCGTTCTTTGAACTTATAAAATCCGAAATAGAAGAAGCCGGAACCATAAAGCTTAACGGTTTCGGAAATTTTACGATTAAAGAGAAAAAAGCGAGAAAAGGCAGAAATCCGCAGACCGGAGAAACTATTATTATCAGCGAAAGAAAGGTCGTAAAATTTAAGCCTTCTGTAGTTTTTAAATCGGAAGTGAACAAAAAATACAAAAATGGAAGTTCCGATAAACAGCGCTCAAGATGAAAAATATTTTTACAAAATAGGCGAAGCCGCCAAAAAAATAGGCGTCGAACCGTTCGTTATCAGATACTGGGAAACCGAATTTTCTTTTTTAAAGCCTTATAAATCAAAAAGCAGCCATAGGCTCTATTCCGGTTCGGATATCGAGAAACTTCTACTTATAAAAGACTATTTATACGATAAAAAATTTACCATAGAAGGCGCAAGAAAAGCTTTAAAGCGCAAATTATACGGCGGCGAGGAGAATATAGCCGAAATTGCGGCTGAACGCGCCGAAGAAAACGGAGGCGTTTTAAATTCCGGCGGCGGACAAGCGCACGAAAAGATAGAATTGGTCCGTCGCGAACTTAATTCGCTAAAAACATTTATTAAATCAAGAAAGACTGGATATTAAACTTGAATATACTCCTTTCCAACGACGACGGCGTTTATGCGACCGGCATAAACATATTATACGAAGAATTATCAAAGAAATACGACGTAACCATAGTAGCTCCCGACAGGGAAAGAAGCGCAAGTTCCCATTCGCTCACCATAGACAGACCCTTAAGAGTCAACGAAATCAAACCTAACATATTTTCGGTGGACGGCACGCCGACCGATGCGGTAAATATCGGCGTCCACTCCATAATGAAAACAAAACCCGACCTCGTAATTTCCGGAATAAATTACGGAGGCAATATATGCGACGACGTCATCTATTCGGGAACGGTATCCGCCGCCATGGAAGGAGCCGTTATGGGAATCAAATCCATCGCCGTTTCTTTGGTGGTTAACAGGGGAGGAGGCTATCTTCCCAAAGACGCTTCTCTCGAAGAAGATCTGGAAGCCTCTTTCGTAAAAGCTTCCGAGTTCGTTTCAAACCTTGCTTCCGTTTTCAATAAAACCGGTTTTTCGGAAAATACCCTCTTGAACGTAAATATTCACAGACTATAATAAAAAAAGAAAATAATCCTTTTGAATACCGAATTACCAGACAGGGAAAACGCTATTTCGAGGACTTCGTAGTAGAAAAAACCGACCCCAGGGGAAGAAAATATTACTGGATATGGGGTAAAAATATCACTTTCGAGGATATAAAAGACAGCGATTATGAAGCCGTGCATAGCGGACTTATTTCCGTTACGCCTATCCACTTAGACATGACAAATTATAAAGCTATGGAAAAATTAAAAAATATAGATTTTTCGATATGAACGCAAAAATTATAAACGGTCTGTCATCGAAGGGCATTACTTCATCCGCCGTTTTGGGCGCGATAGCGAAAATTCCACGCGAATCTTTCGTCGCTCCGCCTTTCAGGCACTCCGATATGTGC
The DNA here is from genome assembly GCA_021813595.1 of bacterium. The sequence goes on from JAKAKF010000192.1 coordinate 9,789, forward strand.
TACGGAGAGTCGCCCCTGCCCATAGGGCATAACCAGACTATTTCCAGCATTTATACCGTCGCTCTTATGACTCAGGCTCTGTCCGTCGATAAAAGCCATAAAGTCTTGGAAATAGGCACTGGTTCCGGTTATCAGGCCGCCGTTCTTTCCCTGCTGTGCGGTTCCGTTTTTACCGTAGAACGCATAAGGGATTTATCCATGCAGGCAAGAACGGTTATCGAATCCTTAAATCTGCGCAATATAATTTTCATAGTCGGCGACGGCTCAATCGGCTACGGCGAATATGCTCCATACGACAGAATAATGATAACCGCCTGCTCTCCGGATATCCCGGCCGCTTTGTTCGCCCAGCTTGCCGAAGGCGGCATTATGGTGGTGCCGGTCGAGCAGAACGGCGCCCAGTCGATATGCGTAATAGAAAAGGAAAACGGAGCGATGGTTTCCAAAAATATAGCTCCGGCTAACTTCGTTAAATTAATAGGGAAGAACGGTTATGAAGCGCAAAAATCCAGCCAAAGGTGCGGTTTCTGAAAAATCTTTAGCCGTAATAGACGGAGCAGAAGTTCAAAACGGTTATGCCGAAGAATACGGAAGAGTTTCCGATAATTCGTTAAGGTCGGAAGAAAACAAAATTTCAAGCCAGTACCTTAAATACCTTAAAAAATATCCTCTGCTGACCAAAGAGCGGGAATACGAACTTGCCGTCAAAGCAGGAGAGGGCGACGCAGATGCGAGAGATTTAATGATAAAATCCAATCTCGGACTAGTGATAAGCGTCGCAAAAAAATTTCTCGGAAGAGGACTGTCTTTTGAAGATTTAATTATGGAAGGGAATCTTGGACTTATAAAAGCCGTCGAAAAATTTAAACCTAAATCCGGTTTCAGGTTTTCTACATACGCTATCTGGTGGATAAGACAGACCATAGAACGCGGAATATTAAACTCCGGCAGGGTAGTAAGGCTGCCTATCCACATATCCGAAAACGTTTATAAGTATTCGAGGGCGGTAAAAGAAATAACTTCCGAAATTCAAAGGACTCCAAATATGGGCGAAGTAGCCAGCCGCATGGGGATTAAAGAATCGAAACTCGAAAAAATCATGAGTTTGGTCGGCAATATTTATTCTTTGGATGCCGTATATACCGGCGGCGAAGACGAAGAAAACCAGTCTAATTCTTTTTCTAATTTAATAAAAGCAGATGAAAGCCAGGATTCGGCTTTCGACGAACTCGATAAAATAGAAACTCTTAATCTTTTAAACGGCTGGCTTTTAAGGCTTTCAAAGCAGGAAAGAAGCGTCGTAATTTTAAGATACGGGATTAACTACGAAAAGCCTCGCACGTTAAACGAAGTAGGGCGGATATTCGGACTTACAAAAGAAAGAATAAGGCAGATAGAAGTAAAAGCATTAAAAAAGCTCAGGCAGATGGCAGAAGAATCGGGTTTTGAAGGCGGCAAGCCGCCCGCGGAAGAAAAGGAAGAGAGTTGAGTTCGTTTATAAAAAAATATAACAAATATAAATACGAGATTTATTTAATCCTCGTTTCTCTTTTTGCCCTGATAGTCCACATTCATCTTGCGTCCACCTTAAACCTCGGCAACGACGAAGCCCACTACTATGCGTGGTCTTTAAAGCCGTCTCTCGGTTATCTCGACGACGCCCCTTTTGCCGGCTGGATTATATACCTTACGGACGCTCTTTTCGGCAAAAGTCAGCTTTCCGTCCGTCTCGGCTCCGTCGTATTTTCTTTTTTCGACGGATTTTTAATATATTATCTGACTTATATTTTATTTAAAAGCAAACGCGCCGCTTTTTTCTCGTTTCTTTTTTATCTTGCCGCCGTCATATTCGGCATGGTTCTTTCCGTTATGATGCTTCCCGACGCCCCGCTTTTATTCTTTACTCTGTTATTTTTTATTTTTTTCTATAAAGCGGCGGAAAAAAATGCCGAAACAAAAGGGGCAGATCTTTTTTATTTCCGCAACGAAAAGCAAAATTTATCAAGCGGCTCGACGGAAATAAATAAATCTGTCCCCTTTGTTTATTGGCTCCTCTCCGGCATCTTCCTCGGACTCGCTTTCCTTAGCAAATATACCGCCGCCCTTATTCCGCCCGCCGCTCTGTTATACCTGCTTCTTTCCAAGCAAAACAGGCATTATCTCAAAACTTTTTATCCCTACATGACGCTTGCCGCCGCTCTTTTGATATTTTCGCCCGTTATATACTGGAATGCCGTCCATAATTTTATTTCTTTC
>JAKAKF010000292.1 GCA_021813595.1 bacterium
ATTACGACGGGGCATACGTTTTCTCCAGCGGAAAAAATATGGGGGCGTTTAAAGGGGTAGGTTATCCCGAGGATATCGCCGATTTTTACAAATTAGAAGAAATAGAAGGATATATGTGGACGGCGCATAATCGGTTTCCTACAAATACGCCCGGATGGTGGGGAGGCGCCCATCCGTTTACGCTGTTGGACTGGTCTATCGTGCATAACGGCGAAATATCTTCTTACGGAATAAACAAAAGGTACCTTGAAATGTATAAATATAATCTTGCCCTTAAAACCGATACCGAAGTGATAACATATATTTTAGACCTTCTTATAAGGAAGCATAAGCTTCCTGTAAGCCTTGCCCTGACGGTTCTCGCTTCGCCGTTTTATCAGAAAATAGATAAAATGGACGGTGAAAAAAGAGAGTTATTTACCGCATTAAGGCAGATTTACGGCAGTGCGCTTTTAAACGGACCTTTTGCCATAGTATTCGGACATTCTAACGGTATGGTCGCTATGAACGACAGGATAAAGCTGAGACCTCTCGTTGCCGCCGCTATGGGCGACTTTACTTATGTAGCATCGGAAGAAGCCGCAATAAGAGCGGTTTGTCCGTCTCCGGATATCGTATGGTCGCCTAAAGCCGGAGAACCGGTTATCGTTGAATTTGAAGAAAAAAATATACACCAGAAAGGAGGATTGCTCGGTTTATGACAAAATCCTCTTTTTCCAATATACAATCAGAATATTTAGCTCTAATAGACCATAATAAATGCGTCAGGTGCAAAAGATGCATCCAGAATTGCGGATGGGGAACATACAGTTTCGGCGGAGATAAAATTCTCGCGGACCATTCTAAATGCGTAGCCTGCGGCAGATGCTATACATACTGTCCGGAAGGAGCTATCTCTATAGTTAAAAATCCTACCGTTCTTAGAGAAAATGCAAACTGGAAAGAAGGTCTCATAAAAAATATATGGAGGCAGTCGGAAACCGGCGGAATCGTTATCTCCGGCATGGGAACTACTTTCAAATATAAAAAATATTTCGACCATATACTTCTAGACGCCTGCCAGGTTACAAACCCGTCCATCGACCCTCTTAGGGAGCCTATGGAACTTAGGACTTATCTCGGCAAAAAACCTTCGAGATTAGACGTCGGCTTGGACGAAAACGGGGAACCCGTTTTAAAATCAAAAATGCCTCCTCAAATAGAACTGCAGACCCCGTTTATTTTCGGGGCAATGTCTTACGGCTCTATTTCTCTTAATGCCCAAAAAGCTATGGCTTTAGCCGCCAGAGCTTTGGGAATCGTTATGAATACCGGCGAGGGAGGACTGCACGACGACCTGGTTCCGTTCGGCAAAAATATAATCGTTCAGGTCGCTTCGGGGAGATTCGGCGTTCACAGGGATTATCTGAACAGCGGAGTCGCGGTAGAAATAAAAATAGGACAGGGTGCAAAACCGGGTATAGGAGGACATCTTCCAGGCGAAAAAATAGGCGCTGATATATCCAGAACAAGGATGATTCCCGTGGGAACCGATGCAATTTCTCCGGCTCCCCATCACGACATATACTCTATCGAAGATTTAAGACAGCTTATTTACGCCGTTAAAGAGGCTACCGATTATGAAAAACCGGTATCCGTTAAAGTAGCGGCTGTGCATAATATAGCCGCTATAGTAAGCGGAATAGTCAGGGCGGGTGCCGATATTGTTTATATAGACGGCTATACCGGAGGAACCGGAGCCGCCCCTAATATAATTAAAGACCATGTAGGCATACCGATAGAGCTTGCCCTTGCTCAAGTCGATGAAAGACTTAGGGATGAAGGCATCAGGAACGAGGCTTCTATTATAGCCGCGGGAAGTATCAGGTCGAGCGCCGATGCCGTAAAAGCTATTGCTCTGGGCGCCGATGCGGTTGCTATAGGAACTGCCGCTCTCGTAGTTATGGGGTGCCATGTTTGCGGGAAATGTAATACCGGAAACTGCAGTTGGGGAATTACAACGCAAAGACCTGAGCTCGTAAGGAGGCTCGACCCGGAAGTTTACGGAGAAAGATTGTATAATCTTATTTCTGCATGGAGCCACGAAATTCAGGAAGTTTTGGGAGCAATGGGGGTTAATTCTATCGAAAGCCTTAGGGGTTCAAGAGAAAGATTAAGGGGCGTCGAATTAACGGATGCCGAATTAAAAGCGCTTGGAATTAAACATGCGGGACTGTAATCTATTTCAAAAAATAGGAAAGGAAAAGGAGCGTTAACGAAGAGATGATAACCATAGATGCCGCAGGAATGCACTATAAAGAACTTAACCGCCTTATAAGAGAAGGAATAGGAAAAGGAATTAAAAAATTCTTTCTCGAAAATATCAACGGACAGTATTATATAGGAGACGGAATTAAAGGAGACGACGTCGTTATTAATATTAACGGGACTCCGGGAAACGATATAGGCGCTTTCATGGACGGACCTACTTTAATCGTAAACAATAATGCTCAGGACAATATAGGCAATACGATGAATGCCGGCAAAATAATAATTAAAGGAGATGCCGGAGACGTCGTAGGATACGGCATGAGAGGCGGGAGAATTTATATTCTGGGTAATGCAGGCTACAGGGTAGGAATTCATATGAAAGGATATAACGAACAGCTGCCTATCATTATAATCGGAGGAAAAGTAGGAAGTTTTTTCGCGGAATATATGGCCGGAGGCATAATAGTATTATTAGGGCTTGACGATTCGGACGAATTCGACGGCGACTATTTTGCTTCAGGTATGCATGGGGGCACGATATATCTCAGGAAAAAAATAGATTTTTCTAAATATTCGAAAGACGTAGAACTTTATGAGGCGGACGAAAACGATATGAATTTTTTAAAAAAATATTTAATAGAGTATGCCGATAGCTTCAATATTCCTTCGGAGGAAATTAGCGGCAAGCCTTTTTATAAGATAATGCCTTCAAGCGCAAGACCTTATGCCCATCTTTATACTTCCGCCTGATGCGTAAATATTGAATAATATAATTAATTAATTTTATGAATGAATTATTTTCGGGAACGCAAAAAATGGACATTAACAACCTTAGCGCTATAGAAGAAAGAGTTATTCTGATTAAGGAATCGTTCGAAAAATTAAAAATAGAAAGAGATAAACTTTTAACGGAGGTTAAATATAAAGATGACGAGATTAATAAGCTAAAGGATATAATCGCCCGGAATGAAGCCGAAAACGATTCTATAATAAAAAAAATAGACGGCATATTAAATAGCTTAGAAACTATACAGTTATGAGCGAATTAGTAGAACTTACGATCTTGAATCATAAGTTTATTTTAAACAGCGACAAAGATAGAAAATATTTGGAACGGCTTGCTTCATACGTGAACGCTAAAGCGGATGAAGTAGTTAAAAGGACTAAGTCGGTCGATTCTTTTAACGTCGCGGTTTTGACGGCGCTGAATATAGCGGATGATTTTATGTCGGATAAAATGGAAGTTAATAATGAAAGCAAAAGGGTTTTAGATAAAGTTAACAATATATATAATTATATATCGAAATCTTCTTAGATAATTTTATTTCTGATTTTATAAAAAACCCTGCGGTATTTGATGTTTGTTTTTAAAATTGACCCAACAGTTGGATAGAATGGGATTGTCACCGCCGGTTACGGTAAGGAAACTTTGGAAACTTTGATTCCTTTTTTCAATCGGCATACGGTTACCACCTATTTTTAATAGGTCCAATTTTGGAACATCTTCGGTACATGCGGGGTTTTGTATATTGCTGCTTTTCTGTCCTTCTGCTCTCCTTTCTTTAATTAATTCCTAAAAACATGATAAAAAAAACCGCCGCCAGAGATTTAATGAGAACTAAGCGTAATAAATTGGATGAATTTTTTATTAAATCGGCCAGTTTAAAAATTGCCGAATTTGCATTAGATTACATTGAGGCCAATTCATTTAAAAATATAGCGATTTATATGAGCATAAAAAACGAGCCTAGAATCGAGTATGTCATAGATTTGAATAAAGAAAAAAAATTCGATATATTTTTACCGTTTTGCAAGAAAGAAGACCATATTTGTTTTAATAAATTAGAAGATATAAATTCTATGCGTAAAGATTATTTCGGCATTTCTTGTCCAAAAAACGATAATGTAATAGACGAAAAAGACATAGACGTTTTTTTCGTACCCGGGCTGGCATTCGATACGTCTGGAAATAGAGTCGGTTATGGAAAGGGCTGTTTCGACAGAATATTAAAAAATTCCGGCAAATCTTTTTTTGTTGGCGTATGTTACGATTTTCAATTAATTTCCGGCGATATACTTGAAACGGACGATAACGATATCGGAATGGATTTGGTACTTACCGAGAAAGGAATGCACAGTGTAACTAATTTGCAATGATTTGCATTAAATAAGGAGAAATAAGGATGGCAGAATATTTTTTAATAATTTTAATAATTGTAATTTTAGCGGTGTTTTTTACGGCCGGATTTTTTATCAAGCATATTATCGATAAAAATTCTATCGAGAGCGCATTTTCAAAAATAGATTCAATTGCGAAGGAAACCGAAAAAAAAACCGAAGAAATTAAAAAAGAAGCCGCTTTAGCCGCTAAAGCCGAAGTTCTCCGCCATAAAGAAGCGGCAGACGAAGAAATCAGAATTCAGAAGCAGGAACTGAGCCAGCTTGAAAAAAGATTGTCCGTTAAAGAAGATAATCTTGAAAAAAGAATATCGTTAATAGAAAAAAAAGAAACCGATTTAATGAGAAGAGAAAAGATGTTGTCTCAATCAGAAAAAACAGCTTTAGAAAAAGAAAAACTTGCCGAAGAAAAACTTAAGGAAAAAATTATCGAATTAGAAAGGGTTTCGGGCATGACCTCCGCCGAAGCTAAAAATACCCTGATAAATTCTATTACCGAAGAAGCCAAGCATGAATCGGCAAAAGCCATCAAAAGAATAGAAGACGAAACAAGAGAAATTGCGGATAAAAAGGCGAAAGAAATAATAGCGACGGCAATTCAGCGTTATGCGGGGGATTATGTCGCGGAAAAATCGATATCTTCCGTTCAGCTTCCAAGCGACGAAATGAAAGGCAGAATCATAGGAAGGGAAGGCAGGAACATCAGGGCGCTTGAAGCCGCTACGGGAGTAGATTTGATAATAGACGAAACGCCGGAAGCGGTAATACTGTCTTCTTTTAACCCCGTGAAAAGAGAGATTGCAAGGCTTTCGTTGGAAAGGTTAATATCCGACGGAAGAATCCATCCCGCAAGAATAGAAGAAATAGTCGGCAAAGTAGAGGAAGAGCTTAATCAGGCTATGAAAGAGGCCGGCGAGCAGGCTACTTTTGACGTCGGCATTCACGGCGTTCACCCCGAACTTCTTAAACTTTTGGGAAGATTAAAATACAGGACAAGCTACTCCCAGAATGTATATAATCATTCGATAGAAGTCGCTTTCCTCTGCGGAATAATGGCGGCGGAACTTAACATAAACGTTAAACAGGCCAAGCGCGCGGGTCTTCTGCACGATATAGGAAAAGCCGTTGACCATGAGGTTGAAGGTTCCCATGCGGTTATAGGCGCAGACCTCGCAAAAAAATTCGGGGAATCCCCTAAGGTAATACATGCTATAGCGGCGCATCATTTCGACGAGGAGCCTAACAGCGTTCTTGCCGTTCTGGTTTCGGCGGCGGATGCCTTGAGCGCGGCGAGACCAGGCGCCAGAAAAGAAATGTTTGAGACCTATGTTAAGCGGCTCGAAGAGCTGGAATCCATCGCTAATTCTTTCAGCGGAGTCGCTAAAAGCTACGTCATTCAGGCAGGAAGAGAAATAAGGGCTATAGTCCAGAGCCAGAAAATAACGGATGAAGATTCCGTTATGCTCTCGAAAGATATAGCAAAGAAGATTGAAACGACTATGCAGTATCCGGGACAGATAAAAGTAACGGTAATAAGGGAAACGAGGGCAACCGAATTTGCAAGATGACGATATCGATATTCTTTTTATAGGAGACATTATAGGGAAACCAGGCAGGTTAGCCGTTAAATCTCTTATGGGCGGATTAATTGAAAAATATAAGCCGGAATTAATTATTGCAAACGGCGAAAATGCCGCTCACGGCATGGGAATAACTCCGGATATCGCAGATTTTCTATTTGATTTAGGCATTAACGTTATAACTACCGGAAACCACATATGGGACCAAAAAAACATAATTCCGTATATTAATACGCATGACAGGCTTCTGCGCCCGGCAAATTACTCTGTTCTGGCTCCAGGAAAAGGATACGGCGTTTTCGATTCAAAATTGGGCAGTAAGATTGCCGTGATAAATTTAGAAGGAAGAGTTTTTATGAAGGGGCTTTCAGAGTCGCCTTTTACCGTTGCGAAAGATATAATTAAAGAGGTTTACGGCAAAGCCGATGCCGTAATAATAGACTTTCACGCGGAAGCGACGTCGGAAAAAGAGGCTTTAGCCTTATATTTAGACGGGGAAATATCAGCTTTTTTAGGCACGCATACCCATGTGCAGACTAACGACGACATGATACTCCCTAAAGGCACGGCTTACATAACCGATGCCGGCATGGTCGGTTCAAAATATTCGGTATTAGGTACTAATAAAGATATAGCTATTAAAAGATATTTAACAGGAATGCCGGAAAAATTCATTCCGGAAGAAAACGATATAGTTTTAAATGCCGTTTCTATAACGGTTGACAAAAAAACGAAATTAAGTAAAAATATTGAAAAAATCCGCATTAATAAATAATAAATCCAGAAAAGGAATTTAAATTTAAATATGAACAGCTTGAATAACGTTGGCGCAAAAAAAGAGATAGAGGCCGAAATACGCAGACAGATAGAAGCTATTAAAAGAGGAAGCGTCGAACTCATTAAAGAAGACGAGCTTTTCGAAAAGCTGTCTTATTCCGTATCTAATAATATACCGCTTAAAATTAAAGCCGGTTTCGACCCTACTTCTCCTGATATACATCTGGGGCATACCGTTTTATTGAATAAACTGCGGACATTTCAGGAATTCGGTCATACCGTATATTTTATTATAGGGGATTTTACCGCAATGATAGGCGACCCTACGGGAAAGTCTGAAACGAGAAAACCCCTGTCCAAAGAAGACGTTTTAAAAAACTCCAAGGATTATAAAGAACAGGCATTTAAAATCTTAAAGCCGGAAAAAACTAAAATCCTTTTTAACAGCTGGTGGCTGTCTAATTTGAAATTAGACGAATTCATTAAAGTTTCTTCAAATTACACCGTTAGAAGAATGCTTGAAAAAGACGATTTCGAAAAAAGATTTCAGGACAACAGGCCTATAGCTATGCATGAGTTTATATATCCGCTTTTACAGGGTTTCGATTCTTTATTTCTCGAAGCGGATATAGAAATAGGCGGAAACGACCAGAAATTCAACCTTATCGTAGGCAGGGAACTGATGAAAAGTTTCGGCTTAACTTCCCAGGCCATAATGACCATGCCTTTACTGGAAGGGCTGGACGGCAAAAACAAAATGAGCAAGTCGCTGGGTAATCATATAGGTGTATCAGACGAGCCTAACGAAATGTACGGCAAAATAATGTCGATATCCGACGATATGATGTTAAAATATTATGAGCTGTTGAGTTATATTTCCAATGAAGAATTAACGGAATTAAAATTAGAATTGGATAAAGGTTTAAATCCTATAATAGCTAAAAAAAGGCTTGCGCGGGAGATTGTAGAAAGATACCACGGTAAATTACTAGCAGGTAATGCCCAGAAATACTTTGAAGATAAATATCAAAGAAAAGTAAATCCGGAAGACATAACGACGATAGAGCTTAATAACGAAGAATATATGAAATTTATAAATAACGGGGGAGGAGAGTGGAACTTTAACAATATTCCGTCTTCGTTAATGCCTTCAGAGATTATCGTTAAATTTTTAGCCGATATTAACGCCGTTTCCAGCAAAGGTGAAGCAAAAAGACTTATTAAACAAGGCGCGGTAAAAATATACTTTGAAACGGAGAATAAAAATATCGGGGAATCGAAAGTGGATGCCGAAACCTATCCTATACCAAGAAGCATCAATGAATTCACGATAAAAGTCGGCAAGAAAAAAATATATAAAATAAAATCAAGGTCATGATAAAACCTTAATCCCCGCATAGTCATTCCCGCGTAAGCGGGAACGTTTCAAAAAACTTCACGAGACCAAAGGCCGAGAGCGAAGCGGTAATCCAGAAAATAAATTTCTATTGCAGGATTAGGGTAAAACCTTAATCCTAAATCTGTATTTGGGTACAGCTTGATAATTTATCGTATATAATATATATATTAATATATTAGAGGCGGTCATAGACGATAGATATATATCCTCCTTTTTGGGCTATATACACCATAATAGATTTTTTATTAAAATAACAGCATAATAATATAAAATATAATTTTATAAAGAGGGATATTATGAATATCGTGGATATTTTTAAAGAAGGGGCGGATATATCAAGCAAAAATATAGTCATATTTGTTCCTATATTTGTAGTAATGCTTTTGATGTTTATATTGTCGATGCTTCTTTTTGAATTTGGGATTTTTCCGTTCGGTTTTATGGGCGGTTTCACCGGCGGCGGTATGGGGATGTATCCATCGGGGATGCCGTATTCCCCGTTTTCGTTTTTCTTTTCCGGCTGGTTTATCTTCATGATTATAGTTTTTTCTATAATGGAATTTATTGCATACGGAGCAACAATCGGCATGGCAAGCGAAGCCGCGGAAAAAGGTTCCGCAAGCCTGGCAAACGGCATCAATACGGCTTTGGGTCGTATTGCACCGCTTTTATTGGGGGCATTAATTATAGGCATTATTGTCGGCGTAGGCATCGTCCTTCTCGTTATTCCCGGACTTATAGCGGCTTTTTTCCTTATGTTCGCTCCGGTTGCAATAGTCGTAGATAAAATGGACGCAGTCAGCGCAATAAAAAGGAGCGTGACCATGGTAAAGCAAAATTTAAACGACGCCCTTGTTTTCTTTATAGCTGTGGTATTGGTCAGCGCGGTTTTTATTATCGCCAGAATGGCAGCGGGGGTCGTGCCGTTTATAGGCTATCCGATAGGGTTGATTTTAATGGGCGTTTTATCCAGTTACATAGCCGTAGTGACGGTTAAGTTCTATAAAAAATTAAGCGGAAACTCCGCCGGTGTAAGCGCAGGTTTGAACAGCTAAAATTGCGGAGCCGTGAATTATAAAAATTATGAAAACAGGAATCGCTTTAGGTATGTTTTTAAAAAATTACTGCAGGCCCGTCAGGCGATGTATGGGTTATGGGCGGTAGCGGAATCGTAAAATTAAATCCTGCAGGAGCGGTTATAGTAAATTATAAGGTTTCTTCCCTTTCATCTGCTTTGTATGCGGCAGGACCTTTCGCTGTCGCTATAGACGTCTCAGGGGACGTTTAGACGGCTTACGTTGGCAGCAACAATATTACGGAGTTAATCGGGGCGGCTAAGGGCCTGCAATATTTTGCGCAACCCGCTGGATAGCCTCTATAATTATTAATATTTAGATTGTTTAATTTAAACGATATAAAGATACCTTTAAATGGGGGAGTTATATGATAAATTCTATTAAAAAAGCATGGTTAGATAATATAAAAATACCGATTTTCGTATCGGCGGTTTTTGCGCTGTCTTTATTAGGGGGGATGCCGGCCGGATTAACTTCCAAGAGCGTTAGCGCCGCCGTATTACCGGGTTCGAGGCGTCCCTCGGTAATTTATACCAGCCCGAAAAATCGTGAAGACGGCGTCCTTCTTAATTCTAAAGTCTCGGTAACCTTTAACGAGGCTATGGACCGCGGTACTTTTACCCATTTTTCCGCTTACATGAAAGGACAGGATGGAACCGCGGTTTCGGGAACGGTTAGTTTTAGCGGCGCAGATTCTGTTTTTACATTCGTTCCCTCGAGCGCTCTCGCAACAGGAACCAGATATACCGTTACTTTGACGAGAAGGATTAAGTCGGCGGAAGGTGTACGTCTTTTAAGAAAATATTCGTTCAGTTTTATTACGATAGGCGACTTTATTTATTCCGCGGAAGGAAACGGGAACGTCTTTTCATGGTCGGTTTCCGGAGGAAAGCTTTCATTTTCCCCGTTAAGCATTGGTTCAGGAGAAGGCGCGGATTCCGTTGCCATAGACCCTTCCGATAAATATCTTTATGCAGCTAATTATAATATGGGAACGGTCTCGTCATATTCTATCCATAACGGCATACTTTCGCGCAGGCCGATAAGCGTGACGGAACGAAATTCAGGCTTTGAGCCGTATCATTTAGCCGTCGATCCTTCGGGGAAATTCATTTACGTTACCGATTGGAATAACGGCACAGTATCATCCTTTTCCGTCGATAAAGGCGTGCTCTCGCCTAATCCCGTCGGCGTTACCGCCCCGACGTCTTCCAACTTTAAGGGCGCGATAGACGTTATCGTTGATCCCTCCGGCAGATATCTTTACGTAGACGGCGGAACGGGAAATGCCGCTAAAGGATTTCAAAGCGTTTCCTCGTATTCAATTAGCGACGGAATGCTTTCCCCGTTAGGCGGCGCCTCTAATCATCCGAATAACTCGATTGAGAGCGCCGAATCCATGGTTCAGTCCGGCAATTTGCTTTTTGTTGCTGAGAACCATTACGGCTACATATCTTCATACGGTATTAACGGCGGAATGCTTGAATATACCGGAAATTCTACTCCATACGAGTCGTCATCAACCGGGGTAGTTTTCCTTGCAGCGGACCCTTCGGGCAGATACCTCTTTGCATCGGAGAACAACCCTGGCAATATTATATCTTACAGCATAGGCGACAACGGAGTATTAACTAAATTAAGCGAAACCGCAATAGGATACGGACGGCTGGCAAACCCGAATTATATTATTGTAGATCCTTCCGGCAAATACCTTTACGTAACATATTATAGCACGGGGAACCTGTCCGCCTATTCGATTAAAGACGGAATGCTTTCTGCCGAACCCGTCAGCGAGATAAGGAACGCCAATGCGACGCTATCAGGGGACTACTCGTCCATAGCGATTACGCCGCAGGTGTTTCAACATCCCAAATGGACGGTCAATCCAACGTCGTCGGTTCAATCGCCTTTAAATAACGCTGCGCCAGAAGAAACGAAAAAGGTAAAAAATAGCGTGAAGCCGATTTTTAATTATTTTCAGAATTTATTAAAATAGATTAATAGAAACAATATTTTTACGCTTTATAATTCATTAACATTTAAAAATAAGCAGCGAAAATAAAATATACGGAGGCAATTATGAAAAAATTATTTATGTTATTCTTTTTATTCCTGCTATTAGCGGTTTATATAGCGTCTTTTATTTCCGGCGTCAATAGCGCTTGCGCTTACAAGTTAAAAAAGGGCGGGTACTGGAGGGATACGGAAAAGGGCTCCGTCTCAGTTATGGGCGGAAAATTTACCATTCCGTTCAATAAGACATTTTTTGTTTGTCAGAATAATAAAAACGCCCGTCCTTACGTTCCGCCCGTCAAACCTGATTGCAAATTCAGCGAACATACGGCCGGGAGCAATACTATTATTTACTCTATAGTATGCAGAAACCCAAAGGGAGTTATGAAGTCGAAGGGTATGACCAGAATCTTTTCACCCGTAAAGTTTATAAGCAAAATTAAAACAGTGGTTACGGGCGCAGCCGGAAATTCCAGCATTTCAAACTTCACCATAAACGGTTACAGGACAGGCAATGTCTGCAAATAACCTTGTCCGCGCAATACATAAAATAAAATTGAAAAATAATTAAAAAAAACGCTTGACATTAGTTTTGCATTTTTATATACTGTTTAAACACTTCGAGTTAAGGTATCAACAACCTGCTAAAGAAGATCGGTCTTTGAGAACTAAACAGCACGCATTAAAAAGCATTAAA
>JAKAKF010000039.1 GCA_021813595.1 bacterium
ATTTCCCTTATCCGTCTAAATATGAAGGTTCAAAAACTGGAAACGGCTTGCTCTTAATGGTATTTAGCGTCAAAAATTTAGAATCTATTGCCTTTAAAAAATAAATAAATCTGACCCCTTTTTTTTCTTTTTTTTGACCCCTCCCCCTTTTTTTAATCCAAAAATTAATTGACATATAATTTTTCCCCTGCTAAAATAAAAATATATAATATTTTATTTGGTTTATATTTTATATGTATTATAAAAGAGAGTTGGAAGACAAGATAAAAGCCTATATAGATAAACCGGAAATCATTGCCGTACTTGGACCGAGACAGGTAGGAAAAACTACCCTTCTAAAAAAAATTTATGAAGAATCAAAAAATGCAGTTTTTTTAACTTTTGAAGATATAGAATTAAAACTTTTATTTGAAGAAGATATTAAAAGTTTTGTAAAACTTTATATCGAGCCTTATAAAACGATATTCATCGATGAGTTTCAATACGTGAAAGAGGGCGGAAAAAAATTAAAGTATATATACGATACTTCAACCGGAAAAAAACTTTTAATAAGCGGGTCTTCCGCCATAAATTTGGGTATAGAAGCAATTAAGTATCTGGCGGGGCGTATTTTTGTTTTCTATCTTTATTCCTTCAGCTTTTCGGAGTTTTTATCGGCCGCAGATAAACCTTTGCATAATATATTTATTGAGGAAGATAAATTTTCTGAGCAAATTAATAAAAAGATTTATAAATATCTATTAAACTATCTGGTTTACGGCGGATATCCGCGTATTTTGCTTGCAAAGGACGACGATGAAAAAAAAGAAGTTCTGAAAAATATCGTCAATATCTATTTATTGCGGGACATAAAGGATTTAATATCTATAGCGGATGAAACCCAGTATTATAAACTTCTTAAGGCGCTTGCTTTGCAGATTGGCAATATAACGGTCTATAACGAACTTGCGGCTGTCAGCGGATTGGATTATTATAAAACAAAGCGGATACTTTCCATTTTCGAAAAACTTTTTCTTGTAAAGTTCGTTACTCCTTATTTTTCCAATAAACGGATAGAAATCTCCAAAAATCCTAAAGTTTTTTTTATGGATTTAGGGATTAGAAATGCTATACTTGGAGATTTTAAATTAATAGACGACAGGGTGGATAAGGGAGCGTTATTCGAAAATTATATATTCAGGGCGTTTTATGAGAATGACAAGAGCGTAAAATACTACAGAAGTAAAAGCGGGGCGGAAATAGACTTTATAATAGACGACAAATTACCCGTCGAAGTAAAGTCTAAACTTTCAAAGCCTTCCGTTTCAAAATCTTTCCGAAGTTTTATCCAAAAGTATAACCCGGATAAAGGCATTATTTTAAATTCAAATACCGCAGGTTCTTTATTAATAGACAAATGCAATGTTTTATTTTTAAGGCACTATATGGCCGAAAAGCCGAAATTATATTAAATAAATCTGACCCCCTTTTTCTAATTCTTTACCCCTTTTTCGATTTCACTTCTGCGGGCATAAAAGCTTCGCTTTCATAAACGCCCGCCTCCGTATTCTACTCCCGACTGAATAATAAATAAATCTGACCCCTTTTTTATGACCCCTTTTTTATTAAAAGTTATTAACAGTCAATCTAAAATTCATTGACATATAATTTTTTCACTGTTAAAATGAAAATATAATAAAACTCTGATAAAATACTAATTAAGTTAAGCACATAATTAAGCATATTGAAATTGAAAATTTAAAAATATAATGCAATTTATGAAGAATTAAAAAGTCGAATAAAGCTATGAATGAAATTTTAAAGCAAAGCAGTATAAACGGCACTAGCGGGACAAACAAGACCGTCATAACAAACAATACTATTAGCATTAGAAAAGACTGGAAAAATTACAGTCCTTTCTTTGGAAAAAGCTTTTATTTGCCCGAATCCGAAGTTAAAGACGCAATCGACGTAGCCAAAGCTATCGGCATGGGGCTTTTCGATAAATTTAAAGCCAAAAAAGTAGTGCTATTCGGTTCTCTCGCAAAAAATAAAATGACTAAAAGCTCCGATATAGATATCGCAGTGTGGAACATACCGAACGATTTATTTTACAAAGCCGCCGCTTTTGCGACAGGCTATAGCAATAAATGGAATGTTGATTTAGTCGACTTTGACGATTGCAAGGAATCTTTAAAAAAAGCTATTCTTGCCGAAGGTATAATATTATTTAAGGTATAATATTATTTAAAGATGAATAAAGGCAAAGTTTTATCCGCAAAAATACTTGAAGAAATTAATGAAATTAATACTGCGGCAAATAGAGCTCAAATTGCGTGGAAAAAGGCGTGCGATACTAACGACGATTTATATTTTGACAGCGTTGCATTAAATTTGCACAGTTTTTATTCGGGAATAGAAAAAATTTTTAAATTTATTGCCAAAGAAGTGGATGAAAATTTACCCGACGGACCAAATTGGCACGAAGAATTGCTTGCTCAGATGAGTTTAGATATAACTAATATCCGTCCTCCGGTTATTTCAAACAAACTTAAAAATAACCTCCAAGATTACCGTAGCTTTCGCCATCTTATAAGAAATATATACACTTATAATATAAATCCCGAAAAAATTAAACCGCTTATAGAAATATTGCCATCTTTACTAAAAGATTTAGAAAAAGATTTAAAATTATTTAGTAAATTCCTCCTAAACACATAACGGTGCATTATGTTACTTCCGATTGAATAATAAATAAATCTGACCCCTTTAAATGCCTTTAAATCAAATCCTTTAATCCTCCTAAACGCATAAATTAAATAATAAAATTATTCGAATTATTGCCAAATAGAATAAATAAATCTTATTGCCGGTTGACTCAAAAATATTTATACGATACAATTGTTATGTAAAATGTATATGTATATATTAAATTTACTATGTAAAATGATTATAATTTTATTTATCTTTTGATTTATTAATTTATTTATAGATTTATTAATTCATTAATTTAATATTCAGCGTTAATGATATTTGAAAGGGACATCGCAAACTCTATATTGGACGAATTTTCCGGCCACGAAATAGTTTTTTTGCTCGGCACCAGGCAGACGGGAAAAACTACTATAGCCAAGATTTTGCAAAATAAATGGAATGAAAAAAACCCTCTTAGCCCTCTTAGCCCCATTAACTCGGTTAACTCGCTTTATATAGACCTTGAAGACCGGACGTATAGAAATAATTTTAATGCAACGAGCATAGATGCTCTCAAAAACGTATTATTAATCGAGGGTATAGACACGCAAAAGCCGGGTCTTCTTATATTAGACGAGGTTCAGCTGCTTAACGATCCTTCTAACACGTTAAAACTGCTGCACGACCATTTTATTAATTTAAAAGTGGTAGCCACGGGATCTTCAAGCTTAGAAATAAAGCAGAAGTTTTCGGATTCGCTTGCGGGCAGAAAAAAAGTATATATAATTCAACCTCTTAATTTTGACGAGTTTCTCCTGTTTAAGGGCGAAGAAAAATTACGTCACTTAAGAAAAGAAATTTGATTTAAACCTTTTTTAAGCAACAGCCATACTTTCTGTTTTAAAATTTATACTTAATCCATCCTTATTTAATATATTATGTTGCGATGCATTTAAAAATTCTATAGCAACCGGCTTTTTATCCCGACTATAACTTATTATAATACCGCCTGGTTCTTCAATTGAATCGAACGGGGGATCATTACTCAGAATAAAACTAAGCACGTCTGCTTCAGGGTCATAATCAATCTTCATTTTTACTCCTCCCAGTATTTATCGATTTTACTGGTCCAATAAATTGTCGATATTTTAATATCTTTGTCGATATATTTTAAAAGGTATTCTTAATAATCCCTCTGCAAATTTGTATTGTGCAACAAAAGCATCTAAATCGCCTTTGACAATTTGATGAGGATTTTTTAAAATTCTTTCGATTTCATTTTTGCTTATATTTATTTTTTTTATTCCATTCTTCTAAACGTTGTTCAGCATGTTTTGTCCATACTATTTTCATTTTGTAATTATATCATAAACTATGATCAAATTTAGAATGATTTTATTATAATTTTTAAATTAAAGAATAAAATTAAAAAATTAAATGGGGGCAATTAAAAGAGCAATTTAAAGGGGTCAGATTTAAAGGGGTCAGATTTATTTCGCTCCGACTGGCATAAAAGCTTCGCTTTTATAAACGCCCGCCTCCGTATTCTACTCCCGACTGAATAATAAATAAATCTGACCTTTTTTTTATTTTAGACCCCTTTTTTTATTTTTCATAGACATTTATGTAAAGGAATAAATTTGCCATAAATCTTAAAAAAATGTATAATCTTATTTAAAATAATTCGCGCCGTATGCGCCGCATAAGATATACGCACAATATATGAATATTCTACACATCATATCGTCTAGAGGCTGGGGAGGAGCGGAAAATTCCGCCGTCTATCTTGCCAAAACCCAGATAGAAAAAGGAAATTCCGTTTTCTTGTTCATTCATTCCTTTAACGACAAGCTTATAAATATCTTGAAAACTAACGGCGTTAATTTTTATTCGGCATTTAATCCGGAAAGAAAAAATATATATGCATTAAATAAAATTATAAAAATATGCCGTGAAAATAAAATAGATATTATACATACGCATCTCGGCACTGGAAGTTATCTTGGGGTTCTAGCCGGAAACTTTCTTAAAATTCCGGTAGTCAGCACTATAAATATATTCAGCGGTTATCATTATTACGCGCTTGCGGATGCGTTATGCTTCGACAGCAATGCCGTGAAAGACTATCATATGAAATACTTCTCGACGCCCAAATATTTAGAATATAAGCCTAATTTAATAGAATCTGCCGTAAACAAACTTTTTAAGTTTTCTTACAAAACCGTTAATAATTTAGAGGAATTAAAAAATAAATCCCATGTAGTATACGAAAGAATAGACGAATCGCATTTCATTAATTATAAAGACAGATTAAACGAATTCGACAATTATTTCAATATAGGCATGACGGGAAGGATAGACGAACAGAAAGGACAGATTTATTTTATAGAAGCGGCGGAACTTTTAATTAAAGAGTACCGTAACAATTCGAACGTTAAATCAAAAGTGAAGCCGCTTATGTTTCATATAGTAGGAAGCGGCAAAACCGAAAACAATTTAAAACAGCTTACCAAAAATAAAGGGATAGTAGAAAATTTCAGATTTTGGGGTTACCAAAAAGACGTGAGAAAATTCGTCAATACTTTCGACGTATGCGTTTCCTGTTCGTTAAACGAACCTTTCGGCATTAATAACCTGGAATATATGTTTATGAAAAAACCCTGCATAGCTGCCTCTTCCGGCGGAATTCCAGAAGTTTTCGGCAACGCAAATATCCTAATTCCCCCAAAAGACTCTTTTAAACTAAAAGAAGCTATTAAATTTTATATAGAAAACGAAAATTATAAAAACGAACAAGCATCCAAAGGTTTTGAAAGAGCCAAAAAAGTTTTTTCTTCCGATATTTCCTATAAAAAAGTCATGGACGTTTACGGCGAGGTTCTGGATAAACAAAAATAAGCGGTCACCGGCAAATGAAAATGATGGCTTAGAATTATTTCCTGTTAATTATAACGCCTCCTATACTTCCACCGTTAAAAAAAGAATAAAAATCCATTTTATTTTTATTTACGAAATCCAAAAACGCGTAGGAATTGTCTATATCGTCGGAAATCAACAATCCATCCTTTTTAATATGATTGAAAGCGATATTATATTCTAAAGTTTGCCACCAATATGAATGGTCGCTGTCATGAAAAAAGATATCTATTTTATCGAAATTATTTATAAATTTTTCAAACGATTTTTTGCTGTCCCTTTTTAATACAGTAAAATCCCATCTATTCTTTAAATAATCCGGCACAATTTCTCCGGCGTCATACCTAATATCAGTGCTAAAAAGTTTACCGAAGTTATTTTCGTTCATGGCTTTTAAAATAAAAAATGAGGTTTGTCCGGTAGCCACTCCTGTTTCAATAACGAATTCAGGTTTTTTTATTCTTATAACATAGTAAAGAAATAAAGCCATATTTGATACATGTGAAAACTCATATTTAATACTTAATGTTTTTAATAATCCCTTATATTCTGTTATTGCTTTATCAAACTCTATCTTTAATGAATCTAATGCGGCTGCGGGTAATATCTGACCTACTATTTCTTCCGTGCTAGAAATTATTATATTTGATTTAACGGAAATTTCAAACAATGAAGGTCTAATTATTTTATGAGGGAACTTTTTTAAATTTCTTACAAACTCTTCTTTGATTCTATTATATGGTCTAATCTCTTCTATTGCATATTTAAAACCTGCAATCCCGCCGTTAATCTTTGCATATTGCTTTACATCGTTTATATAATTTTTCAGTATGTTTCTTTTCCCCATAAATAATAATCCCCTATATTAGTAAATAAATATAAAAATTGTCTGTATTATAAATATCATAAAAGATTTTTTTTTGCAAGCCGAAATTAATATCTGGAGGTAGATAGGTACGAACATACTTAACATTCATAATTTATTAATTATTTTTACTTTTTTATTCTGGTAAGTATGTTCGCACCTATCTACCATCTATCAATTTTATTCTTTTTCGCTTTATTTTCTTAGTCTATTAATTTATAATATTTCATACAAAATAAGCAAAACGTACGACGAAGGCAAAAAAATCGGCTTAAAGGACGGCTTCAGGGCTCTTTACTGCATAATAAAATATAACGTTTTCAGGAAATAATTTATAGAAACAAATTTATATAATAAAATCTACCGTTACAATTTCCTCTTTTTCTAAAAATATGAGACTATCTGGATTTACATATATAAGAAACGGTTCGTCACTGCACTACCCGTTCATAGAATCTATTAAATCTTTGCTGCCTATAGTCGATGAATATGTAGTTTTGGTTTGCGACTCCACCGACGACACAAAAGAACTTATAGAAAATATTAACGACCATAAGATAAAAATATACGACTCCGATTGGAACGATGCAGAAAAACTGAAAGGTGAAATACATTCCCATAAAACCAATGAGAGTCTTAAACATATTACCGGAGATTTCGGATTTTATCTTCAGGGAGACGAACTGATTCACGAAAAAGATTACGACGGTATATTAAAATTCCTCGAAGAAAATAAGGACGACGCATCTATAAAAGGTTTTGTTTTTAATTATATGCATTTCTTCGGCGGTTTTTTCAGCTATCCCAAAAAAGAATATATGGAAAAAATATTTTATTACGACAAAGAAACGAGGATCATAAGAAACGATAAAACCGTGCTTTCTTCCGGAGACGCAACTGGTTTTGTGGAAATAAGCGGAAAAGCCGTTTCGTTAGAAAACGGCAACGCTTTAAAAATGCCTGAAGATATAAAAATATATCACTACGGAAAGGCTTTAAAACCAGAATATAATTATAAAAAAGAACTTAATACCTTAAATATTAACGAATCCAAATTAACAAGAAAACTTAAAACATGGGCTTTTAATTTCAGCCCTAAAGTTGACAAATATATTTTTAACGATTTCAATTTCCTTGAATTCGTCGAAAGGGAAAATCTGCAATTCCATCCAGAACCTATAAGATATCTTGCCGCTCAACAGGACTGGGATATAAAAGATTTCATAAATTATAAAAGAAAGCCGAATGCAATAAGAAGATTTTTTAAAATTACCGTTTACAGGATAATAAACGAAATATATAGCGGAATAAAAAAAATAAAATGAAAATTTTTTTTTGACGCGCGGCTCATAAATTATGCAGGACTAGGAAGATATGAAAAAAGAGGTCAGATTTATTTCACTCCGGCTGGCATAAAAGCTTCGCTTTTATAAACGCCCGCCTCCGTATTCTACTCCAGACTGAATAATAAATAAATCTGACCCCTTTTTTTATGGACATTTACGGCGAGGTTTTGGATAAACAAAAATCAAATTTTGTATACAGGTAAGTATGTTGTACCTATCTACCATCTATCAATTTTATTCTTTTTCGCTTTATTTTCTTAGTCTATTAATTTATAATATTTCATACAAAATAAATAATAAATAATTGCTTATCAATTGCTTATTGCTGCGTAAAATGAAATCTATAAAATCAATAAATAATAATAAAAAATAATCAAACATTACACATGAAGCTATCGGTCATTATACCTTGCTACAACGAAGTTAAGACTATTGAAGAAATTATAACGGCCGTCAAAAACTCCCCTTACGAAAATAAAGAAATAGTAATTGTAGACGACTGCTCTACCGACGGAACGAGGGAACTGCTTAAAAACGGACTTGAAAAACAGGTCGACAAGGTAATTTACCATGAAGTAAATTCCGGCAAGGGAGCGGCGATCAGGACTGGAATAGCCGCCGCCGAAGGCGATATGGTAATAATTCAGGACGCAGACCTTGAATACGACCCCAAAGAATACCCAAGATTAGTCGAACCTATACTTAAGGGCAAGGCCGACGTAGTTTTCGGCTCGCGCTTTATAACGACCGAAACCCGCAGGATACTTTATTTCTGGCACAGGGTCGGCAACGGCATCCTGACCCTGCTTTCCAATATATTTACCAACTTAAACCTGTCGGATATGGAAACCTGCTATAAGGTTTTTAAAAGCGATATAATAAAGAACATAAAAATCGAAGAAAACCGCTTCGGCTTCGAACCTGAAATAACCGCTAAAATTGCTAAAATAAAAGGCGTACGCATTTACGAAGTCGGCATATCTTATTACGGCAGAACGTACGACGAAGGCAAAAAAATCGGTTTAAAAGACGGTTTCAGGGCTCTTTACTGCATAATAAAATATAACGTTTTCAGGAAGTAATTTATAGAAATCTTGAATAATAAAAAAATAAACGATTTATTTTTGAAATTTATTAAATTGCTTCCTTTGAGAGCAATATTACGCATTTTAAACTCCAAGAAAAAACAGGCTTTATTGCTGCAACCTTTCGGTTCGCAAATTAAAAAGATTTTATTTATTAAATTGGAAGGCATGGGGGACTCGGCTTACCTGCTCGAACTAATGCGCAGGCTTTTAGAAAACTATTCTTCGCTTAAAATAGACGTTTTAACGACCGGAGGTAATCCTGTATTTCCGCTTTTTAAATACTCGTTCAATAAATCATATAAATCAAGATACGACGTAAAAGTTCTTAAGCCTTTAAGTCCCGCAAGCTACTATAAAACCGTAAAGGACATTAAAAAAGAAAATTACGATATAATATTGGACTTTACGGGAATGCCGGTAAATATCCCCTTAATGCTTTTATTTGTCCAATCTTATAAAGCTGGATTCGATATGCTGGATTTAAGAAAAAAAAGCTACGATTATGTCACGGGTATAGATAACAATATTCATATATTCGACAACTATTTAAAACTCGTCAAGCCTTTTTTTTCTGTTTCTGAAGAAAAAAAATTCACTATAAATTTCAATACCGGCATGACTGAAATTACGCCTTTAGCCGACGCAAAAACGGATAACGGCAATTTCATCAACCTCGTTCTGTCGAGCAGCGGCGGCGGCAATATGGACAGAAGGCTTCCGTTTGAAAACTCTGCCGTTTTAATTAACCTGTTAATAAAAAATTTCCCCGGGTATAAAATAAACCTGCTCGGAGGCCCGACGGACTATCCTTATCTTGAAAGTTTACGCGGCGGATTAGACGTTAAAGATAAAATAGTTTCGGTAAAAAAAACTAAGAACATACACGAAGCGGCTGAACTGCTTAAAAATTCGTATTTTAACATATCTATAGATTCCGGCCTTATGCACATATCTTCTTTAGTCAATCCAAATACTTACTGTCTTTTCGGATATTCAAGCCCTTTAAATTCTTTGCCGTTTAACAATATAGGTTATTTTGCGGCAGATATAGACTGCGCTCCATGCTCGTTTTATAAAATAAGCGGATGTAAAACCTTGAAATGTATGAAAAAAATAGACCCTAAGAAGATAATAGGCGATTTACTTACTTGGTCTTCGCTTCGAACCAAACAATCGCTCAATAGCTAAGTTCATTAAATTAAAAATTAAATTAAATATAATATGATAATATGGAATTAGAAAAAATAAAATCTATAAGAAAAACCGAAATTGAAAAGCTTGCCGCCTCACCTCTTAAAAGAAAGCTGAAGAAAATAGTTTATCTTTTAAAATACGGCATGCCGTTCGGCAGATTTATCAAATATGCTTTTTCCTACTTATTTATAATACCTATCGCAAAAATAAAAACCAATTTAAAAAGCAAAGCGATTAAAAAGAAATACTTTGGAAACGGAACGAACGATACATGTTATATAGCCGTCAATATCGGCAACGCCGGCATAGGCGACGCTATCGTGGCGATAAGATTTTTAAGGGATTTTACCGGCTTCGTATCGAAAGGCACGGACGGACATTTAGTCTTCGACGTTTTCTACAGGTCGCCCGACTCCATAAAGTTTATTACGGCGGCTCTGCCTAACGTCAGAAGTGTTTTAAACCTGCCCGATTATACGCTTATGCGTAAATTTTACGATATAGACTTAAAATTAAATACTTTTTTCATTAAAGAAGAAATTAATGATAATGAATTAAGCCGCAAAAAAATATCGGAAAAATTTCCGTCTATTTTAAAAATTATCGAAAACATTAAAACCAACCGGTCTCCTCTCGAAAAATATATTAAAACCCGTCCTTTCAGCGAAGGCATATTATCGGACGCCGTAACGGCTATGGGGCTTTCACGCGCGATTTACCTTAACAATACTGGCGGAATAGCAACCCCTGCCGATACGCTTAAAATAAATATCGATATATATTCGCTACCGACGATAACGGCAAAATTTAATTTGCAAGGAGTAAAATTTATCACCGTTCACGACGGATGGGACGAAAACACTAAAACAAAAACCGGCTCGTCGACGAAATCTTATCCGCCGCAAAAATGGCAGGAACTTGTAAATATGCTTAAGCATGAATGCCCCGACTATACGGTCGTTCAGCTCGGCGGCCTCGGCAACGGCTCGGACATAGAAGGCGTCGATTTAAACCTGAGAGGGAAAACAACCCTAAAGGAAGCCGCCTCTCTTCTTGCGGCGTCTTACCTGCATATCGACACCGACTCCGGACTCGTGCATATCGCCGTTTCACTTGAAACTCCTTGCGCCGTTCTTTACGGTCCAACTAATGCCGACTACTGTTCTTATTCACGGTTTCCAAACTATATAACCGTCACCTCAAGCTTGTGCGGAAACTGCTGGTGGAGTACCGACGACTGGATGGAAAACTGTCCAAGAGGGCTTAGCGCCCCAGAATGCATGAATTCAATTGAACCTATAGATATAATAAAGAGTATAAACGAAATGCAAATATTAGACAAATGATGTTAAGACAAAAAATAAATAAAATAAAAAGGCACTCATATAAATTATACAACAAGCTGTTTATATACCTGCCGGTCGATATACTGATTTATTTTAGCAATCTTTTACGCGGCGTACGCGGCGTTTTTCGTTCAGAACGTTCCACTCCTGCTGAAAAGCAAGAAAAGCATGTCATAATATTCCGGCACGACGGCATAGGCGATTACGTACTGTTCAGAAACTTCCTCGAAGTATTAAAAAAAAGCCCCCGATTTGCCGGCTATAAAATAACGCTCCTCGGCAATGCCGCATGGAAAGACCTTGCGGAATTTTTGGATAAAGACTATATAGACAAATTTATCTGGCTCGACAAAAAAAGTTTTACGGTGGATTTCTTTTACAGATACAAAAAATTCAATGAAATAACCGCCGTTAAATACGACATCCTTATTCATCCTTTCAGCAGGGAATTTTTTAACGCCGATAACGATTTAGC
>JAKAKF010000245.1 GCA_021813595.1 bacterium
TAGTCCGTCCTGCGCGATTAAAGAAGGATGCTCTTTAAAATAATCCACAATCATCCTTGCGATGCCTATCCCTTTTCCGTAGCTTTCGCCGTTGGCTACGGCTTCGTAAAACAGGGAATTAAAAATTTTATAGCCCGTCCCTTTATCGATAAAAGAGCCTTTTCCGACTTCTTTAGACATAGAGTCGAAAATCATATTCAAAAAAAGACTCTCGAACTTAACGGCGACGGTCTTTATTTCTTTGAGTTCAGCCGGAGTAACGGCCGTTTTTTCGGCCGGATTTTTTTTACCTGCGGAAACCGTCAACGCCTCATTTATATTCATATAAAAAATTATATCATAACCGGATTATTAATAAAAGTTTGCAGAAATTATTTTAAAAATATATTATATTATAATAATAAAAAAAATATAAATTTATTCAATAAATATTATAACATAACGGCTGGAATATGGATATTGCATCTATTATAGGTTTTATTCTTGGCATAGGCGGAATACTTTTCGGAAATTTTCTGCAGGGGTCTAATTTTATGCAGCTGATAGACCCTATCGGATTCGTGATAGTTATAGTCGGAACGGCCGGAGCGACCATCGCCGGAAACAGGATGGACAATATTAAAAAAGCCCTTTTATCCGTTAAGGACGTTATTTTATCCGAAAAAGTAGATTTTGAAAATACTATATCAGACCTTCTGAATTATGCGACAAAAGCGAGAAAAAACGGAGTCCTTGCATTGGAATCGGAAATAGAAGCCTCGTCCGACGATTTTATAAAAAAAGCTCTGCAGTTAGTCGTCGACGGGATTGACCCGCAGATAGTTATGGAAATTATGGAAACGGAGCTGTCCCATATAGAAGAATTCGGCGAAGAAAGCGTTAAAATTTACGAACAGGCTGGAGGTTATTCCCCCACCTTAGGCATCATAGGCGCGGTGCTCGGGCTCATCCACGTTATGCAGCATTTAAACGAGCCTAACAGGCTCGGGGCCGGAATAGCGGTCGCGTTTACCGCAACGCTTTACGGTCTTGCTTTTGCCAATGCCGTTTTGTTTCCCATATCCAGCAAACTTAAGATGAACCTGAAAGTAAAAGTTTTAAGATACGAACTTATCCTTATGGGCATAAGAAGCATTCAGAACGGAGAAAACCCGCGGCTCATCGAGGAAAAACTCAAATCGTTTTTAAGCGAACAGGAGAAAAAAATGTACGAGTTAAAAAATACGGAGAAATAAAAAATGAGAAAAAAGAAGAAATGCCCCGAGCATAGCAATTCGGAAAGATGGATGATAAGCTACGGCGACTTTTTAACTACTCTTCTGTCGTTCTTCATAGTTATGTTCGCGATATCAAAAGTCAATAACGTCCGGCTTAAAGAGCTGGCCGTATCCATCCAGCAGGCGTTCGGGGCAAACAAATTTATTACTGTCTCCACCTCTAAGCCTAATATAGCCTCGTCCCCAAAATTAATCGTAGCGAAAGTCGCCCCTTCGACTTTCAAAGTCTCAAAATCCAATAAGAAGCTTATTAAGGAAGAAACGCATGAATCCGAGGTCTTCACCGGCATCGAATCCAATATAAAATCCTTTACCGCCGGAAACAGCGCCTACAGAACTTCGCTCAGGGTTTATAAATCGACCAGGGGACTCGTCATATCTTTGAAAGGCTCCAGCTTTTTCGGCTCAGGCAGCGCAAGAATTATCGGAAAATATCGCCCTCTTTTAAAAGAAATAGCGTCGGAACTGCTTAAGGTCAAAAATAACATCGCCATAGAGGGCTATACGGATTCGACTCCGATACGCTCTGCTAAATATCCCAATAACTGGATGCTTTCCACCGCCAGGGCGGTCAGCGTTCTGAGCTTTTTTATAAAAAGCGAGAATTTTCCTCCGGCAAGGCTTTCGGCTTCCGGATACGGAAAATACAAGCCCATAGCAAGCAACGAAACCGCGGCGGGACGCGCGCTAAACAGAAGAGTAAACATCGTGGTTCTTTCTACTTTCTTGAACAACGAACTGCCGAAATCATAATGCGATGGTCCTGCATTTAAATATTTTCTTATGAGGCGGATTTTTTGATATGCCGCCTTTGCTGTTCGAGGGTAAATTTAATTATTTCATCCCTGTCGTATTCGTTTATTGCGGTAAACTTACAGGCTATAGATGCCGGAGAAGAATTATTTTGTCCGGCATCTGCGCCGGTATTCGAAATTGTTACCACCTGTGCCAAAGCCTTCACTATAAACTGAGGAACGGCGGGGAAAAGCATTGTAATTTTTATAATACTGCCCTGCTTCAGCCCTTTATCCCCATCCATCCACATAATGCCTGAACCGCTTATGGATACCTGCTTTTCCTTAATGTCCGCAAATATCGACGCTTCGGGATTAATAAGCGAAATAATTACGTCCAACTTGCTGTTTATCGCGACAAGAAGTTTCTCTATTTTAGGATTAATCGGGGCATCCGAATCCGTTTCGGATGCAATTTGAAAAATTTTAGGAACCGCTAATCCGTAAATTCCATAAACCGAAGTAGTAAGGGAAGGCTTCGTAATATAGGCATCTTTCGTTTCAAGAAATTCTTCCATGGATATTTCTTCGTAAACGAACTGGATAGCGGCATTGACGCGCAAAAATTCCCTACCTTCTCTTTCTTCCGAAGGAACGCCGACAATCTGAATCTTCAAAGAAATATTCTTGGCATTTTTAACGATGTCTTTCAGCAGCGGCTTGTATAAGAAAGTTTTAGAAAATCCCGAACTTATTAAAGTAATATCGCCGGATTTTTTTATTAAAGATACGTCTGCGTCCATATCGTAATCCTCTGCGCCGAATTCCGGCGCCTGCCTGCCGTTAAAAGTCGAATATAAAACTATATATAGGAACCCGTCGTCTATTTTATTAATATAGCCTTTGAAATTTTTTTGCGGAGTTTCTAAAATTATTTCCTGATTTTTATAAAAATGCCCGTCTAAATTATCCATAATATAATGCACCTTATCGTTCAATTAGCGCCGTAAGCTTTAACGGCGGCAGAAAGTTTCCTGAGCGTCGAAATTTTATCGGCAGCATTTTCTTTTCTTTCGGTTAAAATATTTATAATGGTTTTGTCGGATTCCGTTATATCCGTCAATATATCTTTAAGCCGCGATAAAAGCTCTGCGCTGCCCGTTTCAGATTTCTTATCTTTATATGCATATGCGCGCGCGCGGTTTTCCGTTTTCGAAAAAAGAGACGTCAAAAAAACTTTTCTATCGAATATATGTCCGATATTAACCGGGTTTTCCCGCTTTTCTAAAAGAATGAGCAATATATACTTATTTATATTAAGAATCCTGGCGGCGATTTTGAATTTTAATAAAGTATTATTTTTCATAATATCAATTTTATTTTTTTACTATTATGATTTTATAATATGATATAATATAAATCAACTTTTTAAAGATATTTAAGCGGCAATTACAATTCATATGAAAAAAACAACGGCGGAAAATCTTAAAGCGGGAGATATATTAGCTAAAGATATAATATCCGGCAAAGGAATTACGGTTCTTAAAAAAGGGACGGTTCTTACAGATAAATTTATAGGAAATATTAAAAAAATAACCGCCGATTCTACCGGGACGGAGGATAATTATATATTCATAGAAGGAACTGCCGGCGCAGAAACGGAAAACGATAGTAAAAATAAAGAAAAAATGGAAAAAGAACTGTCTTCATTGGAAGAAAGGTTCCTTCACGCCGAAAGCGGCGAATTTATGAAAGAAATAAAAGAAATAATAAAAAACGTCATACTTAAAAACTGCGGCGGAACTGTATAATAACTTTATAATAAAATGAAAAAAATCGACACGTTAGACGAGTTGATAGCTACCGTTAAAAAAACCGATAACCTGCCCACCCTGCCTAAAGTGTTATCGACAATTTCCGAAGAAATAGACAACGATAATTTCTCCATAAAAAATATCGGCGATTTAATGTCCCACGACGTAAGCCTTTCTGCAAGAATATTAAAAATAGTAAATTCCCCTTTTTACGGGTTTCCCCAGAGAATATACAGCATAAACCATGCAATAGTGCTGTTGGGAGCTAATGTTTTAAAAAGCATCATAATTTCTACTTCCGTTTTTACCGCTATGAAAGAAACCATGGCGGGGCTGTCGGAGCACAGCCTTTTCTGCGCATTCACCGCAAAGCATATCGCGGTGAAACTTAGAGCGCAAAAGATAAATAATACAGACCCGGACATTATGTTTTCCGCCGGATTACTGCACGACATAGGAAAAATAATTATAGCCACCACGTTTAAAGACGATTTTAAAAAAATTATAGAAACTGCGGAAAAAAGCGAAAAACCTTTAGCGGCCATAGAACATGATATTCTCAATATATCCCACGACCAGTTAGGCTATATGCTGACAAAAGAATGGAATCTGCCTCAGTCTATATATCTGCCGATAAAATATCATCACAACGTTAATCTTGCTTACGACTTTAAAGCTGAAGCTGCAATATTAAATATTGCCGATTTCTTAACAAGGGCATTAGGCATCGGTTTTTCGGGAGCCTCATATTTAGAAAAAATAAACATCGACGCATTAAAGATATTAGGTATCGATATTGATTTCATAAAATCCGTAATAGAAGAAATATATTTCTATAAAGACGAACTTTATATATTTGAGTGATTAAGCCGGTTATATAAATATTAATTTCAGATTTTCGATTCTATATGAATAAAGATAGAAACATTATTAACAAGCCTAAAATTTTTATAGTATCGGATAAAAACTCTCAATATAATAATGTTTTTAAAGATGAATTAGAAATATATGATTTTAAAATATTCGATTCGTTCAATCAGGCATATTATTCCGTTTATGCCTCGCCTCCGCAGTTAATCATTATTGCGATGAACGCAATTTCCGAAAAGAGGGGTGGCAGGAAAGACCGCACAGACTATAAAAAAGAGATTAAAATGATTAACGACATGCAGTTGGATAATATGCTGAGCAATATACCTATTCTTTTTATGCTGTCCGCCGATTTCGATTTTAACGGCATAAAAGACGAAAAATATTTTTTGAAAGACTATATCAAAGAGCCTCTTAATCCATCCGAACTGAAGTATAAAATAGACAGCATTATACATGCTTCTAAATCCGCATTAGACGCAAACCCGCTGACAAAACTGCCGGGAAACTCATCTATAATGGAATCGATTAAGTATAAACTCGATAAAGACGTTAACTTTTCTTTTGCCTATATCGATATTGACAATTTTAAATCCTACAACGACAAATACGGCTTTTTAAGGGGAGATGAAGTTATTATGATGACGTCGAGGCTCATTGCGACTACCGTTTACGACATATCTAAAACCAGGCGCAGGGACATCGAAAAATACGTTTTCATAGGACATATTGGAGGAGACGACTTTGTCGTCATGTCGCATTCCGACGACATAATAGACATTTCAAATACGGTAATATGCAATTTCGATAAAATCATACTGTCGTTTTACGATAATACAGACAAACAAAGAGGATATATCGAATCATACGACAGGCAAAGAAAAATGCAGAAATTTCCGGTAATGAGTTTGTCCATAGCGGTTATCGAAGACGTAAATGAAAAAATTTCGCATTACGGACAGATAAGCGAAATAGTTTCCGGATTAAAATCCATAGCTAAAGAAAAGCCGGGGTCTAATGTAATCGTGGACAGAAGGCAGACCGAATAATATATACTTATTATATACTTATTTATTTTTTTATTATCGGCAGTTTCTGCTTAACGGAATATAAATCGTTGTTTAAAACTGTCTGAACAGCCTTGCGGCTCTTAACGTTTATTACGACCGGAGCTTTTAAATTCACCGTAGACGAGTATAAATCACGAAATACCGTAACTATCACGAATAATATTACGTCGGTTTTATCCTTAAAACCGAGCAGTTCTTTTTCCTCGTCGCTTATACTTGCGGCGTAATCTTTAAAAAAAAAGTTAGGGTCCGCTACTATAAAACACAGTTTATCGTTCTCTATGCTTTGCAGTATAAAAAACGGAAGATTTTTCTCTTTATTAATATTTAAGATGCAGTATTTTTTTAATGTATCGAATCCCAATATAGGTTTAACGAATTCTATAACTTTCGTTTTCTCGACCGCCACCCCTTCCGGATAATATATGCTTTTTACCAAAATTTCTGTTTCTGGATTTATCGTATTCAATTAAAAAACCCCTTATTTTTTATATTTTTTTGTCTTTATCGATATATGTGCCGTTTGGCGCGTTTAAGCCCCCCAAATCGCTTAATCCCGATAAATCCGATAAATTAACTGCCGAAGCGCTAATATTTTCGTTTTTAATCATATCGTAAAGCTCCTTTCTTAGGATGCCGACTTCCTTAGGGGCTTCTATTCCTATTTTGACGGTATTTCCGGCTACGGAAATAACTTCGAGGGTTATATTGTCCCCTATTTTTATGCTTTCGCCGCTTTTTCTTGCAAGAATTAACATATTATTTTTATGCCGAAGCGGCAATTATTTAAGATACTGAAGCAGCATCGGCGTCAGCGAAGTAATATTGGAAGAGGCTTCGAGCGTAGCCTGATAAGACTCCTGCGCCTGCGTCAGGTTAGTCATAGCCTGCGCTACGTTAACGTCCTGCGTCTGGCTCAGTAGCTGGGAAATATTAGATAAAACGGTCTGGTAACTCGTCTGCTGTTCGTTAAGCCTCTGAACGACCGTCCCAACAGTCGCCTGAGCGGCGGTCATCGTATTTAATCCGTTCTGTATCCCCTGAATTATAGAGGAGGAATTCTGCTGATACACGTTATTCTGAAGTTCCGACTGAAAAAGCGAAAGAACGGAAATTAGACCGGAAGGGACAACTGCGTTTGCAGAGGAAGAACCGGTCATAGTCGATTTTGGATCGTTTCCAAATATCGAATCGGCGGTAAGCGACGGGGTTACCTTTTCATTCTGGGTTATCTGATAATTCTGGTTCGTATCCGTTCCGGCATAGGTATATACGCTGTAAGAAACAGGAGACGTCATTCCGCTTGATTTATACCACGACGTCGTAGTCGTATATGCAGCGGATAGATTAAGATTGTTCCCCGTAAAAATATTCTGTCCGTTATAAGAAGTACCAGCCGACTGCGTAAGTTCGTTGATAATCTGCCCTACCTGCTGTGCCGCCGCCTGATTATTCGCAGGAGTATTCGTTCCGTTTGCCATTTCGATAGCAAGCGTGCTTGCCTGATTTACCGCCGTCATAGCGCTGCTTATTGTGGACGAAGCTAAAGAGCCTACGCTGTTAGCGATGCTTACGTTCGAATTATACTGCGTTACTAGCGCCGTGCTGTTTTTATACGAAAGAACATTGACCATGCCCCCCGGATTATCCTGCGGATAGTTGATTTGCAGGCCGCTCGAAATCTGGGCCTGAAGATTGTAAATATTTGTAGATTCGTTCGACAATTCGTTGTTAATATTATTGTATATCATGCCGTTGGTTATCTGTATCATTTCGCTTTACCTCATTTTAAAAAATAAAACCACCCCGCCCTACGGACTCCCCCCCTTAAAAAGGAGGAGAGTTTATAAAACCTTTTAGCTGCTTTTTACTGTTAAGTCTTTATTATCGGCTTTAGCTCCCCTCCTTTACAAGGAGGGGTGTCAGGCGCCAGCCTGACGGGGCGGTTAAATATTATCCCTTTTTATTATAATTAATAATTACGGCACCGTGCTTAAAAGCGCCGTCATAATTGCCTGAACCGAGCTTGTAATTGCCGCCGCCGCCTGATACGAATTCTGGTAATTGACTAAGTTCGTCATCTGCTGGTTCATATTTACTCCGACGAACGATTGGAGCTGATTCTGCAAATTCGTCAAAACGGAAGTGGAATTAGTGTAATTAGTGTTTGCGCTCTGCGACTGCGTTCCTATATTTGAAACGATATTCGAATAATACGTCGAAATAGTCGAACTTGTCCCGTTAATAGGCAGATTATTATTTTGAAGCGCGCCGAGGGCAAGCGCGTTTTCGTTATTGCCGGCTAAACCAATACTGTTCATCTGCGTAAGGCTGAGTCCAGAAGTTAAAACATTCGCCGTAAAAGAATCTCCGTTAGCTGGAGTTCCAGTAATATTAACATGAAAATACTGCGGCGGTGCAGAATTAGTACTACTTGAGCTATTCCCAAAAAAAACAGAGTAAACCTTCTGCCCCGATGAATTGGTCGTAACCGCAGGAGTAATAGTCTCCGAATAATTAGGAGTAGATGTTTGGTTAGTAACTGTAAAGGTGCCGCCGGTAGAGTTATATATCATCGAATATCCTCCTCCGGCACTGCTATCCCCGTAAGGATTGACAACCGAACCGGCGCTAATCGTTGCATTGCCGACGTTGGTCGGATTAACCGCAGTGGAAACTGCTGATGCCGCCGCTACCTGAGAGGTCGTAAAATTCGGATTGACCGCCATGGTAAAAGCCGGATTGGTTGTATTCTGCTGAACGGTAAAAGTATCTCCGCTTGCGGGAGCATATGCGGAATTTGCAGGGGTAGTCCCGGGCGTTCCGGCTGTCGAAGTAGAAGTAATGTTAACGGATACCCCGTCAAAACCGATAGTATATACATTTTGCCCATATTTATTTGTAGTGGAAGAAACGCTTACGGCAGAACTGCTTAAAGTTTGATTTGTAGTAGTATTTTTAACTTTAAAAACACCGCCCCCAGTCGTTGAAATCTGATAACTATCCCCTGTCAAATCAGCAGGATTAGTCACCATGCCGGTAGATATTGTAGCATCGGTAACGGCTGAGCTACTTTTACTTCCCACCGCCGTAGTCAAATTCGGCTGAAAGAAATAATTCCCCGTCGAACCGTCCAGACCGTAGCCGTTATATTGCAAAGAGTTTACGTTGTCGGTTACGGCCGCCGCAAGCGAATTAAGCTGGCTTATATATGACGGCGCCGCAGTCTGTTCGATATTTACGTATGCGCCGAGGCTGCCTCCGGTAATCTGATTAGTTATTGACTGGGCGGAACCGTCCGGCCCCGTCCACATAATATCTGAATTTGCCGCATTAGACGGGTTAATCTGCGTGGACAGATTAAAAGACGAATCGCTTGAAACGAGCGGAACATCTCCGACCGATATATTCGTTTTTCCGTTGTTATTCGTATAGTATGAAATATTAACAAGCTTGGAAAGGCTGTTTATAGCCTGCATCTGCTGGTCCTGCAGTTCGTTGGCGTTACTGCCCGCGTTAA
Organism: bacterium; assembly: GCA_021813595.1. The sequence continues at coordinate 9,286 of JAKAKF010000245.1, forward strand.
GCGCATAAGTAATCTGCTGATTAAGGCCGGCAATCTGGGACGTAAGACTGTTAATCTGCGGAATAACGCCGTTAATCGAAGTATTGGTAGAAGATACGGTATTCATTATAGTGGTATAAGCGTTATTTATAGAACCGGTAAGCGACTGAGCGTCGGCCAATAAAGCAGTCCTCTGCGAAGTATTAGAGGGATTGTTGGCAACGTTCTGAAAGTCGTTAAAGAACTGCGAAATCTGCGAACTGAAACCTGAGCCGGTCTGGTCGTTAAACAGATTCTGAATCTGGTCCAAACCCTGATACAGCGTTGTATAATAGCTGTTCTGCCCGGTTTCGTTGTTGACCTCCGACTGGACGAAATTATCGGTGCTTCTCTGTATATCGTTAACGTTTACTCCCGTGCCGTATGTATAAGGGGCGCCTACTACCGCGGGAGCTTCCGTTTGTATCGGCGTTTCGCTGTTGTAAAAAGGGGTATTTACGTTGGCCACGTTCTGAGATACGGTGTTCATTGCCGCCGTATTGGCGTTCATTGCCGAATCGGCTATATCTAATATATTATTTATGGTAAGCATTTATACTCTGACCCCCGACTTCATTAAAACGTTTTTTAACGGAAAAAAGTTTGAATTGCTTCCGCCTGCTCTGTCGTAAATTGAATTTTTGTTGAAAGCGTCTGTAATAAAAGAAATAGTAAGCTGATTATAATATATGTTTTTTTTGATTAAGGCGGAAAACGCGCTGTTTAATTCGGCTATTTCCTGTATTTCCGCTTTGAGAAGTTCTTTTATTGCCTGACCGCCGCGGACTCCTTCTTCTACGCTTATTTCCTCGTTACCGCCGGTTGCCGCTCCGAACTCTTTTATCTTTTCAGCAATTTCTTTTAAAATTTTTCTTTTATCGTCGAATATATCTATATTTTTTATAGGATTAAAATTAGTTTTCAACATCAAATAAGAGTCGTTGAGCTCTTTTTTTAACCTCCTGACTATTTCTAGCAGGTCTTCGAGTTTATTTTCGTTTGAAACTGTATTTTTCATATATTCCTGTTAACCTTTAAATTTTTGCTACTCGCCGGTAATGTTTAAGCTGTTTATCAGCCCTTCGGCAATTTTTGAAGAATCGGCGTAAATACCCGATGCTATCTTTTGGCTGATATCGGTAACTTTGGAAGGAGGAGCCGACTGCGCCGCGTTTACGGCGCTTTTTAAACTGCCGATAAAACTCGCGCCTTCCGAAATACTTACCTTATCGGAAGCTGACGCCTGACCGGCTTCCGGACCGTTTACTTCTTTTTTCTTACCGTTATTGTTGTTTTGCGGTATTTCGCCGATAACGGACGACGTAATTCCCGAAATTTCAATTGCCATACTTTTTACCTTCTTTTTAGAAATTTAATCTTGCTTTATATGACAATCGACATTTTTAGACTATAACTTTAATATCCCTCCATACCTTAAATTATCTTTATTTCCGCCGATAAAGCCCCTGCAGCCTTGATAGATTCGAGTATAGAAATTATGCTCGACGTAGAAGCCCCCACAGCATTTAAGGCTTTTACGAGTTCGGCAACCGTCAATCCGTTTTTTAAATAAAATGCGTTGGGGACTCTTTTTTTGTTTATCTTAAGCGTTATATTTCTGTTCGATATGGCAACCGGATTTATTTTTATATTCCCGCCCATTACCACCGTTCCAGACCTTTCATTTATAACTATAATTGCTTTTGAATGAGTTTTAACGTTTATAGCGTCTATAACCGATATAAACTGCGAAACGTTCCCTTTGTAAGAAGCGGGAACGGCGACCGATACGCTTGTAGAATTGAGCGGTTTTGCTGTCCCTTTGCCAATTTTTGCGTTTATCGCGCCGGCAATTCTAGAAGAGTCGGTGAAGCTGGGATTTTTAAGAATCAGGCGGACGTTGCTGAAAGTATTGAGCCCTATAGACACGCCTTTTTCTACGACTCCTCCGTTATCGACAATGCCCGACGTCTGGAAATTTTGCGATACCGGCACATATCCGGGAAGAGGCATAACGTTTTCGGATGCGACGCTGCCTCCCGTAGATACGCTCCCTTGGCCGAGCGCGTAAACTTTTCCGTCCGGCCCTTTAAGAGGGGTCATCAATAAAACTCCGCCCTGCAAGCTTTCCGCGTTTCCGATAGAACTGACCGTAACGTTTATTCTTTCGCCGGGCACGGCGAAAGGAGGAAGCTCCGCGGTAACCATAACGGCGGCGGTATCCCTGATTTCATACAGAGAAGCCTCGTTGGTATTTATGCCTAATTTTGACAGCATAGTAACTATGCTCTGCTGGGTAACGTTAACGCCCCACTGGTCTCCCGTTCCGTCAAGACCGGTAACGAGACCGTAGCCGACTATCGGATTGCTCATAGCGCCGTATA
>JAKAKF010000025.1 GCA_021813595.1 bacterium
ATCTGAAATGAAAAGAGACACTATCGGCGGTTCTGATATCGCCGCATTGTTTAATTTAGAATTCGGCTGCAGAAGAAGGTTATTTTATACGGTTTCGCAAAAATCGGCGGATTATCCGTTTTTAGGAAATCCGCATACGCAGAGGGGGCAGGATTTAGAGCCTGTAATAGCAAACAAGTTCGAAGAAAAAATCGGAGGGGCGGTCAGGGTCGTAGAGAAACAGCTCGTTCATAAAAAATATCCGTTTATGACGGGACACATAGACCGCCTTATAACGTTAGAAAAGGATAACGGCATACTTGAAATAAAAGCTCCGGAAAGCGGCAGGTATATTCAGCAAAACGGCTTATCGGACGGATACGGCCTGCAGATGCAGCACTATCTCAATTTAAGCGGCCTTAACTGGGGATATTTTGCTATATTTCCTCTTGAGGACTGGGCTTTATACGATTTTAAAGTCGAAAGGGACGAAAAAATAATAAAGGCGATAGAAGCGGAAGCGGTAAGTTTTTGGAATAACTGCGTAGAAAAAAAACAGGCGCCAGACAAACTTGAAGATTTTAACGACAAGAGATGTAAAGACTGCGCATTCAGGAGAACTTGCAGAGGCGAGGAATACGAATTTACGAGGGATGCTGAAAGGGTCGAAATAACGGGAGAAGAATTTACCGATTTGGAAAAAGCTTATACGGAAATTATCCAGGTTAAAAAAGAAGTCGAGGAACAGGAGGAAGAAATAAGGAAAAGAATATCCGAAAAGCTTAAAGCCGAAAATATAGCTTACGGCGAAACGGAAAATTTTATTTACGATTTAAGGCCGTCCTCGAGGCAGAGCGTAAATTCTAAAAAACTGCAATTCCAGTATCCTGATATTTACAAGGAGCTTGCGGAAATATCATACAGCCAGAGTCTTACCATCAGGAGCAAAAAGAAAGTATCCAAGAAAGAAAAAGTAAAAGAAGCGGCATAACTTCGCTATAGATATAAAGGAGGTAAATAAAATGGATAAGATAATAGACAAGAAAAAAATAGATTCGATTTGCATATATTTATTAAATAAAAAAATAAACAAATTAAAGCATAATCTTGAATATATAAACGATGATAATAGTTTAGACGTATATATGACGGTCGAATCAATATTTACCGATTCCGAAAACTGTCCGCCCAAGAAGCTTGAATTTTTTTATAACAAACTAAAGGAATTTTACGGAAGGAAAGAAAAACCGGCGGAACTGCTAGAACTTAAAAAAGCGGCTTAAAGCTGTCCGGTAACCGGACAAAAAAATTAATCTTTCATCCGCTTATTTTTAGAAATTAAATTAACTTTAATAAAGGAGAAAAACAATGGCTCAAAATCAAAATCAGGCAATTACGCCGAAGAACAATGCAACGATGATTAAGGAACTTTTGGAGAAGTCGAAAGAACAGATAGCGGAAGCTCTTCCTAAGCACTTAACTCCTGAAAGGATAATCAGGGTGGCCATTACGGCTCTAAGGACGAATAAGGAACTTTACGACGTAGAACCGTATTCTTTCGTCTCGGCAATTATCCAGGCAAGCCAGCTCGGGTTGGAACCGGACGGGTTCTTAGGTTATGCTTACCTGGTCCCGTTTAAGGCAAAATCAGGAAGAAAATTCGTAAATCTGATAATCGGATACAGGGGGTTGATAGAACTGGCACGACGGAGCGGCAATATAACCAATATTTACGCCCAAATCGTTTACGAAAACGAGAAGTTTAAAGTGGAGTACGGCTTAAAACCGACCTTGAAACATACTCCGCTACCCCCGTCTAAAAGGGGAGACGAAATAGTCGGGGTTTATGCGGTGGCGCAAACCAAAGACGGAGAATCTATTTTTCAGTTTTTATGGAAAGACGAAATAGACGAAATAAGAAAGACGTCTAAAGCTGGGAATTCCGAATTTTCGCCGTGGACGACGTTTCCTGAGGAAATGATTAAGAAAACAGGCATAAGGAGGCTCGCCAAATATTTGCCGCTTACGCCGGAGTTTACCAAAGCGGCCGTCTTGGACGAATACGCGACCGTAGGCATTCCTACCAAAGAAATTTTTAGCGACGAACAGGCAGAGGCGGAAATAGATCAGAAGACTGCCGACAGAATAGCCGAAAAAACGGCACAAAAAATGGAATCGTTAAGAAGCAAGCTCCCGAATTTAACCGTGCAGAAAAAAGAAAAGGAAGCCGAAGACGATGCGGAGGGACGGGCGCAGGCACGGGAAGCATTTTTGGGAAATCAGGGCGAAGAAAGCTTTCAGGAAGGGCAGGCGCAGGCCGGGTTTTTCGAAGAATAGTTTTAAAATTAAGTACCGCCCTTTCGTATGGGGAATTTCCCGACGGGGAGAAGTCAAAAAAATTTAATTTTAATTTAAGGAGAAAATCATGGTAAACAAGGCATTATTAATTGGCAGATTAGGAAAAGATTCGGAGTTGAAATATACTCCGAACGGAAATGCAAAACTGGCGTTTAGTCTTGCAACGAGCGAATACTATAAAGACCAGGCCGGCGAAAAAGTCGAGAAAACGACTTGGCATAACGTGGTTATGTGGGGACAGAGAGCAGAGACTATGGCTAATTTCTTAAAAAAAGGCAAGCTCATTTTTTTGGAGGGTAAGATTGACAACAGGAGTTATGACAAGGACGACGGAACTAAAGGCTACGTTAGTGAAATCGTAGCCTTGAATTTGCAGATACTGGACAAGAAAGAAGATGCAGGCGGGGACGAGTACGGCGAGGAACAACAACGGGAGATAAAAAGACCAGTAACAGGAAAATATCAAGCGCAGCCGCCAAGCACTGACGATGAGGACGACATCCCGTTTTAAAAAATACCTTCTGGCAACATGTAAATATTTAACTCGTAAGGGCGGGGATTCTATATAAAAAATATCAAAAGATTAGAATGTTTTATTTATTGAAGGAAGAGATAGAAATTTGATAGAATAAAAATAGTTTCTTATAAAAATATAAAAAAAACAATAAAAATTATATATTTATATTATGTATAAAGCTTGAAAATTCAAGTAGCCATTTCCATTAGCAGTGTCAAGATTATTATTAATATAGTTTCAGTAAAACTAACGGAGGTGGTAATTATGTTAATTTTTTCAAAATTTATGTCATTTCTTCAGAGTTGCAGATTAGCGTTCGTGTGGAGGTTCTCCTGGGGAGATAAATTTGCAATTTTGGAATTATCATCAATTTTATGGCTACTTGAAAATTCGAGACGAACGTTTGGAGGTTCGATTCCTCCCCTCCACACCATTATAAATTTTAAATAATTTTTATCTGGTATATGAATCCCAAATATAATCCGAAAATATTACAAAAAGAAGTAGAAAGATTATATAACCTCGCAACTTTCACTATAATTGTGTCTGCCATTGTTTTTTTTATTATTGGGGCAATAATAACGATTTTCTTAAAATTGTATTATATTTTTTATAAATTGCCCCAACCACATTATTTATCTGTTGTTATATATATAATTTCGATTTTAATTGGATTAGGTATAGGTTTTGAAAGAAGTTTCAGGTTGAGATTAGAAGCACAAAAAATAATATGCATTATGAGCATAAAAAATGATACGGAATTAATATTAAATTTTTTAACCGACTCAGATAAAGACAAAAAAGATGAATTGACAGGATATAATCGCGATGATAAATTCGTTTTGGAAAGCGGCATTAAAGAAATAAATAAGGAAATAGATAACATATAATTAATCATTTTGTCCGGTTACCGGACAAAATGAAACCTTAAATTTCATGGATAAAAATTCCTTAATCGATAAAATAACATCTTCTATTAAATCCCAGCTATCGGAAAACGGGCTTTTATATAACAAAATTTTCGTTTTCATTGCGGACAAATTCTATAACGGCATAAGATATAAGACTTATTTTTCTAATTTAAACGGAGCTTTCAGGGAACTTACGGAAGTTATAGAAAACGGATACAATATAGACGATTACGAAACCGTTGCCGATTTTATAAACGACTATCCAGGCTACGCGGGTTTATCGAGAATAGGCGAGGTAGAAAATCTTAACGAATCGCTGAAATTCAAAATCGATAACGATATAAGCGGCATAGTTAATTTAGATATTGCCGGATTAGGTCTTGACGACTACGACTTTACGTGTTTAAGGCGGGCGGTTTACGATAGATTAAAAGAGGAAGGACTTACAAGCGAAAATATTATCGAAAAAATAGTTAAGCCGGCGCCGTTCAAAGAAACAATTATTAAATACGTCCGCAGTGCGGACAGGATGGAAGAAAAAAGAGAGGTGTCGAAGCGGGAAGCCGAAGAAATAGAAATTCAGGAAGATTTGATAGCGCAGGCGATTTACGAAGATTTTGAAGAATTGAAAGGCAAAAAAGAAAAATACGGCAAAGACAATATAGATGAACTCCGATACGCCTTAAGCGGTTTGTTAGAAAAATTCGGTAGGGACAAGGTTAAAATTTTCATAAGGTCGATATATTTCAGGAAAAGCGTTGACAGGTCGATATTGGAAGTTCTTTTTCCCGAGAACTTCGCTATGAAAATATAGTAAAATATTTATAATAGGAGGCTAAAAATGTTTGAATCTTATAAACTCAAAAAAGCAAAGGCTAAACTTGAGCTCAGCGAAGTCAAAAAACAACTCAACGAAATTGAGGCGCAAAAAGAAAAAGAACGATGGGAGCAGATGCCTCAGTGGGAAAAGAATATTGAAACAGAGATTTTAAGAGATAAATTAGGATTATCAAACGGGAAAGAACATAGTCCAAAATATTCGGCAATAATGGCGGGCATTTGGACTATAGTCATTGAAGGGGCGATATTTGCCTTTCTTTATTTAGTTTTTGTTTGGTCTGCACCACCACCTGAGCCTGTATATTATCCGGGTAAACATTCATATGCAGTGACAGCGCTTAATTCTCTGTTGAATAGCAACGAATTTTTTATATACGGAATAATCGGGCTTTTGTTAAGCTCATTATATGTGTATATAGAGTTGTACTATATTTATAGGCGTGGATATGGGCATTAGTCGCAATCCCTTATAAATCAGGGATACATTCCAATTATAACCATAAAAAAAGGAGATTTTTATTATGAAAAAAAGACAAATTTTTTACGTTGACGAAGAATTTATTCGCAGGTTTGGCATGGCCAACAAATCGCAAATAGTTAACGAGGCATTAAAAAAATATTATGCCGGCGAAAAGGAAAATTATAAGAACGATTTGCAAATTATAAGAGATGAGCAAAGAAAATATCGATAAGATTAAGGAACTTGCGAGTCGTATTATATGCGATTTCGACGAACTTGGCATTGTTTTAGCCAGGAACTTTACCGTATAAGGTTCTTAATTGTTTGTCACCGTGGCATTCTTTGATCATAAATGTTGGTGGTTGGGTTTTTGTAGTTATATTTTTAGTTGTGCTTGTTTATTGGTTATATGACAGGATTAATTCAGGCGGAGGTTGGTGAAAAATGAATAGAGAAGATAGCGGAATTTTAAAAGATAGCGGAATTTTAATAGAATTTATAAGTAGAATTATACCACCGTTAAATTCTGACGAGAGAAAGGCAATAGAAACGGCTCTTGATAACTGTATTAAAAGGGACTGTAAAAATCTTAAATTGTCTATATTTAAAGATGAACTATTAAGCGTCATAGGCGATAGTAATCCTGAATTTAAAGCATTTGTAGATTCCGAACTTTCAAAATATGTTAACGAAAGCAAGAAATTTTTTTAGTTTTGCAGGAGTTTAATAAATATGGAAATGGAAATTATTAATTTAATCATGGTAGCAATTTTAGTGTCTTACGGCATAATTATTATATTAGAATTATGGAAACGATAATGGATAATGAATACAAAATCAATATATCCGGTGCCGGTTTATCTTTTACAAAAACCATCGACCCGGATAAAGCGAAAGAAATAATATATCTATGTCAAGATATTAAGACATTAGAAATAAGTCCTGCCGAATATTACAGGAAGTTTAATCCAGAAAGAAATCCCGATAAAATATTGGTATTCGCGAGTTATATGGAAAATATTCTTGACCGTAGCAGTTTTACTTTATTAGAATTAAAGGAGATGTTCGACCGCGTAGGCGAGAAAATGCCGAAAAATTTCACAAGGGATGTTAATTGGGCTGTTTCAAATAAATGGCTCGATAGAATAAAAGATAGCAAAAAATATTATATTACTGAATCCGGATACTCCGCCTTGGCCTGTAATTTTTCGGCGGAAATTATAAAGGAAACGAGGATGGAAAAAACTTTATGAAAATCCAGAATTATAACGAACCAAAATTATATAAAATCGTAAAAGAAATAACTGAGCTCATTCTTCGGATTCCAGGGAATAAACGTATTACCTTTATATACGGTTCTTCCATAGATAAGACGGAAAAGGCAAATGTCTTTGTATCGCCTGAAGGCGTGTTTTACGGTAGTTATAGCGAGTTTATGGCGGAGGAAGGGATAAAACGTGCGATGCCGGAAATCGTTCGTAGAAATCGTTTGGCTGCCGGAGATAGCTTTAGGAATTTTTTGCAAAAGGTCATGGCTTCTGCTTCCGGGAATATAATAATAAGGCAAGAATTAGGTATTGAAACGGATAAAAAAGGCAAAACTCGTCCTGTATCCCAGAGAAAAATATATGGGATAAAGTTATATGAAGGAAACTGGCAGCCGTTGTCTAAAGAAGAAACCGAGGAAATTCATGCCCAAGAAGCGGAAGACATGAAACGTATAGGCAAGAGTTCTTTTGTATATTCTGATTTGTCGGAATTCCTTAAAAAATAAAATCTTAAAGCGGATATTACAATGCTCAATAAAACCGCATTAGACTTAGACGGCGTTATATTCGACTACGAAAAGACTTTTCAAAAAGAAGCTTTAAAACTTGGATTTGAAGTTTCGGTTAAGCATTCCGAAATATACAATATGGCGGATAGATACGAGATTACGGCGGATCAGGTATCCTTAATCAATTCAAGAATTGACTTTTCCGATATGGAAGTTTTTGACGAGGTTCTAAACTTAAAGCTTTATATTAATGGCATCAAATGCTTTATAACGGCAAGCCCGAAAGAAGCCTTGCATTTAAGGAAATTAAACGTATCTGAAGTATTAGGCAAAGACATTCCCGTATATCATGCCGACACGAAAGAAAAGCATAGAATTATTTCCGAGCTTGGAATAAGATATTTCATAGACGATTATAATTTGGCAATTCACCATATAGAGTTAAACTGTCCTGAGTGCAACGCTTACTGGCTTAACAGAGGTTATAGAGATTTTAGCCTGCCGGAGCCTGAGAATAAAATAAATAGTTTGACGGAATTTTTTAAATCAAACAATGAATAAAATAACCGTAAAAATATTTATATTTGCATTTATTTTGTTTTCTGCAAATAAGGTTTTTGCTTTAGGGATTTTTAATATCCCTTACAATCAGTCAGACTCTAACTTTAACAAGCTTGCAATGAGAGTTTATAATTCCGGCAGTCCTTATATTTATACTGGCGGAGCTTACACCTATAACGCCATACCGATAACTACTACTATGTCGGGTTGCAAGCTGATAAGCATTATAAGGCGCACTCAGGGTTTTCCTAAACCGGCATACTGGGCAATCGAAAATTATAAGATATGCTCCGGCAATATAACCGAGGTTAAAAATACCAATATGGCGGGGTGGGATAATTTGCCAAAAGGAATAAAACCTGTTATAAATAATACTATTCAAGAAGCAAGACAATACGGCAAGGCTACGGCTAATTATTACGAATACAGGGTAATAGCAAAGACGGGGGCTTACGTCGGGACGGTATTTGTTTACGTGCTTAACGGGATAAAGTTAGAGGAGATGATGAGGTTTTGATATGCATATGATAACATTAAAGGATATAATTGTTGCATTGCTTTGTCAAGTGCATAATTCCGAAAAATTTTTTAAAGACGGATCTTCCGTATAATACCGATGAGAATTTACAATATATTTTACGCTATCGATTAATATTAGTCGAATAGTCGTCATAAAATATATGGGAGGCGACCATGAATTACAAAAATGGCAGATTCAAAGACATTGCGTTAAAATTATGCGTGAAGTTGGAAGAGCATCGGCTTTGTTCGACTGCCCAATTATTTTATCAATCGGTCGGAAAATATTCTTTTGATGAATTTGAGGATTGGGATAAAAAAACAAATTTAAAAACCATAGCGGATGTTCTTGACGAACTGGCAGATAATATTTGGAAGGAGCCAGAAGCTGAGCCGGAATTAAGCGATAATTTAGCGAATAGAGTAAAAATTCTCCCTCTTCCTAATCTGGCTAAAATAGAAGGGGAAGAAAATAGCGAAATTAAAATGTTAAAAGACAATAAGATAATTCAAACCATTAAAAGCAACTCTTTTGAGGTGGTTGGAAACATCGCAGAAGTGGTGGCATTTTATGATGCTATAAGATTTTTATGGCATTCAGCAAATTTTACAATTGAGTCTATTATCAATTATTCCGAGTTATGCAATTATCTAAGAAGTTTTTTAGATGATCCTATTGGAATCCATTTTTTAAAACAGATATTTTTTGCGGGGATTTTTTACTCTCCTAGTTTTCAAAAGGTATCTGCCGAGGAAATCTACAGGGGGGCAAGGGGTTATCTTGAAAGAGCAGAAGGAGGTATTGCTGTGACTTTTGCGACCAGTTCTGGAATTATTGACCCACTTGAACGATATGGAACCGCCGCATTTGCTAACAAATTAGAGTTGGACGGGGAAGTATCCAAAGGCTTACCTTTGAAAGATCCATGGAGAGAAGTTAATTTTAGCAATGGTCTTCTCAATAAGGAACTCCCTTCGCGAGCATATTTTTTTAATCGCCAGTATACAGCTAAAAAAATGCAGCAAGTATATAACAACTTGTCTTCCGATATAAAAGAAAAATATGTGCGGCTATCGGTTGGACTTTTAGAGGAAGCTTTATTGCTTGAAAATATAAACAAGCTCCGACTTTATGAGGTTGATTCTAAATCGTTTGAACCACCTTTATGGAGATTGACGCGCATTGCGCCAAATTATTTATTAATATCTTGTCGTAATAAAAATACAAAGGCTATAGCGCATGGATTATTATTTAATTTTATTAAAAAACCTGGAGTATTAGAAAGTTGGATATTAAATAAAGTGTTTGCAAAGCGTAATAAATATCCTCCATATGTCGGAATTATTACATCTGCTGTCTCAGGAAAAAAGTCATTGCCGGAAAATAACATTAAAAAATTTTCAAAGAGAGTAAGTGAAAAAGTGAATAATAATCCACGTGGTTATGTTGAGGGATTGCTTAACGAATCTGTTTGATTCAATTGTATTAAAAAATATTCGTTAAGCACTTTTTAAATTTTATATTATGATAAATAAGCAAATAATAAAATGCTTAAGAAATCAAATTGATTTATAATAGAGCAATATATTAAATTTATAAAATATGATTAGCAATAACTTACAGAGTAATGCGATAAGTAATACAAAAAAATCAAAAGATTTAGCCACCCATTTTCTAAATATTTCTATTGATGATTTAAAGGCGGCGGATGTTTTGCATAAAAACGGTTGCTATCCTCAAGCCATATTTTATTTACAACAGGCTACAGAAAAGCTCATTAAATCATATGGTTATGAATTTAATTTAATTACGGATGACAAAAATAATCTTTACAAGGCCCATGTTAGCAATATTTCACACGGTCCATGGTTAATTTATTCTAAAGCTTTAGAGTATTGCAATATATTGGATGCAAAACTAAAACGCGAAATCATTAGCAATAGTCCTGTTTTAGAGTATTTGTTTAAAGAATTTAAACTTGGAAGAAGAAATTTTAATAATTTAAATAAGTTTTTATTGAATCAAAAAAGAATAAAAGAGATAAAAAATAAAGATTTACCCGATGAAATAGTTGTAAAAACATTAAAGCACCATTATCTCCTAAAGCAAGATGTTTTAGGATTAATGGACACTATTGAATTTAATAATAAAGATAGTTTGGGTTCGAAAATATGGAAGAGTTTAGGCGTTGGATTGGCAATTTTGAGTGCAGGCTATCAACTGGAGGTTTTGTGCTTAAATTGACTAATACTGGAGCGATTGATTGGAAAATTGTGTTTTGGATATTAATAGTATTATGTTTTATATGGATTGCTTTATTTTTGTTGGATTATTTTTACTACAATAAACTCCTTATCGGTGCAGTATATTCGACTATAGAACTTGAAAAATCGATAAAAAATAACCAAAATATTAATATAACTCTTAGCGAAGACATACAGAAAATCTATGAAAATAAAAAAGTATATATTAAACATCATACCCTTTGGCCTATTATTTTCTTTTACATTATTGTCTTAGCAGTTCTCGTTGTTTTAGCAGGATGCGTGTATAAAATAACTTTCCAATCATAAAATAAATTATGCATTAATTAAAGGGTATTCTTCCGCGCGCCGTGCAAAATAACAAATATTAAGGAATCCATAAAGGTAAACCAAATGGAGACTATTTCGACGAAATAGATATAACTTAATTATTTAACGTAATCATGCGCTTATAAAGGCAAAACCCCTCTGGCTTAATTATATTTGCGCACATAAAACATATCCATGTTTTAATATTTTTTCAGTAAGAGCCATCCGTTAATCTCATTAAACTTTGAAATATAAAGACAATTACATTTCTTTATTGACTTGTAAGACCCTACTTTATATAATATATTTATGGCACATTTTCATATAAAGAAGAAAAAAGGAAGACCCTACTTATACGTAAGAGAAATTGCCCGTGTTGATGGCAAGCCGAAAGTAGTTTCGCAGATTTATATAGGTTCTCCGGAGAAGGTGGTAAAACTTGCGTCAAAACCTTGTAAGGTAGTTTATAAAATTAAAGATGCTCCTTAATTGAGGTTGTGATATAACATACTTAAAATTGACGATGCGTTTATTGTTATCAGGTATATATAAAACATGAAAATAAAGGATGAAGCGTCAAAAGTAAACGGAAAAGTTTTCCGTGCGTCAAATTTCCGACTCCTTACAAAGATAATTAAATGTAAGTAAACATAAGGTTTTGTCTTCTAATTTGGTTTTGGCAAGATTATTGCATTAGAATATGAAAGGGGGAATTTATGGAATGGATAAATGATAAAGATACATTATTTTCTCGGTTGTTTATCAATGCCGTTGATTATTTGCAGAAAAAAAGAGCACGCGGCAATTATATTTTTAACGCTATAATGCAGGAACCTGCAAGCGAAACCGATAAAAAACAATTAGCCCAGTATTTTACTCCTATAGACGTCGCTCTATACACAGCTTATCAACTCCTGAAAGATTTCGATTACAAAAAAGATATTATATTTGATCCTTGTGCAGGCAAAGGTAGCCTTCTTATAGCCGCAGGAACGGTATTGTCTATTAAAAACGGTTTAAAAGACGGAAATCTATTAGAATTGTTGCACGGAGCGGAGATTTCATATAATATTTATAATGAAACTATTGAAAACATTATTAACGGATTATCGGGATTTATCGGCGGGATTAAAAAGGAAATGGCGAAAAGCATTTTAATGAAGAA